>URHP01000006.1 GCA_900547645.1 uncultured Eubacteriales bacterium
ACAAGGCTAGTCGTCGGCAGCGTCAGATGTGTATAAGAGACAGGCTCCGCAATGGTCTCCTGCATGCGCCTCCCCTCGTCCGTATCGCGGATGGAAAGGCGGTAATTGGTCTTTTGCACCATTTCTGTGACGGAGTGGATGTCGCTCTCGCTGCGGATGGCTTCCTCCGCCGAGCGGAAGGGCTCATAGGCGACAAGGCGCATGCCGTAAGAGTTGCCGATGAGCGTATAGCCCGCAATGCCCGTCTCCCGTTGATAGGGACGGGACATGCCGCCGTCGATCATCAGCAGCCTGCCGCCGCACTTGATGGGCGTTTCGCCGCTCTTCAGATGCACGGGCATGTGACCGTTGATGATATGAGACGCGGGCGACGCGGGATCCAGCCCGAATTCCCGCATGATGCGCGAAATGACCTTATCGTCGTTCAGATAACTGTAATAGGAATTTTTCGCCTCGAAATAGCAGCTCTCGTCCCTGACGAAGTAGCGCTCGAACGTGGTCATGCGCTCCTTGCCGTAGAGCGGGGAATTTTCATTCGCCCACAGAAACCACATCGTGTCTTGACCGAACTGCTTCTCTTCCCCCTCCGGCAGATAGTAGCCCCTGCGCGCCCAGCTCTCCAATTCGTCGAAGAGCGCCCTGCCTGCATACTTCCCGTCCCCCACGCGGACCTCCTTGAAGGAACCGTCCTCGTTGAGCGGCACGCAGCCGTGGTACAGCAGATTTCCGTTGCAGACGCGGTACATGCTGCCGCGCGTGAACAGGTAGGCGACGTGACGGCGCAGCTTTTCGCTGTTGACGAAGGCATAGCGCAGCTTTTCCATGACGAGCGCCTCACCTGCGGACAGGCGGTAGGGATCGTCCGGATCGATGGTCGGAAAGTTGGTATCCTCCAGCGGATACGCCTTTCCGTCGATCGTCACCGTGCCGTGTTCGCGGTCGATCTTGTCGAGGAGCCTGCGCCCGTCCATGTTATATTCGGGATGGCGCGCGATGAGCTGCCCTTCGAGTTTGAACAAAATAATGGTGATCGCCTTGTGGATCTTGCGGTCCATATCGGGATCGTACGGCTCGTAGCTCTGCGAACCGTTGATCGCAAAACAGGCGCACGGATCGCCCGCGTAGGTATCGAGCGCAAACTTGGCAAGCGGCAGAAGGTTGATGCCGTAACCGTTTTCAATGGTGGCAAAATTGCCGTACTTTGCCGAAATGCGCACGACGGACGCAATGCACGCAAGGCTCCCGCTCGCCGCGCCCATCCAGCAAATATCGTGGTTGCCCCACTGAAAATCCACGTTGTCAAAGCCGAGCAGCGTGTCGAGGATGATATGCGCCCCGGGACCGCGGTCGAACAGATCGCCCAAAATATGGATGCGGTCCACGGCGAGCCTCCGGATGAGATCGCAGAACGCAATGACGAAGTGCCGCGCCCGCTTGGTGGAGATGATGGCGGAAATGATGCCGCTGTAGTACGCCTCCTTGTCCTCCACCTCCTCCTTTTCGCCGAGCAGTTCCTCGATGATATAGGCATAGTCGTGCGGCAGTTCCTTGCGCACGCGCGAGCGCGTATACTTGGACGCGATGCGGCGGTTCACCCGCACAAGGCGATAAATTGTCGTCTTGTACCAGTCGTCAAGGTCCTCTTCCGTAGCTTCGATCTGAGCGAGCTTTTCCGAAGGATAGTAGATGAGCGTCGCCAGCGACTTTTTCTCCTTCATGGAGAGCGATCCCTTGAATTCTTCCTCGATCTTCTTGCGGATGGAACCGGAGCCGTTCTTGAGAATGTGCAGAAACGGTTCATATTCGCCGTGAATATCGGTGATGAAGTGCTCCGTTCCCTTGGGCAGGTTGAGCACCGACGAAAGATTGATGATCTCCGTCGCCGCATCCGCCGCCGTCGGAAACTGCACGGAGAGCCGTTCCAGATATCTGATGTCCTGCATATGATTCCCCCTTTCCCGATTATACCGCAAAGCCGCGCGCAATGCAATACCCGCGGGAAAATTTGCATGAAAAAACCCTGCGGATACCGCAGGGTTTTTGTGATCATTCGCCGACCAGTCCGCTGCCCGTCATGGTCGAATAGTTGTTCATGAACATCGTCATGCTGCGTCTGTTCCCCTCCGTCTGTCCGAGGCAGGTGATCGTGAAACCGGACTTGTTCTGATCGCCCAACCATGCGGGACGCACCACGCCGTAGAACACCGTCTCGCCGCTGCTGACGCCGTTCGAACCTTTGAGCGGTTCGGTAAAGGTGAACTTGATATAGCCGTCGCCGTACATCTTCCAGCTGCCGATGGGCGTTCCCGTCGCCGTCGCGCCGTCGTAAATATCGCCGCTGTTCGCATCGCTCTCGTTCTGCGTGAGCGTGACGTCGCGGGAGACGTTGACCGCGTTGTAGGAGCTGTTGGTATCGCGCTGATTGAGCGCGACCACCATTTTGAACTTTCCGTCCTCCGTGAAGCGGAACAGCTCTTCCGCCGACACGGCGCGGTCCATCTCGCCGCCGTAGCGGTTGGGATTGATGACGATCTCGCCGAAACTGTTGAGATAGTACTGATGGATCTGCGTCACGAAACTTGCGTTGTTGCCGTCGCGGCGCGTAATGTATGCCGCGACCGAAACGCCGCCCGAGGTCGTAAACAGATCGTTATGACCGGGCAGGATGATGTCAAGCTCCGTGTTCCCCGCGCTCTTATTGTGCCAGGTGAACGCGCCCATGTACTTGTTGCCCTCGTTGCCGCCGTTTCCGGGGCCGACGTTGTAGACGATCCCGCCCGTTGTCGAACGGTAGATGCCCCAGACGCTCTCGCTTCTGCCGCCCCACATCTGATAGTTGTCGCCGAGCCCGTCGTAGGAATGCATGGAGTAGTAATACGTCTTGCCCTCTTCGAGGACCGTTCCGTTCTCATCCGTCACGGTCACGTTGTCGTGACGGGCGATGACGGGCGCCTCCATGTTCTGCTTGGAAATGTTCTTGCCGTAGTAGTCGTGTTCCCAGCCGATTGCCTGCGTGTCGCCCTCGGCAGGCGTGCCGTTGTACAGATCCTGAATGTCGTTCTCCACCCAATCGCGGATGTCGTCGTGCGACTGCCAGCCCTTGCCGTCCTTCCTGAGCCCCGTTTCGGGATCGAGCTCGATGAGATAATTGCCCGAACCGAAGGAGCCGTACGCCATGTACATTTTGCCGTCTTCATCGTAGATGATCTGCGGATCGATGCCGTTGACGTCCTTTTCCGATTCCCCGCGGCGGATGGTGGACTGCATCAGAACGGCGGGATCGCCGTTTTCGTCGAGCACGGGTTTGAAAGTGCCCGCGTCCAGCGTCGCCGATTCGTACAAGAGGATGCAGGCGCGCGCATACACGCCCGACTCACCGGGAACGCGCATGCCTTCGTTATCGCCCGCGCCGTCCACGACGCAGGTATACAGCCAATAGCCGCTGCCGTCGGGCTTCGCCACAATATCGGGCGCCCACCAGCTCGCTTCCGCTTCGCTGTAACCGTTCGGCGTGCCCGTTTCCTCGGACGTGCCGCCCTCTTTGTACAGCCATTCGCCCGAACGCGCATCCACGAAGTCTTCGTCGCGCGTGCTTTCTGCAAACGTTCTGCCCAACAGCATCCAGGTCTTCATGCCGTCGTAAGAGACATGGATGGCGTTGCCGTAGGTGAGCTGTCCCGCCATGGAGCCCATGACCGCCGACGTCTCGTTGTTCCAGCCCGTGGAGAAGATATAATAGACGGATCTCCCGTCCCCGTCCTTCACTTCGATGAGGGAGGGATCGTGCGTATAGCCGAGCACCGCCTCTCCGTTCACTTCGTCAAAATCCCTGCTGTTCCCCTGATACTGATAGCCGGGATCGGTGACGTATGCGGGCACGACCTCGACCGAGCCGAGCGCGCCGCCCGCGCCGCGGTAGATCACCGTCCCCGCGCTCTTTGCCGTAAATACGCCGTCCGCATACGAAGCGATCGTCGAAGGATCGCCGACCTTCGTCCCTGCGGCATTGTAGCCGGCGACTACGGTCACGTTGCCGACGTCGACGGACGTCACGGAACCGTCAAGGTACCCCCCCCCGACGTTGTCGAAACAAATGCGATAGGACGCCGCAACGCCGTCTTCGACGGGATCGGTATTGTCGTCGGGATCGGTGATCCCCGGATCATCCCCGCCCGGATCGTCCTTCGGTGCGCAAGCCGCGAACGCGGCAAGCGCGAACGTGCATCCCAGAAGAAGCGCGAGCGCCTTCCATTTTTTGTTCATAAAACTTCCCCCCTTCCAAAATATCGTTTTCCAGATTGTACCATAAAATGCGCCGTTTGGCAAGAGATCGGCGGAAATTTTCACGATTGATCCAAAAACCGCAAAGCGCACCCCGTATCACTACGGTGTGCGCTTCGCTTTGAGAGAATATGAAAAAATTGTGGAGAGTAGGCAGATCCATATCTTCGGACGGGGATCCCGTCCTTGGATCGTGCCTTTATCTTACAATACGTTCGTGTCCAATATGTGATATTCCCATTAAAAGGCAGTAAAATTCCGCAATGGATCAAGGCTGAGAATATCGCTCGCAGATGGCTTCCGCCACGCGGATCCCGTCTGCGGCGGCGGAAGTGATGCCTCCCGCATACCCGCAGCCCTCGCCGCAGGGATACACGCCTGCAATGCCGACCGCCTGCAGATCGCTCCCGCGCACGATGCGCACGGGGGAAGACGTGCGCGACTCCACGCCCGTCAGAACGCTTTCGTACGCCGCGAACCCCGAAAGACGGGCGTCCATATCGGGAAGCGCCGCCTTCATGGCGTCCGTGATGACGCGCGGGAAGATGGACTGCATGGGCGCAAAACTTGTCGCGGGCGCGTAGGTGGGTTTTACCTCGCCGAAATAATAGCTCTCCCTGTCGGCAAGGAAATCGCCCACGAGCTGCACGGGCGCACGGTATCCGCCCCCCGCCGCCGCAAACGCGGCGCGCTCGAGCCTGCGCTGGAACTGCACGCCCGCCAGGGGATGCTCGCTTGCGAAGTCCTCCTTCTTCACCTGCACGACGAGCGCGGAATTGGCGTTCCTGCCGTCGCGCGCGAAGTCGCTCATCCCGTTGGTGACGACGCCGCCTTCCTCGCTCGCCGCAGGTACGACCACGCCTCCGGGGCACATGCAGAAGGTGAACACGGCGCGCTCCGACGCGTGCGACACCAGCTTGTAGTCGGCGGCGGGAAGCGCCGCATAACCCGCGCCGTACTGCGCCCTGCCGATCGCCGCCTGCAGATGCTCGATGCGCACGCCGACGGCAAATTCCTTCTGTTCGACCGCAAACCCGCGGGAGAGCAGCATTTCAAAGGTATCCCGCGCGCTGTGCCCGACTGCGAGCACCAGCGCGTCGCACGCCTCCGCCCCGCGCTCCGTCACGATCTCCGCAAGTCTGCCGTCGCGGATGCGCACGTCGGTGAGCGTCTCGGAAAAGCGGAATTCGCCGCCGCGCCCGATGATCTCCGCGCGCAGATTGGCGACCACCTTTTTCAAATTGTCGCTGCCCACGTGCGGCTTTCCGAGGTAGCCCACCTCTTCGGGCGCGCCGAAGCGTACGAAGGTGTCGAGCACGTCGCGGTTGCGCCTGTCGTTGGTCTGCGTGTTGAGCTTCCCGTCCGAAAACGCGCCTGCGCCTCCCTCGCCGAACTGAATGTTGCTGGAGGGATCGAACACGCCCGTCTGCATGAACGCCTGTACGTCACGCGCGCGCTCCTCCACCCGCTTGCCGCGCTCTATGATCACGGGCGCGACGCCGCAGTCGAGCAGGCGCAGCGCACAGAACAGCCCCGCAGGTCCCGCGCCCGCAATGACGACCTTGGGCGGATGCGGCACCTGCGCAAACGTGCGCGGAGGCGGCGTGTACGGCTCGGTGCCGCACTCGACGGAATATACCCACCGGATGTCCGATTTATCGCGCGCGTCCAGCGACTTCTTCAGAATTTTAAAATAACGGCAGGGCGCGTGCAGCTTTTTTTCGCACAGCCGGACGAGCGCGCTCTCCTTCTGATGGGGACGGAGCGTCAGCCCCGTAAATATTTTTCTCATCGCAATGCCTCCGCGGCAAGATGCGCCGAAGCGAACGCCCAGTGCAGGTTGTACCCGCCGCATTCGCCGTCCACGTTGAGGATCTCCCCCGCAAAACAGAGGTTTTTCCGAAAGACGCTCATCAGATTTTCGTCCGTCTCCGCCAGCGGAATGCCGCCGCGCGTCGCCTGCGCATAGTCGAAGCCGAGCGTCCCCGTCAGCGTCAGGGGAAACGCCTTCAGAAGCGTCAGAACGCGCTCCCTGGCGCCGCCCGCAAGGCGGCAGATGTGCCGCCCCAAACCGTTGTTGACGACGCATAGCAGCCCGTCGGCGCCCTCGCCGACGGCACGCGCAAGCGCCTGTTCCCCGACGTCGGGCAGAAAGTCGAGCAGCAGCGTGTCGCCCTTTTCCGCATGCGAGGAAGCGCGGAAGACGGCGTCGCCCGACACGCCGCTCTCCGTAAAGAGCACGTCTCCGCGGCAGGCGTAGATCGCCCTGCCGCCGCGCAGCAGACGCAGTCCCGCGTCAACACGGATCCCCTTCAGCCCGCGCACCGCCGCAGGATCGCAGCGGAGCTGCACCAGAACGGGCGAAAGCGGCGCGACGGTGTGCCCGAATCCCTCGGCGAGCGCGTACGCCGTGCCGTCCGTGCCGAACTGCCTTGCCGCCTTTCCGCCCGCGGCAAGCACGACGGCGTCCGCCCGCTCCGTTCCGCCCGCAAAGGCAATGCGGAAGTTCCCGTCATACGTCAGTTTCTCCACGCGCGTCCCCGTCAGAACACGCACCGAGCGGCGCTCCAGCTCGCGGCGGAACAGATCGGTGACGGCGGAAGCCTGCCGCCCCGCAGGATATACCCTGCCGCGGGCATCGGGCAGAAAGAGCCCGCCCATGTCTTCGAGAAAGCGCACGGCGTCCTGCGCCGAAAAGCGCGCAAGGACGCGGGCGACCTTCTCCCGGTCGTCCGAAAAATAGTGCGACGCGTCCATATTCCGATTGGTCACGTTTCCCTGACCGTTGCCCGTCGCCGAAAGTTTTTTCCCGAGACGCTCCCCCCGTTCGAAGACCGTCACGCATTTTCCCGCTTTTGCAAGCAGCACGGCGCACGCCATGCCCGCCGCGCCGCCGCCGATCACCGCAATTTTCACCATATTCTTATCATACAGTATCTAAAATTATTTGTCAATGCATTGACAGGATTTGTTTTTCGTGATAAAATGGAGTAAACAGAAAGGAGTGAAACTGCAATGTACGCAATGCTGAATGCAACAAGCACGTCGGTCTGGGATTATCTCATGGATAATCTCGCGCTTACCATCATTCTCGCCATCGTCCTCGTCCTGATCATCGCGCTCATCATCACGATGATCGTTCTCTCCGCGAAGTACAAAAAGCAGAAACGGGAAGAGGAAGCCGCCACGCAGGAAGCGGCCGGCGCCGCGGAAGAACCCGCACAGGAGGCAGAAGAACCGGCTGCGGAGCCCGCACAGCCTTCCGAAGAACCTGCACCCGAACAAGCAGAGGAAGCGCAGCCTGCGGCAGCCGAAGAAGAACCTGCGGAGGAGGTCGTTCCTCAGCCTGCTCCCGAACAGGACGAAGAGCTGCCCGCACCGACGGAGGAGGAACTTCCGGCGCCCGTACAGGAGGAAGAACTGCCCGCCCCCGCGCAGGAAGAAGCGCTTCCCGCAGCAGAAGCCGGACAGCCCGAGGAGCCCGCTCCTCAGCCCGAATCTGAACCTCAGCCCGAGGCAGTCCCTGCCGCGGCAGAAGCACAGAAGGAGGATACATCCGTGAAAAAGCAACCGAAGACGACGCAGCCCGCGTCCAAGAAAGCCCCTGCCAAGAAGCCCGCAGCCGCCCCGAAGAAGAAGACGGCGCCCGCAGGAAAGTGGGTGATCCGCGCCGGAGACAGCGGCTATGTGTTCGAGCTGCGCGCCAACAACGGCGAAGTGATGCTCGTCAGCAACGAGTATTCCACCGTGGCAGGCGCCAAGAGCGGCATTGCGACCTATAAAAAGAGTATTGCGGCGGGGAATTTCACCGTCATCAAGACAAAAGCGGGCGACTATATCTTCCGCCTGACCAATGCGCAGAAGCGGCTTCTGTGCGTCAGCTCCAACTACAACACGCAGGAAAGCTGCGAAAGCGCCGTGGAATCCACCAAGCGCTGGGCGGCAACCGACTTTATCGAAACGCCCGAAGAGTAATAAATGTAACAAACACACAGGCTGCGCCGATGGCGCAGCCTGTGTGTTTTATTTTGAAAATTCAATTGTTTTTCCCGAAATATGTCCTGTATACCGGTTCAAAAGCAAGCTGCCGTCTTAAATCGCGCAGGCTGGTATAGACCGGCTTGTAAAGCCCCTCTTGCAACGGCTGCCAGACGGCGGGCACGGCGCTGTGGCGGTATTCCTCCGCGTCCAGAAAGTACAGGCGTTCGAACTGATAGGTCATATACCCGTTTGCGGAGCGGAAGATGACGCAACGCACCTCGCCGCCGCATGCATACCGCGTCTCCAGCGTACCGGGCGGAAGCATTTCGTCATGCATGAAACGCGCTGCTTCCTCCCGCGAAGGAAACTCGCGCGGGATATGCAGCGCCTTGGGGTGTACTTCCTCCCTTGTTCTGCCCTTCCGCCTCATGCCCTTATTCCTTGGAGAAATCCTCGATTTCCCTCGCCTTCTCGATGGAGAGGAACACCTCGGCAAGCGCGTCCGTATTTGCTTCGGCGATCCTGCCCTCGTCCGCGAAACGGGCGACGGCGGGATCGATGGGCATACGCGCGACGGCAGGAATGCCGTATTCCGCGGCAAGCTCCGCCGCCTTGCTCCTGCCGAAGATCTCATACTGTTTACCGCAATCGGGGCAGGTAAAATAGCTCATATTTTCGACCAGCCCCAAAACGGGCACGTTCATCATCTTTGCCATGTTGACCGCCTTTTTGACGATCATCTCGACAAGGTCCTGCGGCGTGGTCACGACAATGATCCCGCTCAGCGGAATGCTCTGAAAGACGGAGAGCGGAACGTCGCCCGTTCCGGGCGGCATATCGATGAACATGATGTCCACGTCTTCCCACAGGACGTCCGTCCAGAACTGTACCGCCGCCCCCGCAATGAGCGTGCCGCGCCAGACGACGGGATCGTCGTCATGCTCCAAAAGGCTGTTCATGGACATGAGCTGCAAGCCGCTCATCGTGCGGACGGGATAGATGACGCCCTCATCCCCCGTCGCGCGCAGTTTTGCGCCGAACGCCCCGGGGATGGACGGTCCCGTAATGTCGGCGTCAAGAACGGCGGTGCGATAGCCGCGCGCCATGGCGCGTACGGCAAGCAGCGAGGTGACAAGGGACTTGCCGACGCCCCCTTTCCCGCTCGCAACGGCGATCGTCTTCCTGACGCTCGCACCCTCATGCAGGGGTTTGATGAAGGAAGACTTATCACGCGAGGAGCAGTTGCTGCTGCAGGTCGAACAATCGTGCGTACAATCTGACATAGTGATCTCCTTTTCTCTTCCCGCATATTGTAGTCCCGCCGCGCAAAAATGTCAACCTGTTTCCGACCGCCCGCATGCAAAATCCCGCCATATCGGAAAAATTTGTTCTTCGCGCCGATTTATTACATTTTTATGACAACTTTGTGTAAAATTTTTTACAACCTCCCGCTATAATGATAGTATCGTATCCTGGGAGTTTGGGTTATGTCGGAAACAAACATGAAATACCGTCGGGAAGAACTCAGGCGTCAGCTGGCGGACTGCCGCGAAAAGAGCGCCGGAAGAAGCGCGGAACACCTTCGCGCCGCATGGTTTTCGGTGAGCGCGCTGACGCTTGCGGCGATCTCCCTCTTTCTCTTTGCAGAGGGGCTGGAAAAGTTATGGGGCGCCGCATTCTTGTTTGCCGCGCTTGCTGTCACGGTATGGCGTGCCGTGCGCTACGTATGCATCGAACGCGAACTCCGCCGCATCGCAAAGGAACTTGCGCGCCTGGAAAACGGCGATCCCGCGCCGCCCTGCGGACAGGTCCGTCCCGAAACGGCGCCCCGCCCGACGGGAAAAACGGCGCACCGCATCGTTTGATTTTCGGGGCAATTTCGGTTGCATTTTGCAAGGAAATGTGCTATCCTATTTGTGCTGTGATAGGTGGGGAGTTAGCGGTGCCCTGTATCTGCAATCCGCTATAGCAGAGCCGAACGCTTTTCTCGGTGCCGTCTATGGAAGGCTGCGTCGGGTAAGGAATGTTGATCGCAAGGTCTTATGCAACGCATCCCTGCGAACCGTGTCAGGGTAGGGATACAGCAGCACTAAACAGACAGGTGCGTGTGCCATAAGGTAGCTTTGCGGGAGTCACCTGCCCGTTTTCCGCTTCGGTAGACTGCAACAAAAAAAGCCCTCACAGTTTTTTTATGGAATGAAACTCCGCTTGCGCCGGACGCCGCGGGACATCTGTTGCCTGCGCCGCATGATATTTGACAGGTATAAAAAAATTCCGAAGCAGACGCTTCGGAATTTTTTGATCTTACTTCATGAATGCAAGGAACGCCTTGTAGTTGCTGTAAAGGTCGGCCTTGGAGATCAGTTCATAGGGCGCATGCATGGAGATGACGGGCACGCCGAGATCGACCGTGTCGATATTCAGGTTCGCGAGGAACTTGGCGACCGTTCCGCCGCCGCCGGCGTCTACCTTGCCCAGCTCCGCCGTCTGCCAGATCACTCCCTCTTTGGCGAACATTCTGCGCACTTCGCCCACAAACTCGGCGGAAGCGTCGTTGGAACCGCTCTTCCCGCGCGCCCCCGTGAACTTGCTCATGCAGGTCCCGCAGGAGACGATCGCGGCGTTCATCTTTTCAAAAACGCCCGGGAAGTTGGGATCGTATGCCGCCGTCACGTCGGAGGAAAGACACTTGGAAGCATAGCGCACCTTGCGGAAATTCGCACCCAAAGCGACCGCGATCTCTTCCATCAGATCTTCGTACACCTTGCACTGCATACCCGTGGTGCCCTCGCTGCCGATCTCTTCCTTGTCGACCAGCATGGCAAGCACGGTGTGTTCGCTGTTTTCGTCCAGCACAGCCGTCAGCGCGGGATAAGCGCACACGCGGTCGTCATGCCCGTAAGCGCCGATCAGCGCGCGGTCAAAACCGACGTCGCGCGCGGGATAGGCGGGAACGGCGGAAAGCTCTGCCGAGAGGAAATCCTCTTCGCACATGCCGTATTCCTTATTGAGGTAGTCGAGCACGGTGTACTTGATCTTCTTGCCGGCTTCGCCGTCGGCGCAGGGAAGCCCGCCCACGACGACGTTGAGCTGCTCGCCCTCGATGATCTTTCCGCCCGTCTTGCCCATCTGCTCGCCGCCGAGGTGGGGAAGCAGATCGTCGATATAGAAAATGGGATCCTTGGGATTTTCCCCCACTTTGATCTGAACGCGCGTGCCGTCCTTGAGCACGACGACGCCGTGCAGCGCGAGCGGGATCGCCGTCCACTGATACTTTTTGATGCCGCCGTAATAGTGCGTCTTCAGAAAGCACATGCCGCCCTCTTCATACAGAGGGACCTGCTTGATATCGACGCGCGGCGCATCGATATGCGAAGCGATGATGCGCATGCCGTCCGTCTCCAGATCGCGCGTGCCGACGCGGAATACGACGACGGACTTCCCGCGGTTGACGAAATACTTTTTGTCCCCCGCCGCAAGCGGATCGCCGAAATGATACTCGGTAAAGCCCTTCTCCTGCGCCATGGAGACCGCAACGTCGCATGCCTCGCGCTCCGTCTTGGCGGCGTCGAGAAACGCCTTGTAGCCCTCTGCATAGGCGTAGATCGCTTTGCGTTCCTTCTTGGAGGCTTCTTCGTAATAGTTCTTCTTTTCGTAAGCGAGCTCTTCGTAGCGCTCTTTTGCCTTTTCCTTTTTATCAGCCATAAGAATAACTCCTTATTTGTATTTTCAGACATATTATAGCACGTTATTTGCGGAAAGGCAACAAATTTGACGAACCGCGCTCCGGGCTTCAAAATTTCCGGAACGGCAGACATTCCTTTCCCCTGTGCCGATGCTGCTCCGGAACGGCGCGCCGCAGCATGTCCGCTGCGCCGCAAACAAAAGATCCCGTGCCGTTGCACGGGATCTTTTCAGTTGCGATCGTTATACAAGCTCGATCACGGCGACTTCCGCACCGTCGCCGCGGCGCTGACCGAGCAGGTAGATGCGGGTATAACCGCCGCCCTGACCGATCTCTTCCTTGCGCTGCGCGTACTTGGGCGCGATCTCGTTGAACAGCTTCTCCATCAGGGGATGCTGCACCTTTGCCGTGCGCTTTTTGTAGTCGCTCTTCTTTTCGTTGAACGCCTTGATCTCCTGAAGGTCGTACGTCTTTGCCATGATGGCGCGGCGGGCGGCGAGCTTCTTGGGACCGTCTTTTACGGCAGTCGTCTTGATCTCCTTGCCCTTCTTGTCCTTGGCGACCACGTCGAATTCGACCACGTCGTCATAGGTGTTCACCGCCTTCGTGATGAGCTTTTCAACGTACGGACGAAGCTCCTTTGCGCGGGGAGCCGTCGTCTCGAGTCTTCCGTACCAAAGGAGCTGGGACGCCTGATTGCGCAGCATTGCAAGGCGCTGCTCCGTCGTTTTACCCAATTTGCCGGGCATAATTTAATCCTCCTTTTTTGCGAGCGAAAGACCGTACGCTTCGAGTTTCTGCATGACTTCGTCGAGCGACTTCTTGCCCAGATTGCGGACTTTGAGCATCTCGTCCTCCGTCTTGCTGATCAGGTCTTCCACGGTATGAATGTTGGCTCTCTTCAGACAGTTGTAGGAACGGACGGAGAAGTCCATATCCTCGATCTTCATGGAGAGAATCTGCTGCTGCTTGTCGTCGTCCGTCTTGACGAGAATGTCCATATCCTTGATGGTATCGGACAGGTTGACGAACAGATTGATGTGATCCTGCATGATCTTTGCCGCGAGCGACACGATCTCTCTGCCGGAGAAGGTCCCGTTTGTCCACACTTCGAGCGTGAGCTTGTCGTAGTCGATGTTCTGACCGACGCGCGCGGGCTCGACGTTGTAGTTGACCTTCTGGACGGGCGTATAGATGGAGTCGATGGGGATGTAGTCGATCACGGGCTGCTTGTTTTCCTTGGCGGGTTTATATCCCCTGCCGCGCCCGATCGTGATCTCCATGTCGATCTTTCCGCCCTCGTCCACCGTGCAGATATACTGATCGGAATTGATGATCTCGACTTCCGCATCCTGCGAAATGTCCGCAGCCGTGATGACCGCGGGTCCTTCCTTGGTGAGGCGGAGCGTCTTGGTATAATCTTTGTCGGTGACTCTCGTCTTGATCGCGAGGAGCTTCAGGTTGAGAATGATCTCGGTGACGTCTTCCTTGACGCCGGGAAGCGCGGAAAACTCATGCTTCACCGTGCCGTCCATGAACTTGATCCCCTGCGCCGCAGCTCCGGGAAGCGCGGAGAGAAGGATTCTTCTTAAGCAGTTGCCGATCGTAAGGCCGAATCCCTTTTCGAGCGGCTCGACGACGATCTTCGCGTACGATTTCGCGTCGTTCTCCACGACCTCGATCTTGGGCATGTCCATTTCGATCATAAAGCTACCTCCTTGGGGTTGATTACTTGGAGTACAACTCGACGATCATGTGCTCCGCGATCTGAGTGTCGATGTCCTCCCTCTTGGGAAGCTCGAGAACTTTTCCTTCCAGTTTTTCGAGGTCGCCCTCCAGCCACTTGGGAAGATTTCCCGCCTTTGCCGTCTTGACCTGCTCGAAATATTTGTTCTTCGCCCTGTTCTCACGGACGGCGATCACGTCGCCCGCCTTGACGATGTACGAGGGAATATCTACCTTTCTGCCATTGACGGAGAAGTGCGCGTGGCTGACGAGCTGGCGCGCCTGAAGACGAGTCGCCGCAAAACCGAGACGGTACACCACGTTGTCGAGACGGCGCTCCAGAAGCGAAAGCATGTTCTCGCCCGTGACGCCCTTCATGCGGTCTGCCATCTCATAGTAGCGGTGGAACTGCTTCTCGCTGACGCAGTAGATGAACTTTGCTCTCTGCTTCTCGCGAAGCTGCAGCCCGTATTCGGAGACCTTTCTCGACTTTCTGCCCGACGTACGGATGGACTTCTTATAGCAGCCGACGACGGCGGGATCGAGCTCGAGGAATCTGCACCTCTTCATTTTATGATACTTGTTGATTGCCATGATTCTCTCCTTACCTTACACTCTTCTGCGCTTGGGCGGACGGCATCCGTTGTGCGGGATGGGCGAAACGTCGGAGATGAGCGTCACCTCCAGCTCGCAGTTCGCCAGCGCGCGGATCGCGGACTCTCTGCCCGCGCCGGGACCTTTGACGTACACTTCGACGGAACGCAGGCCGTGCTCTTTTGCCGCCTTCGCCGCCGTCTCGGCAGCCATCTGCGCCGCAAAGGGCGTGCCCTTTCTGGAACCGCGGAACCCGAGGGATCCGGCGCTCGACCAGGAGATCGCGTTGCCGTTCATGTCCGTGATGGTCACGAGCGTATTGTTGAACGTGGACTGGATGTGCACCTGACCCCTGTCCACCTTTTTGAGTTCTCTTTTCTTGCGCGAAACGACTCTTCTCTTATCTGCTGCCATATCGCTCTCTCCTTACTTCTTCTTGTTCGCCACCGTGCGGCGCGGTCCCTTGCGGGTACGCGCGTTGCGCTTGGTGCTCTGTCCGCGTACGGGCAGACCTTTTCTGTGACGGACGCCGCGATAGCACCCGATCTCCATCAGGCGCTTGATGTTGAGGCTGACCGCCCCGCGAAGTTCACCTTCCACCGTATAGTTGTGGTCGATGTATTCTCTCAGCTTGGAAACGTCGTTTTCGTCGAGATCCTTCACGCGCGTATCGGGATCGATGCCCGTCGCAGCCAGGATCTTCTTGGACGTGGTGAGACCGATGCCGTAAATATAGGTCAGACCGATCTCTACCCGTTTTTCTCTGGGTAAATCCACACCGGCAATACGTGCCATTGAAATTCCTCCGTGATATTTTCGGTAATGATAATGAATGTATGAAAGACCGATCCGCGGGGAAACAGTGGAAAATATTTCCGCCGCAAAACCGTGTTGTTTTCCCTTTGAACGCGCAAAACAAGCAGACTTTGACGCACTTTTTGTGTCAAAATCCGCTTCTTTCGCTGCATTTTTACGGTATTTTTGTAAACCGCGGAAAAAAGTATATCACATTTTCCCGCGGTTTGTCAACTGTTTTAGCCCTGTCTTTGTTTATGGCTCTTGTCTTTCGAGCAGATCACCATAACTTTTCCGTTTCTCTTGATGACCTTGCACTTGTCGCACATGGGTTTGACGGAAGGACGTACTTTCATTGTTGTTCTCCTTATTTCAGGTTTTAGTGTATTTCGGGTGATGTTCCGGGCAAGGCGCGCGGCTCTGCCGAAAGATCCGTCCGGAATCAGGATTTGCTGCGCCAGGTGATGCGCCCCTTCGTCAGATCATAGGGACTCATCTCCAGCTTGACAGCGTCGCCTTCAATGATGCGGATATAATTCATTCTCAGCTTGCCCGAGATATACGCCGTGATGACGTGCCCGTTGGTAAGCCGCACCTTGAACGTAGCGTTGGGAAGGGCTTCGATGACTCTGCCTTCCGTCTCGATAACGTCGTCTTTGGACATTCTTTCCTCCGAATTATTACAAGGTCAGGATCTCGACACCGTTTTCACGGATGACGATGGTGTTCTCGTAGTGCGCCGCGGGCTTTTTGTCCAGCGTGACGGCGGTCCAGCCGTCGTCTAAAACTCTGACGCGCCAGCCGCCCGCCGCGATCATCGGCTCGACGCAGATGACGGCGTTTTCGGGAAGGCGCGGTCCCGTACCTTTGCGCCCGAAGTTCGGAACGGCGGGATCTTCATGCATCTCTTTTCCGATGCCGTGTCCCGTGTAGGAACGGATGACGGAGAACCCGTTGCTCTCCGCATAGCGCTGCACCTTGTAGCCGATGTCGTAGAGCGGCGTACCCGCCTTCAGCCCTTCCATGGCTTCAAAGAAGCACTCGCGCGTGACGCGGACGAGTTTTTTCTTCTCGTCGCTCACCTCACCGATGCAGAAGGTGCGTGCGCCGTCGCCGTGAAACCCGTTTTTATAGGCGCACAGATCGACGCTGACAATGTCGCCTTCTTCGATGACTCTGTCGTCCGGAATGCCGTGCACGACCACTTCGTTTACCGAGACGCACGCGGAGGCGGGATACCCGCAATAGCCGAGACAGCTCGGCTCCGCACCGCTCGCCGTGATGAACTTGTAGACCATTTCGTCCACGTCCTTGGTCGTCATGCCCGCCCTGATGCGCTCTTCCACGAACGCCAGGCAGTCCCTGACGATGCGGCAGGGTTCGCGCAGAAGCGCGATCTCCTCTTCCGTTTTGGCTGCGATCATACCCTTTTCGCGAGGTCGTCCAGGAGCGCTTTTACCTGCTCGAACAGGACTTCGGCGGGAGCCTCGGTGCCCGTCACGTTGAGGATGATGCCCTTCTTCGTGTAATAATCGATGAGAGGCGCCGTCTGTTCCTCATAGACCTTGAGACGGCTGCCCACCGTTTCGGGGTTGTCGTCCTTTCTCTGATACAGCTCCCCGCCGCAGCGAGCGCACGTCGTGGCGCCGTTCAGCGTGGAGACGTGGTAGCTTTCGCCGCATTCCTTGCAGACGCGGCGGCCGCACAGGCGGTCCATGAGCAGCTTGAAATCAATGTTGATATTGACCACGCCGTCGATCTTGGCGAACTTGTCAAGCTCCTCCGCCTGGAAGAGATTGCGCGGGAAGCCGTCCAGCAGATACCCGTTCGACTTCGCAACGTCCTCCCATGTGAGGCGGTCCTTGACGATCGCACACGTCACCTCGTCGGGAACCAGCTCGCCCTTGTCGATATACGACTTTGCGAGCTTGCCGATCTCGGTGCCGTTCTTGATGTTGGCGCGGAAAATGTCGCCCGTGGAAATGTGTACCAGTCCGTAGCGTTCCGCGATCTTGGTTGCCTGCGTTCCTTTTCCCGCGCCGGGGGCGCCGAGCAAGATGAGATTCATAACCTTCCTCCCCTGTTTTCCTTACTTCAGGAATCCCTTGTAGTTCTTCATCAGGATCTGCGACTGGAGCTGTTTGTCGAACTCGAGCGCGACGGACACGACGATGAGGATACCCGTCGTCGAGAAGACGTTCACGAGGTCGTTGCCCGCCCACGAAAATGCGATGGAGGGAACGAACGCGACGAGCGTCAAGAAGATCGCGCCGAACAGTGTGATGCGCTTGTTGATGCGGGAAAGATATTCCGCCGTGGGCTTTCCGGGGCGGATGCCCTGAATAAAGCCGCCGTTCTGCTGAATGTTGCGCGAGACGTCTTCGGGATTGAATTGGATCTGCGCATAGAAGAACGAGAATGCAAAGATGAGCACGCACAGCACGAGGATATACCAGATCCCGTACGTACCGTTCTGGAAGTTGTTATTCCACCATTCAAGTTCATCCGACCAACTGGGCACAAGGCTCATGATCATGGACGGGAAGGAGATGATCGCATAAGCGAAGATGAGGGGCATGACGCCGCTTCCCGAGATCTTCATGGGGATGACGGAGGACTGTCCGCCGTACATCTTGGTCCCGCGCACCTGCTTTGCGTACTGGACGGGGATCCTGCGCTCTGCAAGATCGACGTAGACGATCGCAAAGAAGATGACGACGGCAATGACGACAAACAGTAGGATGAATCCGAGCTCGTCGAGGTTGTTGGGAATATCGGTGAAAGCCGTTTCGAACTTGCCGACGATGGTCGTGCCGGCCGTGGAGAGGATACCGATGAAGATGATCATCGAGATCCCGTTGCCCACGCCGTATTCGGTGATGCGCTCGCCGATCCACATGACCAGGCAGGAACCTGCCGTATAGACGATGGTCATGAAGATGCCCGCAACCCACATGGAGTCAAAGAAGTACGCCGTATTGATCGCGCCCTCGTTCTGTCCGAACAGGACGATGATGCCGACGGACTGAATGACGGCAAGCACGATGGTCACGAACCGCGTAATGTTGGTGATCTTCTTTCTGCCCTCTTCCCCCTGCTTGGAGAGACGTTCGAGGGCGGGGATGCCGACCGTCAGAAGCTGCATGATGATGGATGCGTTGATATACGGTCCGATACCCAATGCAAAGAGCGTGCCGTTTGCGAGCGCGCTGCCCGTGATGCCGCTCATGAGCGCGAGGAAATCGTTGCCCGTGACTGCATCGGCAAACGTATCCCGCGTCAGCCCGGGAATGGGAATGTAGCAGCCCACGCGGAACAGAAGCAGCAGAAGAAGAGTCAGGATGATCTTCTTTCTGATGTCCTTGTTCCGGAAGGCGTTTTTCAAAGTTTCGATCATTGTGTCCGCTCCTTACCGAAGTACGCCGTCCTTAACGGACGAATGCCGAGACATTCAGACTGTCTCGGCGGTGCCGCCTGCTTTCTCGATGCCCTCTTTCGCGCTTGCAGAAAATTTCGCCGCGCGCACGGTAAGTGCGACTGCGAGTTCGCCGTCGCCGAGGACCTTGAGCCCTGCGTTGTTCTTGACGTCCTTCGCAAGCCCGTTGGAAAGCACAAAGCCGTAATCCACGACCGTCCCTGCGGGCAGATCCGCGAGCGACGCGAGATTGACGATGACGTACTCCTTGCGGAAGCGGTTGTTGAATCCGCGCTTGGGAATGCGGCGCGCAAGCGGCATCTGACCGCCTTCGAATCCGGGACGGACGCCGCCGCCCGAACGCGCCCACTGACCTTTGTGACCCTTGCCCGACGTCTTGCCGAGCCCCGAGCCGATGCCGCGGCCGAGACGCTTCTCGGAGGTTCTTGCTCCCTCTGCGGGAGCGATCGTATCGATTCTCATAGTTGAACTCCTCTTAAACGGTCTCCACCTTGACAAGGTGTGCGACCTTCTTGAGCTGACCCTGCAGGGCGGGGCTGTCCTCGAACGTCTTTTCCGAGCGGATCTTCGTGAGGCCCAGCGCGGCAACCGTCGCCTTGACGGACTTGACTTCGCCGATCGTGCTCTTGACAAGCGTGACTTTTACCATACGTTCACCCTCCTCAGCCCACGATCTCTTCCACGGCCTTGCCGCGGAGCGCAGCGATCTCTTCCACCGTCTTGAGGGCAGCAAGCCCTTCGATGGTCGCCTTGATGCAGTTGCCCGCGTTCTGCGTGCCGTGGGACTTGGTGCGGATATTCTTGATGCCCGCAGCCTCCATGACCGCACGGACGGGACCGCCCGCGATGACGCCGGTACCGGCTTCGGCGGGGAGCATGAGCACCGCGCCCTTGCCGAATTTGCCGAGCACCTCGTGGGGGATGGTGGTCTCCACGATAGGCACGCTGATCATATTCTTCTTTGCCGCCTGCGTCGCCTTTTCGATCGCTTCGGGCACTTCCTTGGACTTGCCCTGACCGTAGCCGACCTTGCCGTTGCCGTCGCCGACGACGACAAGCGCCGCAAAACGCATGTTCTTGCCGCCCTTGACGGTCTTGCTCACGCGGTTGATCTCGATGGTCTTTTTGATGAGACCGTCGTTTTCCTCCTGTCTCCTCTGAGGTCTGTTGTCTCTTGCCATGTTTTCTTCCTCCTCAGAACTTGAGTCCGGCTTCGCGCGCGCCGTCTGCGACTGCCTTCACGCGCCCCGTGTAGAGATAGCCGCCGCGGTCGAACACGACCGCTTCGACGCCCTTCTCCTTGGCGCGCTCGCCCGCCGTCTGCCCTACGAGCTTGGCGGCTTCCGTCTTGGTCTTGCCCGCGAGCTGTTCGCGGATGCTCTTTTCCATCGTGGAAGCGGATGCGATCGTCACGCCCTTCACGTCGTCGATGACCTGCACGTAGATGTGGTTCAGGCTCCTGTAGACGTTCAGGCGGGGCGTCTCCGCCGTCCCCGATACCTGCTTGCGGACACGGGCGTGACGACGCTGACGGACCGCGTTCTTATCGATTTTCGTAATCATACTTCACGCTCCTTTACTTCTTGCCCTTACCGGAAGTCTTGCCTTCCTTGTGCTCGATATGCTCGCCCTTGTAGCGGATGCCGTAGCCGTGGTAGGGCTCGGGCTTGCGGATGGCGCGAAGGTCTGCCGCAACCTGTCCGACGAGCACCTTATCGACGCCCGACACGCTGATCTCCGTAGCCGAGGGGCACTCGATCTTGATTCCCTCGGGGGAAGCGAATTCGACGGGGTGGGAGAAGCCGACGTTCATGACGAGCTTGTTGCCCTGCATGGCGACCTTCCAGCCGACGCCCTTGACCTCGAGGCTCTTGGTATAGCCTTCGGACACGCCCTTGACCATGTTGGCGATGAGCGCGCGGTACAGTCCGTGAAGCGCGTTGGTCTGCTGCAATTCGTCAAGCGCGACGACCTGCACGTGACCGTTCTCGTTCCTGACGTCGATCGCGCCCGTGATGTTCTGGGTGAGCGTACCCTTCGCACCCTTGACGGTGACGACTTTATCCTTGAACTCAACGCTCACGCCCGCGGGAATCGCGATACTCATTTTACCGATTCTCGACATAATTCCCTCCTTAGTAGACGTAGCAGAGCACTTCGCCGCCCACGTTTGCGGCCTTTGCCTGCTTATCCGTCATGATGCCTTTGTTGGTGGAGACGATCGCGATGCCGAAACCGCCCAGCACTTTGGGCATGTTCTGCGCGCCGCTGTAGGTGCGCAGTCCCGGCTTGGAGACGCGCTTGAGCCCCGAAACGACGGACTTGCCGTCCTCCGTGTACTTGAGCGTGAGCACGAGCTTTGCTTCGTACCCCTCTCCCGTCTCCTTGACGTCCTTCACGTAGCCCTCTTCGAGAAGGATGCGGGCGATCTCGCGCTTCATGTTGGAAGCGGGGATCTCCACGGTCTCCTTTTTCACCGTGAGGGCGTTTCTGATTCTGGTGAGCATATCTGCGATGGGATCTGTCATTTCTTTCAGCCTCCTTACCAGCTCGACTTCTTCACGCCGGGGATCTGTCCCTTGTAGGCGAGTTCTCTGAAACAGATACGGCAGATCCCGTATTTGCGGAGCACCGCGTGGGGGCGTCCGCAGATCGAGCAGCGGGTATACGCTCTCGTCGAGAACTTGGGCGTCTTTTGCTGTTTGTTGATCATTGACTTCTTTGCCATATCCGTCTCCTCACTTCTTGAAGGGCATTCCGAGCGCCCTCAACAGCTCTCTCGCTTCTTCGTCCGTCTGCGCCGTGGTAACGATGCACACGTCCATGCCTCTGATCTTCTCCACCTGATCGTACGTGATCTCGGGGAAGATGAGCTGCTCCTTGAGCCCGAGCGCATAGTTGCCTCTGCCGTCGAACGCCTTATCCGACACGCCGCGGAAGTCGCGGACGCGGGGAAGCGCGATGGAAACGAGCTTGTCGTAGAAGTCGTACATTCTTCTGCCGCGCAGCGTCACCTTGAGACCGATGTTCATGCCCTCTCTGACCTTGAAGTTCGCAACCGACTTGGTCGCCTTGCGGTAGATGGGCTTCTGACCGGTGATGAGCTTGAGCTCGTTTTCGATGATCTGCATGGACTTCTGGTTGTCCTTGATGTCGCCGAGTCCCGTATTGATGACGATCTTTTCGATCTTGGGGACCTGCATGACCGACTTGTAACCGAATTTCTTCATGAGGGCGGGCACGACTTCCTTGTCGTAGTACGCCTTCACCCTGCTGACGGTAACTTCGGGCGTTTCGGTCTTCGCAGCCTTTGCCGTTTTCTTTTCTGCCATGACTTAAACCTCCGCCCTTATTTCTCTTCGCCTTCGGGCGCCGTTTCTTCCGCTTTCTTGGCGCTGCGCTTTCTCGTGCGCTTCTTGGGCGCCTCTTCCTCCGCAGCAGCCTGCTGTGCCTTCACTTTCTTGACGTACGCCTTGTCGAGGGACGCGCCGCACTTCTTGCACACGCGCACCTTTTTGCCGTCGATCACGGTGTGCGCGACGCGCGTCGCCTTGCCGCACTTGTCGCACACGACTTCCACGTTGGAAGCGTCGATGGGCGCCTCTTCCGTGACGATGCGGCTCGTTTCGTTCGCCTTTCTCGCCTTCTCGTGCTTGTGGACGATGTTCACACCTTCCACCACGACTTTGCCCGCTGCGGGATAGGTCTTCAGCACCTTGCCCTGCTTGCCCTTGTATTTGCCCGTAAGAACGAGCACGTTATCATTGACTTTTACGTTCATGGCGCTCCTCCTTACAGAACCTCGGGCGCGAGAGAGATGATCCTCATATAATCCTTCTCACGCAGCTCTCTTGCGATGGGACCAAAGATACGCGTCCCCTTGGGCTGTTTCTGATTGTCGATGATGACTGCGGCGTTGTCGTCGAAGCGGATATACGTCCCGTCCGGACGGCGGATGCCCTTCGAACTTCTGACGATGACCGCCTTTACGACGTCGCCCTTCTTTACGGCGCCGCCGGGCGTCGCCGTCTTGACGGAGGCGACGATGACGTCGCCGATGTTGCCGCTCCTTCTGAAGGAGCCGCCCAGCACGCGGATGCACATGAGCTCTTTCGCGCCCGAATTATCCGCCGCTTTGAGTCTTGTCTGAGGTTGTATCATATTCGTTCTCCTCCCGCGTTACTTCGCCCTTTCGACGATCTCGGCGACGCGCCAGTTCTTGTCTTTGCTGAGCTTGCGCGTCTCGACGATACGCACCGTATCGCCGACGCCGCACTCGTTTGCTTCGTCGTGCGCCTTGAAGCGGCGGGTGTAGGTGATGGTCTTTTTATAGAGGGGATGCGGGCGCTTTTCGGACACGGCGACCACGACGGTCTTGTCCATCTTGTCGGAAACGACGATGCCCACGATCTCTTTTCTCAGATTTCTTTCCATGTCTTGCCTCCTCACTTCGCCTGACGCGCGCGAAGCTCGGTGTTCACGCGGGCGATGTCCCTCTTGCACGTTCTGATCGAGACGGGGTTTTCCAGCTGTCCCGATGCGTGACGGAAGCGGAGGTTGAAGAGCTCGCTCTTCAGATCCTGCAGCTTCTTGGTGAGTTCGACGTCGGTCATATTATGAAATTCGTTGCCTTTCATCAGGATTCACCGCCTTCTGCCGTTTTCTCGGCGGGAACGTCCGCCTTCTTCACAAACTTGCACTTGACGGGCAGCTTGTGAGCGGCAAGCCGCATCGCCTCGCGTGCCACGTCCTCGCTCACGCCCGCCATTTCGAACATGACTCTGCCCGGCTTGACGGGAGCAACCCAGTATTCGACGCCGCCCTTACCGGAACCCATACGGGCCTCGGCGGGGTGACGGGTGATGGGCTTATGAGGGAAAATGTCGATCCAGACTTTACCGCCGCGCTTGATGAAACGGGTCATTGCGATACGGGCCGCCTCGATCTGGTTGGACTTGATCCAGCCCTGCTCTTCCGCCATGAGCCCGTACTCGCCGTACGCGACGAAATTACCCTTCTGCGCGCTGCCCTTCATGTTGGGGCGGTGCTGCTTTCTTCTCTTGACTCTCTTGGGGATTAACATTATCTGCCTCCTTCCGCCTTCTTTGCGGCTTTCAGGACTTCGCCCTTGTAGATCCAGCACTTGACGCCGATCATGCCGAACGTCGTGTGCGCTTCCGCAAAGCCGTAGTCAATATCCGCGCGCAGCGTCTGAAGGGGAATGCTGCCCTCGTGATAGTGCTCGCATCCCGCGATCTCGCGCCCGTCGAGACGGCCCGAAACCTGCATCTTGACGCCCTTGACGCCCGCGCGCATCGTCCTGCCGATCGCCTGCTTGAGCGCGCGGCGGAAACCGACACGCTTTTCAAGCTGCGCCGCAACGCCCTCCGCAACGAGCTGTGCATCCGCGTCGGGCTTTCTCACTTCGGTAATGTTGACGCTGACGGGCTTGCCCTTGGTGATCCTGGCAAGCTCTTTCTTGATGACTTCGATCTCGGAGCCGGCCTTGCCGATGAGCACGCCGGGACGCCCCGTGTACACGGTAACGACGATCCTGCCCGCCGCGCGCTCGATGAGGATGCGCGAGACAGCCGCCGCATAGTACTTCTTCTTCAGGAACGTGCGGATGGTGTGGTCCTCTTTGAGAAACGCGGAGAACTCCTTCTTGTCGGCGTACCACTGCGTATCCCAACCCTTGATGATGCCTACTCTCAGTCCGTGAGGATTGACTTTCTGACCCATGTTAGATTTCTCCCTCCGCTTTCTTGACGTCCAGAATGACCGTGATATGGCTCGTTCTCTTGAGGATCGCGTGTCCTCTGCCCTTGGAGACGGGCTGCATACGCTTGAGCATCGTGCCGCCGTCCGCATAGCAGGCAGCGACGTACAGATCGCCCCTGTCCATGCCCTGGTTGTGTTCCGCATTCGCGACCGCGCTCATGAGCACCTTCTTGGTGGGCGCCGCGCCGCCGTTGACGCTGTTTTCGAGGATCGCCTGCGCTTCGCGCACGCTCTTGCCGCGGATGAGGTCGAGCACCGTACGCACCTTGTAGGGAGAGACGCGGACGTATTTCGCGACGGCGTAAGGACGCGTTTCTCTCTTTTCTTCCACGCGCGCCGCCTTCTTCTTCATATTCGTCGCCATAGCTTATCTCCTTACTTTTTCCCGGGCGCGCTCGTCTTAGCGGTGTGCCCTTTGAATGTTCTCGTGGGTGCGAACTCGCCGAGCTTGCAGCCCACCATGTCCTCCGTCACATACACGGGAACGTGCTTTCTCCCGTCGTATACGGCGATCGTGTGACCGACCATCTGGGGGAAGATCGTCGACGCTCTCGACCAGGTCTTTAATACCTTCTTTTCGTTTGCCTCGTTCATCGCCTCGATGCGCGCAAGCAGCTTCGCTTCGACGTAAGGCCCTTTCTTAACGCTTCTCGACATGGTATCTCCCTCCCTTAATTGATCCTCTTCAGGATGAACTTGCTCGTCGGATTCTTCTTCTTTCTCGTCTTATATCCGAGCGCCGGCTTGCCCCAAGGAGTTTCGGGACCGGCATGACCGACGGGCGACTTGCCTTCGCCACCGCCGTGAGGGTGGTCGTTGGGGTTCATGACCGAACCGCGCACCGTGGGACGGATGCCGAGGTGGCGCGTCTTGCCCGCTTTGCCGATGCGGATGATCTCATGCTCGACGTTGCCGACCTGACCGATGGTCGCGCGGCACGCCGCGGGGATGAGACGCATTTCGCCGGAAGGCATCTTGATCGTCGCGTAGTCGCCCTCGCGCGCCATGATCTGCGCCGAGATGCCCGCGCTTCTCGCGATCTGACCGCCGCGGCCCGGCTTCATCTCGATGTTGTGGATGGTCGTACCGACGGGGATGTCCGTAAGGGGAAGGGCGTTGCCGACCTTGATGTCCGCACCCGCGCCGCTCATGACGCGGTCGCCGACGTTCAGACCGACGGGCGCAAGAATGTAGCGCTTTTCGCCGTCCGCGTAGACGAGGAGCGCGATGTACGCGCTGCGGTTGGGATCGTACTGGATGCTCGCAACCTTGGCGGGAATGCCGTCCTTGTTGCGCTTGTAATCGATGATGCGGTACTTTCTCTTATTGCCGCCGCCGATGTGGCGCACGGTGATCTTGCCCGCGTTGTTCCTGCCGCCCGACTTGCGCTGATCCTCAAGGAGGGCGCGCTCGGGCTTCGCCTTGGCGATCTCGCCGTAGGCGGGAACCGTCATGAGACGGCGCGCGGGAGATGTGGGTTTATATCTCTTGACTGCCATGTTTCCTATCCTCCGCTGTTACGATAACGAGTTGAAGTGCTCGATTGCCTTGGAGTCCGCCGTAAGCTGGACGATCGCCTTTTTCGTATCGGGCGTATAGCCGCTGTTCCTGCCCATTCTCTTGAGCTTGCCGGGGCAGGTGACGGTGTTGACGCTTGCGACCCGCACGCCGAACATCTGCTCGACGGCGATCTTGATCTGCGTCTTGTTTGCATTCTTTGCGACCTTGAACGTGTAGCGCTTGTCCGCGATCCCGTCGTAGCCCTTCTCGGTGAGGACGGGCTTTAAGATGATATCCTCGGGTACCATTATGCGTACACCTCCTCGAGTTTTTTGACCGAGCCCTTGGTGAGCACCACGACGGCGTTCGCCACGATCTCGTAAGTGTTGATCTCGCCCACGGAGAGCGTCGTGAGCGTGGGAAGGTTGCGCGCCGCGAGAATGACGTTTTCATCGTTCTCGTCCATGACGACGACGGTGCGCTTATCCAGCTTCATCGCCTTGCGGAACGCCTCCATCTCCTTGGTCTTGGGCGCGCTGACTTTGAGTTCGTCCACGACGAACAGCTCGCCGTCCGCGACCTTCTTGGAGAGCGCGGAAACGAGTGCGCCGCGCTTTGCGGAAAGGTTCATCTTCTTGGAGAAGTCGCGGCTCTTGGGTGCGAACACGACGCCGCCCTTCGTCCACTGCGGCGCGCGGATGGAACCCTGACGCGCACGGCCGGTGCCCTTCTGTCTCCAGGGCTTTGCGCCGCCCCCGCGGACTTCCGTGCGGGTGAGCGTGGACTTCGTTCCCTGTCTCTGGTTGCAGAGGTAGGTGACGACCGCCTGATGGATGAGGGGCTCGTTGTAGTCCGCGCCGAACACCTTGTCGGAAAGTTCGATGTCGCCGACTTCCTCTCCCTTCATGTTGTATACTTTCACGTTTGCCATGATCGTTCTCCTTATGCCTTGACGCTCGTCTTCAGCGTGACGACGCTGCCCTTAACCCCGGGGATCGCGCCCTTTACAAGGATCGCGTTGCGGGCGACGTCCACCCGCACCACTTCGAGGTTCTGAATGGTGACGTTTTCCACACCGTACTGACCTGCGAGGTTCTTGTGCTTGAACACGCGCGAGGGCGAGCTGTTCGCGCCCATGGAACCCGGCTCCCTGTGCACAGGGCCGACGCCGTGCGTTTCCTTGAGGCGGTGCTGGTTCCAGCGCTTGATGACGCCCGTATAGCCGTGACCTTTGGTGACGCCCGAAGCGTCCACGTGATCGCCCGCCGCGAAGACGTCCGCTTTGACCTCGTCCCCCACTTTGTAGCCTTCGACGCTGTCGAGGCGCACTTCGCGCAGGACCTTGCAGGGATTGACGCCCGCCTTCTTGAACTGACCGAGGTCGGGCTTGTTGAGCGCCTTCTCCTTTGCGGGGAGGAAGCCGAGCTTCAGCGCCGTGTAGCCGTCCGTCTCGGGCGTTTTGACCTGCACCACGGGGCAGGGACCTGCCTCGATGACCGTGACGGGAATGACCTTCCCGTCCTCCGCAAACAGCTGAGTCATTCCAACTTTGCGGCCGATGATTGCTTTACCCATCGTAAAGTTCACTCCTTTTTTCGTTTATTTTCCGATACCTTGAAAAAGTATCCGATCTTACAGCTTTACTTTGATGTCCACGCCCGCGGGCAGGTGGATGGAATCGAGCAGCTTCGCGTTGGGCGAATAGATGTCGATGATGCGCTTGTAGGTGCGCATTTCGAACTGCTCGCGCGAATCCTTATCTTTATGAGGGCTCCTCAAAATGGTGACGATCTCGCGCTCGGTGGGAAGCGGAATGGGACCGGAGATCTTCGCTCCGCCCTTCTGCATCGTCTCGACGATGCGGCTTGCCGCCTGGTCCACGAGCTCGTGGTCGTACGCCGAAAGTTTGATTCTGATTTTCTGACTTGCCATAACCTACTCCTTTTTTATACTAACTTTGTATTCGCATGTCAACGCACCCGTGCGTATCGAGGACCTCTATCAAAAAAACACGCGTCGTTTTGCGGTGTTTTCTCGCAAAAGCCTTCGGTTAGTCGCAGGAGTCGGGCTCCCACATTTGTCAGCGGAAATTATCTGCCGAGGGGCTTTCGTCCTCGCTTTTTCAGTAACTTCCCGCCTCAACCCTATACGCCGTTGTGCGCGGCAAAAGACCTGCCGCTTTGACACAGCCTGTATACTATACCATCTTTTCGGGGGGAAGTCAAACGTTTGAACGAAGTTTTTTGCAAATTTTCGGGCTTTTTTTGCCTTTTTTTGCCGTTTTCCGCCCCATCCGGCACATGTTGTATTTGTGGACCGCTTCCGCACAAGATATACATTGTCTGCCCCCGTGCGTGGAAATTTTTTTGCAGGCGGAAAATGATTTGACAGAATGCGGCGCGGCGCGTACAATTTGTGTCATGCGGTACTATCGGAAAAAACTTGCCGCCTTCCCCGTGTTCGAATGGCTGGAAGTCGGCATCCTGCTGTGTGTGACGGGCGGATTTCTGGACGCGTACACCTATGTGACGCGGGGCGGCGTGTTCTGCAACGCGCAGACGAGCAACCTCATCTTTTTAACGCTTGGGCTCGCCTCGGGCAACGGCACGGACGCGCTGCGCTACCTTATCCCCGTGCTGCTGTTCATTGCGGGCGTATTCCTGAGCGAACTTTGTCTGCATCTGGCAAAAAAGAAGCGCGAAGAATTCCGCGGACACAGCTATGTGCTCGCAGGCGAGATCGCCGTGCTCATCGCGGTGGGATTTCTGCCCGCCTCGGCGCCCGATATGCTGGTGAACGCACTCGTCTCCCTTGCCGCCGCCGTGCAGTTCGACAACTTCCGCAAGATGGAAGGCAAACCCTTTGCCACGGCATTCTGCACGGGCAACATGCGCTCGGCAACCGAGCACGCCATGCATTCCGTGGCAGAAAAGGATGCGGGCGCGCTGAAAGTAACGGCAAAATATCTGATTCTCATTGTCGCCTTTTTGTGCGGCGTGCTTGCCGGATACTTCGCCTCGCAGGCGCTCGGGGGATACGCCGCTTTCCTTGCGGCGGCCGTCCTGCTGCTGGTGCTGGGCTGCATCCTGACGGGGAACGCCATGCAAAAGCGCATCTGCGCGCAGCAGGCGGCTTCCGAACAACAACCGTAAAGGAGGTCATATGACAGAACGAACGATCGCGGTGACGGGAAAAGGCATCCTTCGCCTGGTTCCCGACCTTGCAAGACTCACCCTCGCGGTGTCCGCTTCGGACGCGGACTACGCGGCGGCGGTGCACGCCGCAGAAGAACATGCGGCAAACGTCAAAAACGCGCTTGCCGGCGTTGCAGGCGCGGAGAACGTGAAGGCGGCGTCCGTACGCGTCGAACCGCATTTTGAGACGGTGACGGAAAACGGCGTGCAGACGCGCAGGCAGACGGGATACACGGCGACGCGCCGCCTGCGCGCGGAACTTTGCGCACGGCCCGCCCTGCTTGCCGAGGCATTGCAGGCAGTCGCGCAGAGCGGCGCCGCACCCGAACTGAGCGTGGAATACACGCTCGCGGAAGCGGACAAGGCGCGCAGGAAGGCGCTTGCCCTTGCCGTCAGAGACGCAAAAAAGCGCGCCGAGGCGATCGCCAAAGCGGCGGACGTCAGACTGAGCGGCGTGCGGTCGATGGAATGCGGCGCGCAGAACGCCTTCCCCGCCGTACGCGCCATGGCGATGCGCGCGGACCTTGCCGACCTCGCCCCCGAAGAGATCGAGATCTGCGAGGAAGTCCGGGCAGTCTTCGACATCGGCTGAAAAAAGGAGCCGCTCTCGGCGGCTCCCTTTTTTTTGTTTATTCCGCAACCGCGGGCGGCGTTTTGCGCTTCGAGCGGTTCAGAAGTTCGGTCATGCACAGAAGGAACACGGCGAATACCGCCAGATAGAGCGGCAGGAAGGCGATGTCCGCATACTGTGGGATCAGCCCGAACAGCGGCGGCATAAAGGTGGTGCCGATATAGGCAAACGCCATCTCCACGCCGATGACCGCCTGGGAGTTTTCCGCGCCGAAGTTTGCGGGCGTGGAATGGATGATGGAGGGATAGACGGGCGCGCAGCCGAAGCCGATGATCAGAAATCCGGCAACGGCGACCGCGTATGTATCAAAGGGAAGCGCAAGCAGCACGATACCCGCCATCATGACGGCAATGCCGATGCGAATGAGCCGCTTGTCCCCCAGCTTTTCCGAAACGAAACCGCTCACAAGCCTTCCCGCCGTGATCCCGATATAAAAGAGCGAACCGAGCATGGCGGCGAGTTCCGCGCTCACCTGTCTGTGTTCGGTAAAATAACTGCTTGCCCACTGCATGGCGGTCGCCTCCACCGCCGAATAGCAGAAAAACGCGACCAATATGAAGACGACGCCCCGAAGGCGCAGCGTCTGCGGGAGCGTGAGCGGCTTGCCGCCGCCCGCCTCCGGCGCGGCGCGCTTTTTCCAGAGCGGCAGACTGAGGAGCAGCACGGCGCACAGCCCGAACTGCACATAGGAAACGAGCGAATAGCCGCCCTGCCAGCCTGCGCCGCCCGTGATCGCCGCGCTCATGATGAAGGGACTGATGAGCGCACCCATGCCCCAGAAACAATGCAGCCAGCTCATGTGACGGGACTTATAATGCAGGGCGACATAATTGTTGAGCGCTGCGTCCACGCCGCCCGCGCCCAGCCCGTAAGGCACCGCGATGATGCACAGCACCCAGAAAGCGCCCGCAAAGGAGAAGCCGAGCATGGCGCCCGCCGTCATCAGGACGCTGATGAATGTGACGAGCCCCGTTCCGAGTTTGCGCGTCAGGAAATCGGACGCAAGCGAGGACACGACCGTCCCCGCAGCAATGATCATGGATACCAGCCCCATGGCGGAGATGGGCGCGCCGAGCTCCGTATGCATGACGGGCCAGCCCGAACCGAGCAGCGAATCGGGAAGCCCCAATCCGATAAAGGCAAGATAGATGACGGCAAGCAGCAAAGAAGCCATAAACACGCGACCTCGTGAGAATTCGTACTATCCTAACATTTCCGCACAAAAAAAGCAAGGGAAAACACAACGGTCTCCCTTGCTTTTTTGTTTGCGTCAGGTTTCTTCGGTGAGCAGCACGAGGCGGTGTGAAAACTCCGCAAATCCTTCCTTGGACAAATTGAGTCCGATCTGCAGATAGTACTCGCCCGAATGCACCGCGCCGTCCAATGTGTTGCGGTACTTCTTTTTCCGGTCCAGACCTTTCAGGCGCACGAAGCGGAACATGTCCTGCTCCTTCAGCTTGTTCATGAAAAGCACGACCGACGCGGACGCATCCCGCGAAACGCACTGCATGCACATATGATTCCCTTCATAGGGCGCGCGCAGGTGATAGAGCGTTCCGTTTGCGATGACGTCGCGGTGATATTTTTTATAGATCTCCGCCGTCTGCGCAAGCTCCGCGATCTCCCCTTCCGTCAGAAGGTTGGGATTCATCTCATAGCCGTACGTACCGAACAGCGCGAGCGCCGCCTTGGCGGAATAGGAAGCCACTTTGCTGTCGTTGACGTGCGAACCGATGCACGAGAGCGGATAGCCGAGCGACGTGTTGAACTGAATATCGATGCGCTGCGCGGGATCGGACTCGTCCGAACACCAGATCTGCGGGCAGTAGTACAGGGTACCCATGTCGAAGCGACCGCCGCCCGAAGCGCAGCCCTCGAACATGGTATGGGGATATTCCCTTGTGAGACGTCCGAGAAGCGCATAATATCCGAGCACGAGACGGTGATAGATCTCGCCCTGCCTCTCGGGCGGGAACGCTGCGGAAACGTGTTCCGCCACGACGCGGTTATAGTCCCACTTGATGTAGTCCACGGGATACTCTTCGAGGAACGCCTTCATCTGCGCATAGATGTTTTCCACCACGTCGGGATTGGAAAAATCGAGGTGCAGCTGATGCCGCCCGAGCGCAAGCTCCTTTCTCTCCCAGCCGAGCGCATATTCCGGATGCGCGCGGAAGAGATCGCTGTCGGGATTGACCATCTCCGGCTCGAACCAGATGCCGAACTTCAGTCCCCGTTCGCGGCAGTGCGCCATGACGCGGTGCAGGTCGATCTTCCCTTTGTTGACCGTCCAGTCGCCCAGCCCCGCAAGGTCATTGTCGCGCGCGCCGAACCAGCCGTCGTCCAGAACGAACAGCTCGGTGCCGATCTTGCACGCGTCGTCGATATACGAAAGAATGAGGTCGGTATCGAAATGAAACGTGCAGCCCTCCCAGGAATTGAACAAAACGGGCTTATATTCGCAATTGTCCGCATACGTCATGAGGTTTTCGCGGATAAAGCGATGGAATGTCTGCGACATGGCGTCAATGCCGTGCGAAGAATATACGATCACCGCCTGCGGCGTACAGAAGACCTCGCCGGGGGCGAGCGTCCACTCGAAGTCCTCGTCGTTCATGCCGTACGTGATATGCAGCCCGCGCAGAAAATTGGTAAAGGTGCGGAACTTGAAGTTCCCGCTGTAGACCAGATTGAACCCGATGACCTCGCCGCAGTCCATGGTCGCGCTGCGCTCTTTGAGAAAGACGAAGGGATTTTCCTCCGCGGAAGAGCGCCCGAGATTGGAGGAGACCTCCTGCACGCCATCCGCGACGGGATTGCAAAAATAGTCGCGCTCCTTCGCCCAGCGCCCGCCGAAATGCACGAGATCGTAATCGCAGCGCGGAAGATCGAGCTGCATGGACATGGCGCGCGTCAGACGCACCTTCTTCTTGCCCGTGTTTTCAAAACGGAAACTCTTGACGAGCGCGTCCTTGTCCGCAAACAGCGTGAGATACAGGTGCGCGCGCACATGCAGATCGCTGTCTTCCAGCAGGATATCCGCCGTTTCGCACCTTCCGTGCGCGTGAGGGAGCCCCTCGATGGCGGGCGCTTCCTTCAGAAGACGGACGCTGCGGAAGCGGAAATCGGTGATGAACGAACCGCGCTCGTCGCGGACGATCACGGGCGCGCCGCGCTTGTCCGCCAACCCGTGCGGCGAGATCTCCAGCGGCGCGGCGTCAAACTTGAACGCGTCCGCATATCCCGTCTCCTTTCCGCTTGCCGCATCGTAGCGGGGCGTCGACAATTCGTCCGCCCTGCGGACGCAGTCAAAGTCCGCATAATCGGAAAGGCTTCTGCCGAAGTACAGCGTCTCCAGATAGCCCGCGTCATTCACATAGACCGCATACCCTATGCTCTTATTGTCCAGCACGAGTATGCGCGTCTTTTTGTCATACCTGATCATCCTTCTCCCCTATTCTTTCAAAATTTGAATTGCGTCCCGCCGTACGACGCCGCGAAACGTCATCTCCCGCGCCGTATCCGCATCCCGGAATTTCAGACGTTACGACAATTTTGTGACGATGATGCCGTCTTCCACCGTACAGTCGTAGAAGGAAGGCTCATAGCCGATCTTGCCCGTATATTTTGCGGCGACCGTCTTCTTGAAATCGGCGACGCCGTCCTTACGGACGATGGAGACCGTGCAGCCGCCGAAGCCCGCGCCCGTCATGCGCGAACCCGCGCAGGCAGGATGCGCCTGCGCCGCCGCGGCAAGCGTATCCAGCTCGACGCCCGTCACCTCATACAGATCGCGCAGCGACGCGTGCGAAGCGTTGAGCAGTTCCCCGAGCGAAGCGACGTCCCCGCGCTTCATCGCGCCCGCCGCACGGCGCACGCGGTCGCACTCCTCCACGACGTGGCGCGCGCGATTGCGCACCATTCCGTGACCGTCCAGAACATCGGCAATGCGTTCGAACGCATCCGGCGTAAGTTCCGCAAGGCAGGAAATATCCGCCTTGGTCTTCAGCAGTTCCAGCGCAAGCTCGGTCTCTGCGCGGCGTTCGTTATACTTGCTCTCCACAAGGCTGTGGGGCTTGTTGCAGTTGGCGATAACGAGCGTGTAATCTCCCAGCAGAATGGGAACATACTCGCGCGCGAGCGTCTTGCAGTCGAGCAGGATGGCGTTATCCTTTTTGCCGCACGCCGAAGCGTACTGGTCCATGATGCCGCAGTTCACGCCCGCATATTCGCGCTCCGCCTTCTGCGCGACAAGCGCGATCTCGACGGGATCGAGCGTCTCCCCCGCAAGCGTTGCGAGCGCGGCGATCGTGGAAACCTCGATCGCGGCAGAGGAGGAAAGTCCGCTGCCGAAAGGCACCGTACAGTCATGCACCATGTCGCAGCCGACGATCTTGTGCCCTGCCTGCTGCCAGAGATATGCGCAGCCCGCGGGATAATTGGCATACTTGACGTCTTTATACTCTCCCAGCCGCGCAATGTCCAGCGTAACGCGCGCGGGAATGTCCGTCCAGGAAAGGTTGATCTTATCCGTTCCGTTGGGACGGACATAGATGGTATTCTTCAGCGAAAGCGCGGCGGGCATGACCTTGCCCCCGCAGTAATCGACGTGTTCGCCGATGAGGTTGACGCGTCCCGCTGCGGAGACTTTGTAAGCATATTCTTTTTCGTTAATCATGGATAAAACCTGCCTTTTCGATCATAAATTGTGCCGTCTCCGCCTGCGTCTTGAACACGGCGGTATTGCCGAGAATGCGCTCGCACACGCTGGCGAGCTCCTTTTTCACCGCTTCATGCGCCGATTCTGCGGTAAACGAGGGCGCCATTGCCTTGAGTTCGCCGAAGATCATCCGATAGTCCGCATATTTTTCGGGAAGCGCTTCTCCCGAAACGAGCAGTTTTTCAAGATCGGCGAGCTCTTCCACGAGCCGCCCGGGCAGGATGAACAACCCCTGCGCTTCGATGAGCCCGATGGACTCCTTTTTGATGACGTGGAATTCGGGATGCGCGTGGAACACGCCGTCGGGATATTCTTCCGTCGTGATATTGTTGCGGAGAATGAGATTCATCTCATACCCGCGCGCCGTCTTGACGACGGTCGGGCTGACGGCGCTGTGCACGCCGTCCTTGTCTTCGGGGATGATGCCGCGCGCCCTGTCCTCATACGAGCACCACGCTTCGCGGATGACTTCAGAGCAATCGGCGACGCGCTGCGCGTCCTTTCCGATCACGCGTACCGCCGTGCCGAACCAGTCGAGAACGCCCACTTCGACGTCGGGAAATTCGGGATGGCTGAGCGCGACCGAGATCTTTGCACGGTGCAGGGGAAGCACCTCGCCGCCGCCCTGGAAGTGATCGTGCGCGAGCACGCTCCCGCCGATGCGGGGAAGCGGCGCGTTGCAGCCGATAAAGTAGTGCGGGAAGAGATCGACAAACTGCATGAGCTTGACGAACGTCCCGCGGTCCACATGCATGGGAATGTGCTTTGCGTTGACGGCAATGCCGTGCTGATAGAAGTATCCGTACGGCGAGAACTGCCAGAACCACTCCTCTCCGCCAAGTTCAAGCGTCACGGTACGCAGCGTCCGCTTGCTGCGCCCGAAATATCCCTCGTTCTCGCGGCAGATGGTGCATTTGGGATAGCCCCCCTTCACGCTGTTGCCGCTGACCGCTTTTTTGGGATCGCGGAACTCGGGCTTTGCCTTGTTGATGGTGACGATCAGACCGTTCTCCGCCGAAAAACGCGGATTGGCGTCCAGCTTTTCCTTCTTCACATAGTCGGAGAGCACGGAATAGGAGTACAGCCATTCCGTTGCCTCTTCGGAGGAGACCGCCATATGCGCGGCGAACGCCTCTTCCACGGACTCGGGCGGGAGCATGAGCGCACCCATCACGCTGTCCGTCAGCCGCTCCGCACGCTCCGCAGCGGGCAGCCCCGCGCGCGCGCACGCGTCAACCAACTCCCGCAGGAGCACGGAGACGCTTCTTCCGTCATACGCCTGTCCCGCGCCCTCGTAGCTCTCGAGCCCCACAAGGTCGAGCACCGTGTTGCGCACATACGTCTCGTTGCGCGCCGAAAGTCCCAGCTTCGCGCGCGCGTACGCGATCAGCCGATCGATCGCATCGCAAACTTCCTTCATGATTCCCTCCCGGATTCGGTCATATTTTGTTCTTCTTCAATTTTATCCCCTTAACATGACAAAAAGACGATAGAAACTACCGCCTCTTTGCCAAAACTATATTGGGGGAATGAAGATATAAGCAACTTTCAAACAGGGATTTTCTTCGGGAAAACCGTCGGCGATAAGGTATCTGGTCGGCTGCCCCTGTCCTGTTAACGATAATTATTATACCTGATGCAAGGGATATTTTCAAGCAACGTATTGTCAGAATTTAGACATTTATTGACATTATACGCTTGACTTTTGAAATATTTTAGGTTATGATAAAATAAACGGGGGATGCCATATGATCGCAAGAAGAGAGATCTGGAACTATCCGGAAGAAGCAAAAGTCTGGGTAGGAAAGTACCGCAATTCACACAATCTGCTGCACTGGCACTACGACTGCGAGTTTATCTATGTGGAGCGCGGCTCCATCGACGTGTTCTGCGAAAAGAAAAAACACTCGCTGCTCGAGGGGGACGCCCTGTTCACCGACAGCGGACAGATCCACTACCAACGCGCATGCGAGCCGGACACCGTGCTCATCGTCATGGTGTTCGACTACAATATCATCCGTCCCTTCCTTGAAAAATATCAGCTTGCCAGCCCCAAGTTATACAAAAAATATCCCATTCCCGAATACTATGCGCGTCTGCGCTCCATTCTGACCGAGCGCAAACCCTTTTACGGAGAAGAGGCGACCTGCGCCGTGTGCGAAATGATGATCGACGTATACCGCGGCGAACAGCTGGTGCACCGATTGGAAAACGACCGCACGGAAGAGGCGTTCAAGCGGCTTTTGGAGGATGTGCACGAACGGTACGCGGAATACACCTTTGAGGACGCCGTGCGCTTCATGGGCATGAGCGACGCCTATTTTTCACGCTATTTCAAGGCGATGGCGGGCACCACCTTTTCCCAATACCTGAACTATGTGCGCACGGACAACGCCGTAAGGCTTCTGCTCTCGGGCGAAGACCTGACGATGACGGAGATCGCCGAACAATGCGGCTTTGCGACCATCCGCAATTTCAACCGCATTTTCCGCGAATTCACGGGATTTTCCCCCTCCCGTCTGCCCAAGGACTACGTCTTAAGCGATCGGTTTTCCTATCCGAGCGAAAAGGCGTTCAACCCCACGCTGTACGACTGCGAACTCATCGAAAGCAGCGATGCCGCCGTGCCATGACATGTAAAAAAGGGCTCCCGCCGCAGCGGAAGTCCCTTTTTTCGATCGGTCGCATCTCAAAGCGTGAGGATCGAGGAAATGATGACGATGGCGACTGCGGCAAAAACCGCAAGCGCGCAGGCTGTTTTTTGTTATCTTCTGTCCGCCGCACGCCGTTCGTAGGAATACCTTCCCGCGCCGACGCGGACGGGCGCTTCTCCGGGGAGAACGATCTCCGCCGACGCCCCCGCGGGCACTTCCGCATGATAGACGATCGCCCCGTTCTTCCGCTCATATCCCGCCGCGATCCTGCCGGCAACGCTCTCGTACTCCGCATACACGCGATCGACCGCCGCAAGCGGCATGGGTGCGATCCTGATCTGCGTGAAGCCCGCCTGCGCCTCCTCGATCCCCGCAACGCGGCGATAGACAAACTCCATGACGGAACCGTAAGCATAGTGATTGTAGCTGTTCATGCCGTCCGGATTGGGCGTACCGTCCGGCATGAGCGAATTCCAGCGTTCCCATACGGTCGTCGCCCCCATGCGCACCTCATACAGCCAGCCGGGATATTCGGGATTGAGCAACACCTTTTCCGCCGTATCGGAATACCCGTGATCGGCGAGCGCAAACAACAGATAGGGCGTGCCGATAAATCCCGTACTGACGCGGCAGCCGTGGCGCAGCACGTTCGCGTTGAGTTCCGCCGCCAGCCGCGCGCGGTGTTCGGGCGGAACGATGCCGAACTGCAGCGCGATCGCCTGTGCGGTGACCGTATCGAGCGCAAGCCTGCCGCCCGGCGTAACATATTCCTCCCGCATACGGCGAAGCAGCGCTTCCCGCTTGCCGCGGTAGAGCACCTCCTCCCCCGTTCCCAGAATGCGCGCCGTCTCCGCGACGATGTGCAGCGTGTGCAGGTGCAGAGCATTGGCGAGAAAATATACGTCCGTCCGCCCGCCGGGACCGTCCGCAAGCAGCACTTCCTTGTCCAGAGCGAGCCAATCGCCGTATTCATGTCCGCGCACGATCAGCCCGTTCTCCATGGTGCGCTCCCGCGCCGAGACGAACTTTTTCATCGCCCCGTAATTTTCCGACAGAAAACTCTCATCCCCGTACATCCGGTACAGTTTCCAGGGGACCATCGTCACGGCATCGCACCACATTGCCGCCGTACTTTTTTTATTGAGACAGTCGGGAGCGACGTGCGGGATCTCGCCCGTCTCCGCCTGATCGCTGCGGACGTCGCAAAGCCACTTACGCAAAATGCCGCGGACGTCGTAGTTAAACGCCGCCGTACGGCAGAATACGTTGATGTCCCCCGTCCAGCCCAGCCGTTCGTCCCGCTGCGGGCAGTCGGTGGGAAGATCGACAAAATTCCCCCGCTGTCCCCACACCACGTTTTCAAACAGACGGTTGAGCGCGGGATCGGACGTCTCGATGCGCCCCGTACGCCGCATGTCGGTATGGCGCACGACCGCCGTCACGTTCTCCGCGGGCAGTTCGGCGCCCTCGAGCATGAGGTAGCGGAACCCGTGGAAGGTAAATTCGGGGCGGAAGGTGTGCGCACCCTTTGCGGTAAAGGTGTCCGTCGCCTTTGCGCTGCGCAGGTTCTCGGTATAAAAATTGCCCCCGACCAGGATCTCGGCAAATTTCAGCGTGAGCGTGCCGTCAAAATCCTGCGGCGTACGCACTTCCGCGATCCCTGCCAGATTCTGACCGAAATCATAGACGAGTTCTCCCTTCGGCGTGCGGAATACCCTGCGGACGGAAAGGCGTTCGGTATCGCGCACGGGTTCGCCGATCTGCGGCACAAGGCGCGCCCCGCCGAACGGGACTTCGGCAATATGCAGCGCGCGCAGCTCCGCCGTGAGATCGACATGCTCGCCGTCGTAAATGCCGGACGAGCGGATCGCGCTCTCCGAAGCCGTCCAGCTCCCGTCCGTGCACACGCACAGCCCGTCCGCAGACAGTTCCGCGCAGACGGCGGGACGGTCTCCATACTTGCAGGCCGCGTGTTCCCAGGTGAGCGGACCGCAGTACCATCCCGCATTTACGGTAAAGGACAGGACGTTTTCGCCCTCCCGCACGTCAACGGCGTATTCCTGCACCTGCAGCGTGTGGCGGTAGGAAGTCCAGCCGGGCGCGAGATATGCGTCGCCCACGCGCCTGCCGTTGAGCTGTGCGAAGTAGACGCCGAGCGCCGTTGCGCGCAGCGTTGCCCTTCCCGCCCTGTCCGCATAAAACGTCTTGCTGACGGTGAACGTATCCGCGTTCTCCGCCGTACCGATAAAAATTCCTTTCATCATGTTTCCTCCGAAGCATCCTGTAAGAAAAAAATACGAACCCGCTTTTTGCGGCATCTTTTGAGCGCCTTGCCGTTCATCGTCTTTGTAATACACTTTGTAATACATCAGAAAGGGGGTTTCCGCGCCCTGCGGCGCAAAAACCCCCTGCCGAACCAAATTTGTTACTTGCTCATACCTTCCTGCACGGCAACCGCAACCGCAACCGTAGCGCCGACCATGGGATTGTTGCCCATACCGATGAGCCCCATCATCTCGACGTGCGCGGGGACGGACGAAGAACCCGCAAACTGCGCGTCGGAGTGCATTCTGCCCATCGTGTCCGTCATGCCGTAGGACGAAGGACCTGCCGCCATGTTGTCGGGATGCAGCGTTCTGCCCGTGCCGCCGCCGGAAGCGACCGAGAAGTACTTGACGCCGTTCTCGTTGCACCACTTCTTATAGGTGCCTGCGACGGGATGCTGGAAACGGGTGGGATTGGTGGAGTTGCCCGTGATGGAGACGCCGACCTTTTCGAGCTTCATGACGGCAACGCCCTCGGGGACGTTGTCCACGCCGTAGCACTTGACCTTCGCGCGGGGGCCGTCCGAATAGGCGACCTCGTTCGTGACCGTGACCGTCTCGGTATACGGATCGAACACCGTCTCCACATAGGTGAAGCCGTTGATGCGGGAGATGATGAACGCCGCATCCTTGCCGAGCCCGTTGAGAATGACGCGGAGCGGCTTCTTGCGCACTTTGTTCGCGTTCATCGCAATGGAGATGGCGCCCTCTGCCGCAGCAAACGATTCGTGACCGGCAAGGAAGCAGAAGCAGTCCGTCTCCTCGGAGAGCAGCATCTTGCCCAGATTTCCGTGGCCGAGCCCGACCTTGCGGTTTTCCGCGACCGAGCCGGGAATACAGAACGACTGCAGACCGATCCCGATCGCCGCCGCCGCGTCCGCCGCCTTCTTGCAGCCCTTCTTGATGGCGATCGCCGCGCCGACCGTATATGCCCAGACGGCGTTCTCGAAGCAGATGGGCTGCGTGCCGCGCACGATCTTGTCGCAGTCAACGCCCTTGGAAAGGCAGATATCCCTGCACTCTTCGATGGAACCGATGCCGTACTCTTTCAATACGCCGTTGATCTTGTCTACTCTTCTTTCATACCCTTCGAACAGAGCCATTGTCCTACCTCCTTACTCTTTGCGGGGGTCGATGTACTTCACCGCACCCTGTTCTTCGGCGAATCTGCCGTAGTGCCCCATCGACTTCGTCCATGCATCGTTGGGCTCCAAACCCTTCTTGATGAAGTCGGTCATTTTTCCGAGAGACACAAATTCATAGCCGATGACCTGATTGTCCTTGTCGAGCGCGAGACGGGTGACATAGCCCTCCGCCATTTCGAGATAGCGCACGCCCTTGAGCGCCGTGCCGTACATGGTGCCGACCTGCGAACGAAGCCCCTTGCCGAGGTCTTCCAGCCCCGCGCCGACGGTCAGCCCGTCGTCCGAGAACGCCGACTGCGTTCTGCCGTACACGATCTGCAGGAACAGTTCGCGCATTGCGGTGTTGATCGCATCGCACACAAGGTCGGTATTGAGCGCTTCGAGAATGGTCTTGTGGGGAAGGATCTCCGCCGCCATTGCCGCCGAATGCGTCATGCCCGAGCAGCCGATCGTCTCAACGAGCGCCTCCTGAATGACGCCCTCTTTGACGTTCAGGGTGAGTTTGCAGGCGCCCTGCTGCGGTGCGCACCAACCCACGCCGTGCGTGAAGCCGCTGATGTCCGTGATCTGCTTCGCGCAGATCCACTTGCCCTCTTCCGGAATGGGAGCGGGATCGTGCTTGGGACCTTTTGCAACACAGATCATCTCTTCCACTTCGCGTGAATATTGCATCTTGTATCCTCCATAAAAAATGTTCGGTCTCTATGGGAACCTTTCTGCAACATTTTACCATATCTCCCCGAAAAAGACAAGAGGTTGTGTAAAATTTTTCGCTAAGCGCTGTGCGGAATTTTTCGTTGAGCATTGCATCAACAGCAGACAGAAACACTCAGTCGCCCTTTCTTCCAATCAGATAGTCCGTTTCAACGTCAAAATAATCCGCAACGAGCCACAAACTCGTCAAACTCGGCTCTTTCTTTTTTAACAGCCATGCACTGACGGTATTTTGTTTTACCCCGACGTGCTCGGCAAGTTTTACCTGATTCAGCCCCTGCTCCTTCATTAACTCCCGCAGCCGTTCTGCAAAAATAATTTGCATAAAACACCTCTCTTGTCTTGACATTGTAGCCCCATGGGAGTATAATTGTAAAAAATAGCCCCTTGGGGCTAAATAATATCAATTAAGAATGAGGACAATCATGATGAAGAAACTGGTTAATTTAATAAGCGTGGTGATTCTGATTGCATGCAGTATTCCACTTTTCTCTTGTAATCCGAAAGAAGAATTAACAGAAGGAGAAAAATCTTTCGTCGGGACTTGGATATTGTCTGATGATATAACATATTGGGAAGCGAATAATACCTATTGGGAGCCGGGACAGACTTGGATAAAAAACGAGATTCGTTATCATTATCCTTCTTCGGTCTCAGATTCATTTAACAGTTTTTGCGAAAAATATATCGGAAAAGTTAGTTTGGTGCTTGATGGAACCAAAAATAACGGAAAGATGTCCGGCGTTTTATCCATGGATGGCGAAGAAAAAGAATTTACTTGGTATGTAGATCGAAGTGGCGACGCCATCAAGTTTTCACCATATCTTCCCATTCCAGATTATTCGTTATCTAATAGCCATGGACGCACACAAACTGCTTTAATGAGCAAGAATAGGTTATTTGTGGTATCAGACTTTAAAAAATCAACTTTGATGTTCTTCGATAAATGTGATTAAAATTTTTGTAAATACAATATATTATATCAAAAAAATATCTCAGCAAAAATCCAACAAAAGAAGGAGGCTGTATGAGGCACTCATTTCATTTTAAGGGCGGCGGGGAATTAACAACAATGGGAGCGGTATGGTTTGTTTCATATATGTGGTACAATATTATTGACAAAGCTCATGAAAATTGGAATTACGTTTCCACTGTAAATCAACGGATATCTACATACAACAGAACAATCCATTTCCATCTTTTTTGGCTTAATCAAATTCTTCAAATGAATCCAAGCAATTTGAACAAAAACACCATTGGATTAAATGGACATGAGGTGATAAATATGGCAAAAAAATTATTAGAATGTGCACGAAATAGTTTCTGCACTTGAATCGAATTTTTAATCGAAACATAAAAGCGCGGCGGCGGGCAATTCTGCCCGCCGCCGCGCTTTCATTTTAACATCTCTTTGTTTTTCCGGTTACAGTTCGATATGTTCCACGTCGTCGCGCTGCGAACGGCGGTAGAAGACCGCCTTTCTGCCGATGACGTACACCACTTCCGCCCCCAGAAGTTCGGCGGCGTTCTGCGCCATGGTATCGGCGTCCGCCTCGGCTGTAGGCAGTACGTTGACCTTGATGATCTCGCGCGCTTCGAGCGCTTCGGAGAGCGTCTTCAACAGGTTTTCCGAGATCCCGCCCTTTCCGATCTGCGTGACGGGCGAAAGATTCGCCGCAATGGACTTCAATTTGCTTCTCTGTTTGCTTGTCATGTGATTTCTCCGTATTTATGGAATATAGTCGAATTCCACGTCGCCGACGACGACGGTGTCCCCCTCCTTGCAGCCGAGATCCGCCAGCGCCTTGAACACGCCGCGCGTTTTCAGCATGCGCTGGAAATACGCCATGGAGTCGGGATTGTTGAGAACGACGTTGCGGCACAGCAGGTCGACCAAACCGCCCACAACGACGAACGCGCCCGCTTCGTCCCTGTAAATTTCAAACTGCCAGGTGTCCTCTTCCTCGAACGCGAACTCGTCGGAGGGAATTTTTTCTGCGGGCGGGAGCGTTTCGAGCAGCTTCCAGATGCCGTCCAGAAGTTCTTTGGTCCCCTCGCCGCGTACGGCGGAAATGCGGTAAACGGGCAGATCGGGATGCGCCGCAGAAAAACGCGCCGCGTTCTCCTCCGCGCCCGCGCAGTCGCACTTGTTCAGAACGGCGATCTGCGGGAGCTGCGCAAGTTTTTCCGAATACGCCTTGAGTTCCGCGTTGATCGCTTCAAAGTCCTGCAAAGGATCGCGCCCCTCGGTGCCCGCAATGTCCAGAACATGGCAGATCATGCGCGTGCGTTCGATGTGACGCAGGAAGTCGTGCCCCAGCCCCGCACCCTGCGCAGCGCCCTCGATAAGCCCGGGAATATCGGCGACCACGAAGGAATTTTCATAGTACCGCACCACCCCGAGGTTGGGGGATAACGTGGTAAAGTGATAGTCCGCGATCTTGGGGCGCGCCGCAGAAATCTTGGAAAGCAGCGTCGACTTGCCCACATTCGGGAAGCCGACCAGCCCTACGTCGGCAATGACCTTCATTTCGAGGATGACGGCGTGCGGTTTTACTTTGACGCCCTTCTGCGCAAAGTTGGGCGCATGACGGCGGGCGGTCGTAAAGCGCACGTTGCCCTTGCCCCCTCTGCCGCCCGCAAGCAGCAGGATCTTTTCGCCGTCTTCATAGACGTCGCAGATGATCTTCCCGCTTTCGGCGTCCCGTACGAGCGTCCCGCACGGCACTTTCAGCACGACGTCCTTGCCGCGCCTGCCCGAACATTGGTTGGAGCCGCCGCGTTCGCCGTTCTCCGCATAATATTTGCCCGTAAAGCGGTATGCGAGCAGATCGTGCACGTTTTCGTCCGCAACGACATAGACGCTGCCGCCGTCGCCGCCGTCGCCACGCCATGCTGGCCCGCGCCGGTCTCCGCTACGATCCGCTTCTTGCCCATCCGCTTCGCCAGCAGACACTGGCCCAACGTATTGTTGATCTTGTGCGCGCCGAGATGGTTCAAATCCTCACGCTTGAGATAAATTTTGGCCCCGCCGAGGCGTTCGCTCAGATTGGCGCAGAAAAAGATGGGATTCGGACGCCCGGTGTAGTGCTTGAAATAGTAATCCAGCTCGTCCTTGAAAAAGGAATTGTCGCTATACCGATCAAAGGCTTCGGTCACTTCGTCAAGACGCGCCTTCAGATC
>URHP01000007.1 GCA_900547645.1 uncultured Eubacteriales bacterium
GCAGCGTCAGATGTGTATAAGAGACAGTCTGTACGGCGACGGCATCCGACCATTCGGACGCTTCCCCGTCGTCATTCGCGAACCGGAAACGCAGGAGGTTCTCTCCGCCCTGCGTCAGCGTCACGGAGACCGATGTCCTGTCGTTGGCAACTCTGATCGGCTCGCCGTCGTTGACCTGCACTTCATAATACGCCGCACCGACGACGGGATTCCAGCTCAGAACGCCGCCCGAATAAACGGGCGCTTCGGTGATGGCAAGATAGTTCATGCTCTGCGCATTGCTCCAGAGCGAACTGCCCGCCGCACCGTTGGCGCGGATCTGCACGACGAACGTTTCGCCGTCTTCCACATAGTCGGAAAGATCGAACTGCGACGCGCTTACCTCATATTCCGTTCCGTTGACACGAACCGTATAAGTCTGCGCGCCCGCGACGGTATCCCAGCGGAGCAGGTTGCCTTCGACACGGAGGCCTGCAGGAACCGCGGGCGTCACCTTGCGATAGGTATACGTGCTGGCAACAGGCGAATTATAGCCGGAAGTCTGCGGGTAAACGCTGAAAACAACGTCGCCCATTGCAAAATCTTTCAGGCTGTAGCTCGTCGTGTTGCCGATATTGACATTGCTGACATGCGAAGTCGTGCCGTTGCCGACGCTGACGACGTATCCGACCGCATCCGGAACTCTGTCCCAGGAGACCGTTTCCGTAGCGGCATCAAAACGGAGCTCTTCGATCTGCGCGAGCTCGCGGTTGTAAACATAGACTGCTTCGGAAGAAGCGTAGCCCGCTGCTTCCGCTCTGACCGTGATGCGGATCCCGCCCGGCTGCATCACGCAATTGGCGATATTGTAGCGCAGGTCGCTGCCGAGCGCCACGTTCTCATGCGCGTGTTCGTCGTTTCCGCAGTCGATCGTCAGATAATAGTTCTGTGCGTTCGGAACGCCTTCGAAGAGCAGCATCGAAGAGTTGACGATCTCAAACCCGGAGACGCGCGCAAGCGCCTTGTTGTTGAAATAGCGCGTCGAAGAGACGGCGTCCTCCGTGACGGTTGCCGACGCTGACGCTTGGACAACAATGGTATATTCGCCCTCAGTGAGGGATGCAAAATCGATGTCGTAATGCAGTTCCGAAATATTGCCCGACGTGCGGGAATACTCATCGGGACCGGTGACGGTCACTGCATAGGACTGAGCGCCCGAAACGCGATCCCAGGTGACGCCCTCCGAAGTTACGCTGACTTCGGGTGCGGCAAGCCCCGTCGCCGCATTGTCGCGCCAAAGCGCGAACAGCGTGGTGTCCTCCGAAAGCTGCTGTCCGACCTGATATTCATAGGTCAGTTTATCCGCGCTGTTGAACGCGCTCACATACCAACCGAGGAAGGTATAATTTTCGCGTTCGGGCTGCGGAAGTTCGGCGACAACGCCGCCGACCGTCTTTACGTCTGCCGGCGCCTGCACGCCTTCGCCCGTATACCCGAGGTCGAAATTCACCGTGTACTCGCTTGCATCGGACGAGCGCGCCGACCACAGCGCATACAGCGTCATGTCGGACGTGACGGGCTGCGCGCCGAACTGGAAGGGCGCGCTGTGCGCTTCGTCGACATACCAGCCGACGAACACGTGCCCCGCATAGACGGGCGCATCGGGTTCCGCAACGGTCTTGCCGTTGACAACGGTGACGGAAGGCACTGCGCTCCCCTCTCCGGCGTCAAAGCGCACCGTATAATTGATCTTTTTGAGGAAGCGCATCGAGGAATTGTTATAGGTGAGCGAAAGAACGTCATCGGCAAGGGTTGCCGTGACTTCGCCGTCTTCCGCGCGCGCAAAATCCAAAACGAGCGACTCGCCCGAAAGCGTATACGTGCCCGTCTTGTTTTCTCCCATCACAAGGAATGTAAACTGATTGCCGTTGTTGAGCGCAATCTGATATTCTTCCGAAAGCGGCGTTTCATAGTAATAGACGCCTGTTTCCGGACCTTCTGTGACCGGCTGATCGTTCTGTCCTTCGTCCTGGCGGCAAGCGGCAAACGCAACCAGCGTTGTGACCGACATGACCGCAGCCAAAAGAGCGATCAACCACTTTTTCAGCCTCATATCCGCACCTCCTAATATAATTCTGAAGACTCCCGCCTCCAGGGGAACGCCCGAGAACTGCGTTCCGCCGAGAAGATTCCGCGATATACGGAATTTATTATGGTAATTTTATCACAAATCTATCATATAGTCAAATGAATTTATCGAATTCAATCATCAATCGTTGCAATATTATGCATAAATACGAATTATAGTTATCATTCCGATCGTTTATACTGCCGCATCTGAATAAATGCAAAAGGATATGCAAAATGAGACCGCCGACAAAGCGGTCTCACTTTGCCATCATTTGTACTTACTTACGCCTGTTCGGCAGGGGTGAATGTGATAGCCGTTACGCGCGTACCGGTAGATGAATTGTATGTCACACTAACAGCATAAGTACCCGCATACCCCTCCTGCGTCACAGTGAGGGTATAAGTGTACTGATTCGAATTCGAGGGATTGACGCTTGACGTAAAACTGTCAACGGAAACAGATACACCGTCGATCGTCAACGCAAAGCCAGAAATTTCTCCCGTCGGCACATTCGGATCGGTCTGCTCATAATAAACGGTAGTTGCGACTTGCTTCTCCTCATCATTGACCGTTACCGTAACTGCATCGGCAAGAACAGATTCAAGGTAGTACGTAAAGGTTCCATTGCCATCTTCATCCAACCCTTCGCCGAGCGTAATGACGACAGTGTAATCGCAGTACCCTCTGTTCAAAATGAGTGTCAGATAATAGACATTGGGATCTTCCTCATCCCGGACTGCATTCCAAACTCCGGAGCTTCCTCTGATTGCAGAAGTTCTTCCATCCAAGCCATCCAAAGTACCCTCCATCGTAAAAGTTCCTTCCTCGTCTGTTACCGTAATTACGATATAGGAATAATCATCAGGAGCATTGTACCTTGTTGTAACAGATTCAAACGCGATTTCTTCGGTAAACGTATTGCCTTCGAGATCGAGCGTCAGCGTGTGGCGATAGCCGTCAAGGATGAAGTAAATGCCCTCGTCCGCGTCTATCACGACCTCGACGGATTCACCCTTATAGAGCCCCGTCGTTGTGCCGTATCCGAGCTGAATGGTCAGTTCGTCGTTATCGTCACTGTCCGTAAAGCTGCGCTCCGTTCCTTCGGGATAGAAAGTATATGCCGTGTCGTTCAGCGTAATGGTGATCACGCCGTCGGCAAGGGCGCCTTCTGCCGTAGCTGTCAGCTCGTCGAACAGGGTGACGGTCACGGCCGTTCCGGATACCGTATAGACGCCGATCGCATCGCCGTTCAGAAGCACCTGCACGCCAAGGACGAGCATGGCTGCCTGTTCGGCGCCGAGGTCGGTGTAGTACGTACCCGCGATCGCCGCGGCTTCGTCGGAGAGGTCAAGACCGACATACTGCGCATAATCCGTCCCCCCCCACGTTGTGCGATATGCCTTGACGGCTTCGAGGTCAGAGACGGCGACATAGACGCCGAGCGTCCCGCAGCTGTCAAACACATTCTCGCCCATCGTCAGATTTGCAACGGCGCCCGCAAGCGTCAGCGTGAACACGCCGTCGTTATAGGCTGCGCAGTGCGCAAACGCATTGTTTCCGATCGAAGTCAGCTTATCGCCCAAGGAAACATTCTCCAACGCGGTGCTGCGGGCAAAGGCGTACTCGCCCACCGTGACCACGTTCGGGAATGCGACCGATTCGAGATAAATGCTCTGATAGAACGCATAGTTGCCGATCGTCGTCACATTTCCGGTACCCGTGAAGGATGTGATCGTGTTCGCCTGGAAGGCGTAGTCGCCGATCACCTGTACCTGGTTGAGATCGACGCTCGTGATGTCGGTGCGCAGATAGAACACGCTGTCCGCGATCTCCGTCACGCCGTCGGGGATCTTGATGTCGCCGCCGTTGCCCTGATAGGCAAGCAGCACGCCGTTTTCCACAATGAAGTCGTCCGTCACTTCCGTGAACGAGCCGTCTTTGACCGAGAAATAGCGGTCTCCCAAAGAGGAGCTGTACAGATGCAGGATGTTCCCCTCGCCGAGCACGGTGTAGTTTGCCTGATATGCTCTGCCGTAGAAGTCGATGAGGATCGCGCTGACGTAGCCGTCCGTAACGATGACCTGCCAGTCGGAGGAGGTCAGCTGCGCGTCCCATTTTTCGCTGTAAACAATGTAGACCGATTGAGAGGTTCCGTCCGACGTGGAAACCGTCGTAAGCAGGAACTTGAACGTCTTTTCTTTGGATTCGAATGTCCATTCGTTGGAGCTGCCCTCGACCGCTTTATACGTTCCTTCGATAGGTTCTCCGGAAACGGTGTTGAGCGTCGCAAGGCCGAAGCCGTCCAGCTCCAGCGAGCGATTGGCGTCGATCAGCCCGTTTTCGACGAGCGCGTAGCTGCCCACCTGCCCGTCGGTCTGCTTCAGCGTCTTATCGGCATCGGAAGCGCCCGCCTTGACCTGATAGAGATACGCCGCCGAAAGGTCGCCGTCCTCATCGTAGACGAAGAGGAAGAGATAGTCCTTTTCATCCAGCGCGCTCACCTGATAGCGCACGGTCAGCGCGTTGCCGTCTTTGTCGGTGAACGTCACTCTGCCGAACTGATCGCGCTCCAGCGTTGCACCCTTGTATACGCCGTCTTCCACCACATAGGTGACTGCATTGTCGTCCCCCGTAATGTAAACGGGATAGCGATACGTGCCGTCCGTCACATAGCTGAAGATGAACGTGAAATCTGCAAATGCATCCTCCGCCCATTCCACGGAGTAGAAGTTATCGTCGCTGTCGAACGTGTAGGTACCCGTAGCGACCGTGGTAGGCTTTTCGCTGTCTTCGTCAACGGTCTGCAGCGTCGCATTGCCGTAGCCGTCCAGCGTCAGCAGATACTGCCCGAGCGTTTCGCCGTCGTAGGAGTAATACGAACCCATCGCCGAATCGGGCTGAGCGATCGCGCCGTTCTCCATTCTGATGCGGGCGGACGAACCGCTACCCGAATCCAGAATGAGCCAGGTCTGACCGTTGTCCTCCTCAAACATATAGAAGAACGTGGTTTTGCCGTACGTTGCAAGGCCGAAGCCGTCGAGCACAAGGTCGGTATCATACAGTTTCAGCGTCTGCGCTTCGCCTGCCACTTCGACATAGAGAATGCCGTAGTTCTGGTTGATATTGAAGCGGAACGTATCGAACGGCGCTTCCGTCCCCTGCGCGCCCGTAAAGGTCAGAATGTTGTCCTCTCCGACCGAATAGCTGCCCGTGGCAGTCTGCACAAGTTCGCTGCCGCTGCCCTCCGTCCAGATGATCGCATGCGTATCGGGGAAGAGCTGCAGCGCAAAGTCCTCCGTGCCGAGACGGTTGAAATACTGGGCATAGGTGCCGTACACACGGTAATTGCAGAAGTACGCCTCATCAGAGCCCTCTTCCACGCGCAGATAGTAACCGCTGTAGCCGTTCGTCAGATACAGGAAGGAATAGCTGTGCCCGTCCGCTTCATAGCCGGTATAGAAAGTATACTGCATGGTCTGCGGATCGGAACCTGCCGTCGCATTGGTCTGCGTTGCGATCCCGTAGCCGTCGAGCGTCACAATAAATTCATTCGTCGTGCCGCTTTCATCGACGGCGGCTTCAAACGTATAGGTATTCTCCGCAAGCTCCTGCTTGACGATGAAGATGACGGAACCGTCGTTTAAGGAAGTGAGCCAGAACGTAAAGCTGCCGTAAGCCGCCAGCAGCGCCTCCTGTGCGGAAGCAAGATCGTCGCCGCCGACAAAAGTACCGTCCGCAAACGTATAGACATTGGTTTCGCCCTCGACCGCCGCATAGGTGCCCTCGATCACGGGCAGATAGGAGCCGCTCGTCATGAGCACGGAAAGCGTCGCCTTGCCGTCGCCGTCCAGGAAGAGCTGCATCGTATAGCCGCTCGTCGCGCCGTACTCCGCATATACGCCGGCTTCGTTGCCGACGCGCTCCGCCTCGTTCGTGTCCCTGTTGTAGCGGATCGTATAGAACGTGACATTCTCCTGCGACGTTCCGAGATAGAAGTAGAAGATCGCATAATTCGTTTCGCCGTCTGTATACGTGCCGAGGAACTGATAGGGCGCGGAGCCGCTGTCATCCGCTTCGCCGCCGATGTCGCCCGCTTCGTAAGTCAGCGTTCCGAACCCGTTGAGGGTAACGGACATTTCGCGCGTATCGGTGATCGTGAATTCCAGCGTCAGGTTTGCCGCAATGTCTGCGGTCGTGTAGACGGGATACGCCTGTCCCGCGCTGTTCTGCACGGCGCCGAGACGGATCAGAAGCGTCTGCGTCTCCTCTTCGGAAACGGCGAAGGTCAATTCAAGAATGGCGTCGGACTGCACCTCATACGACCCGGCGCCGAGGGCACTGCCCTCGGAATCCATCATGACGACGGTGCCGTAGCCGTCCACGACAATGGCGGGATAGGCAAGCCCGCTGCCCGTATAATAATAGTAAGCGCCGCTGTAACCGTCGTTTACCTGGAAGACGTATTGCTCCTGCCAGACGCCAAGACGGAAATAGAACTCCAGCTCGCTGTCATCGGTGGCAACAAAGCGATATTCGCTGCTGTTATAGGGCGCATAGGTTCCGGGGTGCACGACGCCCTCGGCATCGGTATACGTTGCGCCGTCAACACCGTCAAGTTCCAGCTTGACGGACGTCGTCGTCTCTTCCGCACGGTCGAAATAGGCGAATTCTGCGTCCATCGTATCGTAATAATACGCATACGTTGCGCCGTCCGCCAAGGCGCGTCCGTGAAGATCGGTATTGTCTGACGCGCTTTCGCCGAACCAGAAGAGGCCCGTCGCCGCGTCATACGTTCCCTCGCGGTCCGCGCTGAACGCGCGCTCAAGGAGAATGGTCCCCGGCTCTTCCTGCAGAATGTACAGCACGTCCGAACCGCCGTTCACATCGGTAAGACCGCGGTTCCAAACTGCGCCGAAGTTGATGACGGTGCCGAGGGAAGCGATCTCGTCCACATCGACCGAATCGCCGACGGCATAGTCCACCTCGTACGCGCTGCCCGTCATAAGTCCCCAGCCGGCAAAACGGTAGCCGTCGATCGTATATCCGCATGCGGGAAGCTCCACCGTCCCGTCATACCAGACGGTCACATCCTGCATCTCCCCTTCCGAGGTCGCGCCGTCGGGAAGATTGACGTTATAGCGCACCGTGAACGACCGGATGTCGTAATAGACTTTACAGACGTTTTCGCCAGCCTGCAGCACGAGCGGCTGCGTGAGCTGCGTGTTCATCGTATAGCCCGTGGGCGTGCTTAACCCGGGAAGCGTTGCCGCATCCACCGTATCGCCGACATAGCCGCTGCCGCCTTCGACGGTAATGTCCGCCTTCGTATAATTTTCCTCACCCGTAAGACCGTGCGCGTTCTGCAGGTAGACCTCTACCGTGTAGGGCACCGTATAGCGCGCGGTAAGTTTCAGCCCTGCGGCGGGCATGCGCATCCCCGCGCTCAGCATCGTCGTGGGAGGATCGCCCACAAACCAGCCGCCGAACGTAAGTCCTTCCGCCGCCGTGGGTACGATCTGCGAAACGAAATCATAGACGTTCTCGCCCACCGCAAGCTCATAGGTCGTCGCCGTGAGCGATCCGATGCCCGGATCGAGCGTCAGCGTCGCGGTTGCGGCGCTCTCGTCAAATTTCGCATAGTAGGTGATGTTCTCGGAGGGCATCGTGGTGGGGATCTCCACCGCTTCGCCCGAGAAGTCGGCAGACGTATACCATCCGCCGAATACCGCACCTTCCTTCTCCGGATCGGCAGGCGGCGTGATCTGCGCGCCTGCTTCCGCCGTGATGGGCGCGATCTCCGTTCCGCCGTTCGTCACAAACGTGAGCGTGTACGACTGCGTACCGCACGCTGCGGCAAACACCGCAACAAACAGCAGGAACAGAACGCCCAAGGCAGCCAACCATGTCTTACGAGCTGGATTCTTCATAATACTGCTTTATCTCTCCTTGGTTGTTCGTCTGAATTTTTGCGTATCTTTCATAAAATATACAAGATATGATACGATTAGTACATAGTATACCAAATATAACCCCCATTCTGTCAAGCAAATGAAAGCAAAAATACACAATTTCGACAAATCAAATTTGTGATGACAAGCATAAACAAAACGAATAATTTATGAAAAATACAAAAAAATGCCGTGCTCTCCGAATCCGGATCGCACGGCATGATCATATTGCCGATCGCCAGACGAGCTGACAGCTCCGTCATTTCAAAAATTTCCCGTATACTTCGGAGACAGGCGCAAACGACGCGAACGTATCGGGATATTTGCGCAGGATGCGCTGCACTTCACCGATCTGACGCTTGCGGATGACGCATACCAAAACCGACCTGTCCTGATGGGAATACATGCCCGTAGCATGCAACTCCGTCACGCCGTGATGCAGGCGGTCCATGATCTCCGCGGCGATCTCCTCGGGATGATCGGTAATGATCTCAAAGCGGTACGCCACCTTGAAACCGCGCAGGATCGCATCGCTCGTTTCGCTCGTTACGAAAAGGGAAACGAGTGCGAGCAGCACGGGATCGAGTTTGACGGCAAAGGGCGCCCCCTGATGATAGACAAAGAAGGAGGCAAACACGACACAGGCGTCAAACACGGACGTCATGGCGCTCACGCTGAGATTGCGGTACTTTTTATTGACGAGTGAGGCGAGCACCGTCGTGCCGCCGCTCGTGCCGCACGTCTTGATGGTCACGGCAAGCGCGATCCCGAGCAAAACGCCGCCCGCGATCGCCGCAAGAATGGCATTGTACTCCGGCGCATAACACAGATACTCCATGCCCGGGATATATTCGAATACGATGAGCAATCCCGACGTGAACAGCATGGACAGCGTGGAAACGACCGCACCGAACTTTCCCAGGCAGAAAAATGCAACGAAAAAGAGCGGAACGTTGAGAATGATCAGAAAGTACCCGGAATTGATGTTTGTAAGCGCTTCCAGAAGCACCGCCGTGCCGTTAATGCCGCCCGGCGCAAATTCATTCGGCGTCGTAAACATATAGATGGCAAGCGCGCGCACGGTCCCCGACAACAGAATGGATAAAAACGCGGTAAACGCAATGCGCAGTCCGCGCCGCGTCTTTTCATTGGAATTTCCGAACATACAGGCTGACTGATTCTCCTCGGGCAGATACGCCCGTATCATATCCTATCACAAATGCATCACATTTGCAAGTCCCGACGCAAAAAAATCCGCAAAAAAAGCCCGCCGGAACAGCGGGCCGCTTTTTTTGCATTTTTGCATTCGATCAGGACACAAGTCCCAGAAGATTGCTGTACGTTCCCGGGAAGAACAGGAAGATCACGCACAGCGCGATCAGCGCACAGAAGATCAGGAAGAACAGGAAATTACGCTTGACCATTGCCTCCAGCCCGACGATCGCCGCAATGACGAACGCGCCGTACTGCCAGATGATCTTGAACGCATTGTACAGCCAGGGCACGTTGCCGAGGAACGTCCACTGCGCGTCGATCAGAAGCAGCGCGAACACGATAATGTAGATCACCGCAAGGATCTCGCCGATAATGTCGAACACCTTTTCCAATTTCATCTTCCAGCCGGAATCTTTTCCCATATTTTTCACCTCCGAAAAATGTATTCCCATTATACGCCATCGCGATACGGTTGTCAAGCGAAGTCGGAAAAATTATCCTTTTTTCTGCGGACTGTCCGCCCGCCCACGCTCGTCCTCCTGTCTGACGGGACGATATACGAGCGTCTCTTCCGCATAAAATCCACCGCGCCAGAGAAAGAACAATTCCTCCGCGCAGAACAAGAGGATCAGCGCCCCCGCCGTGATGAGCGCAGCGTTGACGGAAGGAAAGACCGTAACGAAATTATCGACGAACAGCAGTATGCCGGACGCCGCATACCCTGCCGCAAGGACAAAGCGCACCCACGCTGCACGGCGGCGCCTGCCTGCAACTGCGGCGAACGCTTCCGCGACGCCTGCGAGAAAGAGGAACACCCCCAGCCCGAGCGCGAGAACGCTGCGCGAATAGTTCGTGCAGGAGATGAGCGACCACAAGCCTATCGAGACCTGCGTGACGCCCGCAAGCAGACGCGCGGCATGAATGGGCTGTCCGAAAAAGAAACCCGCCGCGCACGTCAGCCCCGAAACGAGCAGCAGCACCCCCATGACCGCGGCAAACGCCGTACGCGGCATCACCGGCTGCACAAACAGAAAAATGCACGATAATGCCGTGAACGCCATCGGGATAACCGTTCCCCAGCGAAATGTCCTCTTGACGCGTTGTTCCATGCTTTCACCCCTTTTTGCGTGTCCGCCTTTATAAACTGAACGCCTCCAGCTCGCGGATACGGTGGGAATCGATCGCGTAAATCAGATTGACCAATTCGTCGTCGCCGAACGAACTGTTCCTGCCCTCTTCGTACTCTGCGTCGATGCGCTCTTTCATGGCAACGACGAGCGGATCGTGCTTGTCCACCTTGTGCTCGTCCGGAAGTTTGTAATAGTCGTTGATCCAGAACGCAATGCCGGCAAGTCCGCTCGTCTTGTTGACAGAGACGCGCGCGGGGCGGTTGAGGATCTTTGCCGTATCGAAAATGTTGTAAATTTCCTCGTCCTTCAAAAGTCCGTCCGCATGAATGCCCGCGCGGGTGGAATTGAAGGCGCGCCCGACGAAAGGCGTCTTGGGAGGAATGTTGTAATTGATCTCCCGCTCGAAATAATCGGCAATTTCGGTGATCGCGGTAAAATCCATGCCGTCCATGGTGCCGCGGAAGGAAGCGTACTCCACCGCCATCGCCTCCAGCGGACAGTTGCCCGTCCGTTCGCCGATGCCGAGCAGCGAACAGTTGACGGCGGACGCGCCGTACAGCCATGCCGTGGAAGCGTTGGAGACTGCCTTGTAAAAGTCGTTATGCCCGTGCCATTCCAGCAATTCGTGCGGCACGCCCGCGTAATGATAGAGTCCGTACACGATCCCCTGCACGCTCCGCGGGAGCGATGTCCCGGGGAAGGAGACGCCGTACCCCATCGTATCGCACATTCTGATCTTGATGGGGATCCCGCTTTCCCGCGAAAGGCGCATCAGTTCCGTTGCAAAGGGAACGACGAATCCGTAAAAGCTTGCGCGGGTGATGTCCTCAAAATGGCAGCGCGGACGAATCCCGTGCGAGAGCGCGCTCTTGACGATGCCCAGATACTGATCGAGCGCCTGACGGCGGGTAAGGTGCATCTTTTTGAAGATATGATAGTCCGAACAGCTCACAAGAATGCCTGTCTCGGCGACGCCCGCTTCCTTGACCAGCTCGAAATCTTTTTCGTTGGCACGGATCCAGGTCGTGATCTCGGGGAATTTCAGCCCCGTATCCTGGCAGGCGCGCAGCGCTTCCTTATCTTTCTTGGAATAAATAAAGAATTCGGACTGCCGCACCAGCCCCTTGGGCCCGCCGAGCCGCGCCATGAGTTTGTACAGATCGACGATCTGCTTCACCGTAAACGGCGACGTGGACTGCTGTCCGTCGCGGAAGGTCGTATCCGTCATCCAGATCTCGTCCGGCATGTTGATGGGCACGTGACGATTGTTGAACGCGACCTTGGGAATGGACTCGTAGTCGAACATTTCGCGGAACAGTTCCGGCTCCTGCACGTCCTGCAGCTCGTAATGATAGATGGTGTCCTCCAACAGATTGGACTTGTTGTTGTAATAGATCACAGGGAGCCTCCTTTTGCATAAATATACATCCAATGGGAATATTTTATCAATTTTTCGCCCGTTTGTCAAGCCTGCACGGCAGTATGGCGGCAGATTCCATACATGCCGTTCATACCGATATTCAATCGCCGCCATTCGTTTTTCGATTTGATCACGGAAAAAGAGGAGCCGTTGCCGGCTCCCCTTTTCCGAAGATTTATGGAGATTGTTGTGTGTGCTGATTGTGTTCTTCCCCTTTCTTCGCCGCAGGTCTGCAGGCGGAACAGCCCGCACAGCCCGAACAGCCGCCGCAATCGCAGCCGCAGCCCGTCTTGCCCTGCTTTTTCCGGACGACCGACGCAACGATGACGCCGATCACAATGAGACACGCGGCGATGATGATGAGGATTTCATACCAAGTCATTTTTTCTCCTGTCGGGAATCCCGGGCGGCGGCAGCTTCTTTGAGCGCTTCGCCGTCCAGCCCCGCCGTCATGTCGACGGTCTGTGCTTTCAGCGGGTGCTTCTTATTCCAGAGCACGATCGCCGCGATCGCCGCAGCGATGAGCACCGCAAAGATAAAGCAGGTCCACCACCACGAGCCGATGAGATAGATCATCATCGATACAATGTATGACGTTGCAAGCCAGAACAGAAGCGTCCACTTGAACTTGCCTTTGGGAAGTTCCGCCCTTGCCGTGGCACAGGCCGCAAAGCAGGGAATGGTGAGCATATTGAACGCGATGAAGGCGATGAGCGCCGGCGTTCCGATGCCCGTCGCGCCGATCATTGCCGTCACCTCTTCCACGCCCTCCTCGGTGGAGATATATGCGCCTGCGACCGCAGATGCGAGCGTTCCGAATGTGGCAATGACGTTTTCTTTTGCAACGAGACCGGTGATCGCGGCGACCGCAAACACCCAGCCCGCCGTGCTTCCAAGCTGCGAACCGAACCCGAGCGGCGTGAAGAGCGGCTGGATCAGCATTCCGACGGAACCGAGAATGCTCTCGTTCATGCGCATGTTGACGAGCCCCTCCACCCCTTCGAGCGACGCGTAGACCGCATACGCTTCGTTGCCGGGATTGTCGAGATAGAGCTGATAGAGTCCCTCGGCGTCCTCCAGAATGAACTGCCAGCTCCAGTTGAAGCTCGACAGGAACCAGATGATGATGGTCGAGGCAAGAATGATCGTGAACGCCTTTTTGACGTAGTGCTTGGTCTTATCCCACAGATGGATCATCAGCGAGGAGAACCGCGGCGCATGGTATGCGGGCAGCTCCATGATGAAGGGCGGGACCTCTCCGCGCATGGTGGTCGAACGCATCAGGATGACGGTGACGATCGCCGTACAGATGCCGAGCAGATACATGCACATGGTGATGACGTCCGCGTTTCCCACCCCCGCAGCCGCAACGATCGCCCCTGCGACCGCCGTCAGGATGGGAAGTTTTGCGCCGCAGGAGAAGAACGGGATGACGCGGATGGTAGAAGTGCGCTCCTTTTCATCCGCAAGCGTACGCGTGTTGATCATGGCGGGCAGCGAGCAGCCGAAGCCCATGACCATGGGCATGAACGCTCTGCCCGAAAGCCCGAATCTGCGAAAGATTCTGTCGAGGATGAACGCGATACGCGCCATATAGCCCGAATCTTCCAGAATGGAGAAGAAGAGGAACAGCGTCAGAATCTGCGGAATGAAGCCGAGCACGGCAAACACGCCGCCCAGCACGCCGTCCACGACAAAACTGCCCACCCAGCCGGGCGCGCTTGCGCACGCCATTTCGGCAAGCACGTTGATCCAGTCGAGCACCCAATTCAGAAGGTTTGTCAGGATCACGCCCGGAGAAAATACCGCGCCGTCATAGAAGCAGGCAAGCAGCGACACCGCGCCGTTGTCCATATCCATTCCGAGCTCTTCCAGCGTGGGAAGTCCGCCCGCCATGGCGCTGATGTAGAACAGATCCTCCGAAAACGTCAGGTGGAAAATGGCAAACAGAATGACAATGAAGATGGGAATGCCCCAGATGCGGTGCGTGAGCACCTTATCCGCCTTGTCGCTTCTGGTCAGTTTTTCGCCCTTGGCATTCTTCTTTTTGTAGGCGGTGGAATAGTTTGCCGCAATATACTTGTAGCGCGCGTCCGCCACGACCGCTTCCAGATCGGTCCCGAACACGTCGTCTTTGAACGTCGCTTTGAACTCATCCACCATTCTGACGAGTTCGGGATGCATCTTCGTCTCGATCTCGTCCATTTCGGAGAGCTTTACCGCATGGAAGAGCGGCGCTTCGACGCCCTGCGCCCTGAGCGCGATATTGACGTCCTGCACAAGGTGCGCGATGGGAGAATCCTTGAGAACGGTGACGCCCTCGCGCGGTTTTTTGGAGACCGCGATCGCCCGGTCCATCAGTTCTTTGATGCCCGTCCCCTTCAGCGCGGAGATGGCGACGACGGGAAGCCCGATCTTTTCTTCAAGGAGTTTGGCGTCGATGACGTCGCCCGATTTTTCCACCTCGTCCATCATATTGAGCGCAATGACCATGGGAACGTCGATCTCCATGATCTGCGTGGTGAGATACAGGTTTCGCTCAAGGTTGGTCGCGTCCACAATGTTGATGACGCAGGCGGGCTTTTCCTCGAGAATGAAATTGCGCGAAACGACTTCTTCCGGCGTATACGGCGAAAGCGAATAGATGCCGGGAAGGTCAACGATCTGCACGGGCTCGGCGCCCTTTTTGTAGGTGCCGACCTTTTTATCGACCGTAACGCCCGGCCAGTTGCCCACGTATGCCGTCGAACCGGTCAGAAGGTTGAAGAGCGTGGTCTTCCCACAGTTGGGATTGCCCGCCAAGGCAAACTGTTTCACTTTTTCACCTCCATCATCACGCAAGCCGCCTCCGTCTTCCTGAGCGTCAGCTCGTAGCCGCGCAGCGTCACCTCGATGGGATCGCCGAGCGGCGCCTTCTTGCGCATGACGACTTCCGCCCCGGGAGTCACTCCCATATCGAACAGGCGGCGACGGATGCGCCCTTCCCCAGCGACGGCGGTGATCACGCCCTTTTCGCCGGGGACAAACTCTTCAAGAGTCTTTGTCATAAGCCTTTCTATGTACCTCCACAATAGGTGATTTCCGAAGTTTCAGGCGACGTAAATATGCGCGGCAACGTTTCTGTCGAGCGCAAGCCGCCCCTCCTTGACGCGGCACACCGTGCTGCCCCCCGCCGAGGAGAGCACCGTGACCGATGCATCCACCAAAAGCCCCAGATTGGCAAGGTGTTTTTTGGTCTTGTCGTCCGCAACGATCTTGACGATCCTGACTTCCTGCCCGATGGGCGCAAGAATAAGCGGCATGTAACGATCTCCTTTCCGCTGCCGTCCGCAGCGGTGTTCGCATAAGCGAACTAATCTTCCGAAAAAATAGTTCGCTTTAACGAACTTGCCATTATTCTATCACACAGGGTTCCCCGTGTCAACCGTTTGAACGGTGTTTTTCAAAATTTCTTCCGTGAATTTTTCAGGCGCAATCGTCCCGCAAGGGCTCGCCCGGCGCGCGCGTCGTTTCGCCGAAAAATGCGTATGCCTCCTCTTCGGTATCAAAACACGCAAGGTAGCGTTCGTCCCCCATGGCGGGCGCGAGCGCGCCATCTACGTCGCCGTACTCCTTCAGATGCGAACCGTAGCGCACCAGAATTTCCGCACGGGAAAGCGCGTAAGATTTTCCGCGCCGTCTGCCCACATAGACGCAGAACGACTTCTGCCCGCACACGGCGCGCGGCACGTGCCCGGCGATCATATCCGCCCAGATCGCATAGACGTCCGTCCCGCCCGCATAGTTCATCATATCCGTCGAACAGCCGCCCGAAGGACGCATGTTGACCTCCAGCGCCGCATAATCCCCCTCTTTGCCGAGCGCACAGTCCCGGTTCAGACGGAAAAATTCAAAGTGAATGAAGCGGCTTTTGACACCGAAACTTTTCACCGCCGCCCTGCCGAGCGCGCGCAGCGCGGCAGGCAGTTCCTTCACGATATAAAAGAAGCTCTCCCGCCGGTCGTTGACAATGTCCATGATGGAGCGCGGCGTCACGTTGCCCGTCTCGAATACAGGCGTTCCGGAAGCGTCCACGATCGCATCATACGAACAGACCGTACCGTCCACGAACTCCTCCATGAGGTAGCCCGTGCGCGGCTGCGCAAAGAACGCGCGCAGATCCGCTTCACAGGAGATCGGATAGGTGGCATTTGCGCCAACGCCGTTGTCCGGCTTGACGACCGCACGCCCGACCTCCCGCAAAAAGGCGCGGCAGGCGGATTCATCGTCCGCACAGATCCAGCGTGCAACGGGGATCCCCGCGGCGGAAAAACATTCTTTCATGCGGGATTTATACTTGACGGGCGGCATATCGCCCGGGCGGAACCCGCTTGCAAGATTAAAATCCTCCCGCAGACGCGCGTCCCGTTCCAGCCAATACTCGTTGTTGCTCTCCAGCCAGTCGGGTTTTCCGTATTTGAAAGCAAAATAGGCGACCGCGCCGTACACCTCATCATAATGTTCCAGCGACGAAACGTAATAATATTCGTCGAGCGCGCGCCGCAGTTCCTCTCTGAGATGGTCATACGGACAGTCTCCGATGCCGAGCACGCGCAACCCGCGTCCGCGCAGCGCGGCGCAGAACCGCCAGTAATTGTCGGGAAAATTGGGAGAGAGAAAGATAAAGTTCTTCATCGGCATGCTCCGTGCGGGTGCCTCCGCACAATTCATATTATAGTGCGTCTGCTCGAAAAAGTCAAACCTCGCTTTTTGCGCGCTCCGGCAAACACCCGCATGTTTTCTTGACAAGGCTCCGAAAACAAATTATAATAATAATTGTTAAAGACATGGACATGTGTCAATTGGAGAGAACTATGATCGAGATCAAAGAGGTCGCCACACGCGCCCAACGCAGGGCATTTCTGAATTTTCCGCTGAAACTGTACAAGAGGAACGACTGTTTCGTTCCCCCGCTGTACGCCGACGAAAAGAAGCTGTTCAGAAAGAACTACCACTACTACGATACTTCGGAAGCGGTCTACTACCTCGCATTCCGCGGCAAAGAGGTAGTCGGGCGTATTTCGGGCATCCTGCAAAAGGCGAGCAATGAAAAATGGCACCAGAAGCGCGTACGCTTCACGCGGTTCGACTGCATCGACGACAGGGAAGCCGCCGCGGCGCTGTTTCCCGCCGTGGAGCAATGGGCGCGCGCCAAGGGGATGGAAGAAGTCGTCGGCCCCCTCGGATTTTCCGACCTGGAGCGCGAAGGATTGCTCATCGAAGGATTCGACGAACTTTCCACCTTTGAAGAGCAGTACAATTATCCCTACTATCAGACACTGATCGAAGGACTGGGTTACGAAAAAGAAGTGGATTGGGTGGAGCATAAGCTGTATCCGCCCGCGCAGCCCGATCCGCGCATCAAGGAACTGCGCAAGAAGCTGATGGAACGGCACGGACTGCACATGAGCACTGCAAAAAATGCAAACGAGTTTATCCGGCTGTACAAAGATTCCTTCTTTGAGATGCTCGACTCCACCTATGCCGAGATCTACGGCACCGTCCCGTTCACCGAGAAGATGAAGGACGAACTCGTAAAAAGTTTCAAACAGATCATCGACGTGCGCTATATCGCCATGGTCCTGGACAAGGATGAAAAGCCCGTCTGCTTCGGACTGTGCTTCCCCTCCATTGCGCGCGCTGTACAAAAGTCGGGCGGAAGGATGACGCTCCCCACCCTGTTCCGCATTCTGAAAGCCGTCAAAAAGCCCGAGATCATCGACCTTGCGCTCATCGGCGTGCTTCCCGCCTACCGCGGAGCAAGCCTTGTGATGATCGATGAGATCATGCGCATGCTGACCGAAGGGACGGCAAAATACTGCGAGACCAACCTCAACCTCGAGGACAATTACGCCATTCTCAATCAATGGAAAAACTTTGAAAACGTCCTGCACAAGCGCAGAAGATGTTATGTGAAGAAGATCTGAAAGAAATGCGGCGCTCCGGAATCACCGGAACGCCGCGTTTTTCAGTTCTTGCGGTAGATACACGCCGTGTGCGGCGGAAGATAAATATCGTTGAGGTTGCGCACCTGTCCGTCCAGCAGATTGACGCCCTCCGCCTCCTCCACGCGCACGGTGCAGTCGCCGTCGCCGATATTGACGGCGACAATGATCTTCTCGCCGTCCGATTCCCGCACGAAGGAAAAGTTGGTATTCATGCAGGTCGCCTTGGCATACGTTCCGTATGAGAGCGCGGGGCATTCCCTGCGGATGCGCGCAAGACGCGTCAGATGCGCGACCAGCTCGGGGTGTGCCGATCGATCGATGTCCCCGATGAAGGGACGGAGCTTATAATCGAAGTCGGACTTGTCCCCTTCCGCCCCGAATTCCGAACCGTAATAGACGCAGGGGATCCCGGGCATGGTATAGAGCAATGTATACAGATTGAGCAGATTTGCCTTGTTCCGCAGCGCGGTGAAGGCGCGTTCCACGTCGTGGTTATCCACAAAATTCAGAAGATGCTTCCCCTTGAAAAGCGCCCACGGCGTATCGGCAAACAGACGGGACATGGAATGCTCGATCTCAAAAAGATTGTTGGAATTGAACGCCGAGATCATGCTGCGGAAACCTTCGTAATTGGTGATGGAATCGAGCCGCTCCGGGCAGACATTCTGCTGAAAATTGTTGTTGTGAATGACTTCGCCGACCAAAAAGAACGCCTGCTTTTTCTCATTTACCGTGCGGCGGAGCATCTCCATGAACCAGGGAGGCAGCAGATAGCTGACGTCCAGCCGCAGCCCGTCGATGTCGAAGGTATCGATCCAGAAGCGTACCGCGTCCATCAGATAACGCTGTACATCCTGATTTTCCAGACGCAGCTTGACGAGTTCGGCATGCCCTTCCCAATTCTCATAGTCCAGCCCGTCGTTATAGCGGGAATTGCCGTAAAAATTGATGTTGAACCAGAAGCGGTAATCGGTCCCCTCGCGCTTTTGCAGTACCTCGCGAAAGGGCGGAAAGGCGCGCCCGACGTGGTTGAACACCCCGTCCAGCACGACGCAGATCCCCGCATCATGCAGCTTTTTGACGAGCGCGGCAAACTCTTCGTTGGTGCCGAGCCGCCTGTCGATCCTGTAAAAATCCACGGTGTCATAGCCGTGCCGTTCGCTCTCAAAGAGCGGGTTGAAGAGCACCGCGCCGATCCCGAGTTCTTTGAGCCGCGGGATCTCCGCCTCGATCAGTCCCAGACGGTGACGCGTTTCGCCGAAATCGTTTTCGCGCTCCGCCCCGCAGAACCCGAGCGGATAGATCTGATAAAATACACTCTCGTCAAACCACATATTGCCGTTACTCCTTTTTTTGCACCGACATATTGTACCACAAACAGCGGAGTTTGACAAGGGGGAAAATGAAATTTCAGGATCTTCCCGACGAAGTGCCGCTCGCTTTTTCCTTGCGTTTTCCCCTGCAAAACGCTATAATAAAGAAAAAATAACGGGGTCCACCTATGAAAGAACTGTCACGGTTTCTCGAAACCTCCTATACCGCCTACCAGGCGGTCGACAATGCGCGGGCATATCTGCTGGCGCACGGATTCTGCGAACTGCGCGAAACGGATGCGTGGGAGCTGAAGCCGGACGGGAATTACTTTGCCGTGCGCGGCGGAAGCGCGCTGATCGCCTTCCGCATGGGCGACGCCCGGCAGGGCTTTAAGATCGTTGCGAGCCACACCGATTCCCCCGCGCTGAAGCTCAAAGAAAACCCCGCCCTTTCGGACGGAAATTACACGCGGCTGAACACGGAGCCGTACGGCGGCGGACTGTGGTACACCTTCTTTGACCGCCCGCTCCGTCTGGCAGGGCGCGTCGTGCGCGAGCGGGAAGGCGCGCTCGTCTCCGAAAGTTTTGCAAGCGATTTTCTGATCACGCTTCCCTCCCTCGCCATCCATCTCAACCGTAACGCCAACGAAGGATTTGCGCCCGACAAGCAGAAAGATCTGCCCGTCCTTGCGCTCGGGAAATCGGACTTTGCGGCGCTTCTGAATGCGCCCGTTTCCTACGATCTGTTTGCCGCTTGCGCGCAATCCCCCTACCGTTGGGGAGAAAACGGGGAATTTCTTGCCGCGCCCCGCATCGACAACCTTGCCAGCGTATTCGCCTCGCTCACGACGCTTTCCGCAGGCGGTACGGGCGTATGCGTGGCGGCATGTCTCGACAGCGAAGAAGTGGGCAGCCATACGCGGCAGGGCGCCGCGGGCGACTTCCTGCGGGCAGTGCTTGCGCGCATCGCGCTTCGGCAAAATCTGACGGAAGAAGAACAGCTCTGCGCCTATGCGAGATCGTTCTGCATTTCGCTCGACAACGCCCAGGGGTTCCACCCCAACCACGCCGAAAAGTACGATCCGCAGGACCGCGCCATCCTGGGGAAAGGCGTTGCGATCAAGGGGCACGCCGGCGGCGCATACACGACGGACGCCCTCTCTTCCGCCGTCATCAAACGGGTATTTGCCCGCGCAGATGCGCCTTTGCAGGTCTTCTACAACCGTTCCGACGCACGCAGCGGCTCGACGCTCGGCGCGATCAGCCTCGGACAGGCGTGCATCCTCACCGTGGACATCGGTCTGCCGCAGCTCGCCATGCATTCCGCCGTGGAGACGATCGCCTGCGCCGACTACGAAGCGCTGGAAAAGGGTCTTGCTTCCTTCTGGACCGCCGAGATCCGCATGGACGGCGAGACCGTAACGGTGCGCTGACCGGCACACGGAGACGCCAATGGAACTTCGGGTGCTGCGCTATTTCCTTGCGGTGGCGCGGGAACGCAATATCACGGCTGCGGCAGAAACGCTGCATATCACACAGCCGACGCTCTCCAAGCAGCTGATGGAGATTGAAGACGAACTCAGCAAAAAACTGTTCGAACGCGGCGGGCGCAGACTGGAGTTGACCGAAGCGGGCAAATAAACGCCGTCCTAATGGTACAGGAGGGACTCGGCTGCGCCGTGACGATCGACGGACTGGTCAATACGCGGGGAACGGGCGTCGTATTCCACCCTTTCGAACCGCGCATACGGGCGGATCTCATCTTTGCCTGGAAAAAATGTTCCGCGTTCTCCGAACCCGCGAAAGCGTTCCTGCACAGTCTGCAAACGATCATCGAAGAAACAGAATCATAAAAAAACCACCGGCATCCCCGGTGGTTTTTTCGTTTAACGGTCAGCGTGTCCGGCAAGGAGCCGATCGAGCGCGGCAACGAAGGAAGGCGCATCCTCCGTATAGCCGTCCGCGCCGATCTGCTCGGCGATCTGTGCGTTCAGTACCGCGCCGCCGACAAAAATTTTCGCCTCACATCCGGCGGCACGCAGGGCGGCGATCGTCTCTTCCATGCTCCTCACTGTGGTCGTCATGAGCGCGGACAGCCCGACGACGAAGGGCTTTTCCCGCAGCGCCGCCTCGACGACGCGCTCCTTCGGGACGTCCTTGCCGAGATCGATCACTTCATATCCGTGCGACTGCGCGACCACTTTTACGATGTTTTTCCCGATGTCGTGCACGTCGCCCCTGACCGTCGCCATTACGATCTTTCCGCGCACGTTCTTTCCGGGGCCGAGCCGCTCCCCGACCACAACGAACGCCGCTTTGGCAGCTTCGGCAGACGCGATGAGCTGCGGCAGAAAAAGCGTTCCTTCGGCATATTTTTTTCCTACCTCGTTGAGCGCAGGAATGAGCGTCTGTTCCACGAGTGCAAGCGGCGCAAGCGCGGAAAGCTCTCTTTGCGCCAGCTCCGCCGCGCTCCCGGTAAGACCGCGCAGAACGCAGTCATAGAGATCTTTGGCGGGCAATTTTTCCGCGGCGGACGGCGCCGCTCCGACGGGAGGCGGCGCATGGAGCTGCACATCCCGATAGGTCCCGATATAGGTTTCAGCGCCCCGGTCTTCGCCGGAAAGGACGCGGAATGCGCGCACTGTCCCCATCATTTCGCCATCCAGGGGGTTGAGAATGGGCATACACAGCCCGCACCCGAGCGCCATCCCGAGGAAGGTGCGGTTGAGAAGCGGGCGCGCGGGGAGCCCGAACGAGACGTTGGAAACCCCCAGCGCCGTCCGCACGCCCCGTTCCCCCACGAGGGAAAGCCCCTTCAGCGTCTCGGCAACGAGAGACTGTTCGGCAGACGCCGTCAGCACGAGCGTATCGATCATCACCCTGCGGCGGGGGATACCGTATTCTTCCGCCCGCTTCAATATGCGGGCGGCGATGTCGGCGCGCTGCTTTGCCGTGCGCGGCACGCCGTTTTCATCCATGGTCAGCCCCAGCACGACCGCACCGTACTTCTTTGCGATCGGAAACACGCGCGCCATGACCGCTTCCTCACCGTTCACGCTGTTGAGGAGCGGCACGCCGTTGTAATAGCGCGCCCCCGCTTCCAAAGCCGCCGCATCGGAGGAATCGATCTGCAGGGGGAGCGCGCAGCTCTCCTGCACGGCACAGACGGCGCGGCGCATGACGGCAGGCTCGTCAAGTCCCGGTACGCCGACGTTGAGATCGAGCAGATCTGCGCCCGCTTCCTCCTGGCGGAGCGCTTCCGCCACAAGATAACCGTCGTCCCCGGTGCGGAGCGCGTCGCGAAGCCTGGGCTTTCCCGTAGGATTCATGCGTTCACCGCAGACGCGCACGCCGTCAAAGCGGACGAGACGCGTCGCCGAGCAGACCGCCGTCTCCTGCCGTACGCTGCGCGCGGACACGGCGCGGTCTTTGAGATGCGCAATGCGGCGGATGGTCTCGGGCGTCGTGCCGCAGCATCCGCCGATTGCCGCAACGCCGATCTGCGCGTACTTTTCCGCCCAGAGCGCAAATGTCTCGTCGGGAAGTTCGTAGACCGTTCTGCCGTCCTTCCAGACAGGCAGTCCGCGGTTGGGCTGCACGATGACGGGCAAGTCGGTCGCCGCAAGCAGCCGTTCCGCAACGGGAAACAGTTCTTCGGGACCGAGCGAACAGTTGACGCCGATCGCATCCGCGCCCAGACCTTCGAGCAGCAGCGCGACGATCTCGGGCGTGGAGCCGGTCAGCGTCCGCCCCGACCGATCAAAGGTCACCGTGGCGAACACGGGCTTGTCCGAATGCTCCTTCAGCGCCAGCACGCACGCCTTGAGTTCATAGAGATCGGAGAAGGTCTCGACAAGATATCCCCCCACCATGTCCGAGGTCAGGCGCGCGATTTCCGCATACGCCTCATACACTTCGTCAAAAGTGAGCGTCCCGACCGGCGCAAGCAACGCGCCCGTGGGTCCGACGTCGAAGAGCACCTCTTTCCCCGCGGCGCGCGCATTTTCCACGGCGGCGCAAGCAAGCTCCTTCAGAGAATATTCTCCCCTGTATTTGATGCGGTTGAGCCCGAACGTATTGGCGGTGATCACGTCCGCCCCCGCTTCCGCATAGGCGCGATGCACGGCGCGCACCGCTTCGGCATGCGTGAGATTGAGTTCCACGGGATCATACGCACCCAATCCGGCGCGCTCCAATTCGCTCCCCATGCCGCCGTCAAAGACCGTCAGCTTTTTTCCGAGCCGTAACATGTGCGTCCCTCCTTCCGAAACGGGCAGCCGGCCGCCGCCATACATTCCGCGCACGATTTCCGCGCGCGCTTTCCCAATCCGACAATTCCCGCCATTGACTTCTGCGGCGCGATCATGCCCGACGGCAGAAGCTGCATCCCGATGCGATCGGGGCGCAGCTCGCGGAAGATGAACGCGTTGTCCGCAACATCGCTCCCCCCGTATCCGGGACAGAAGCGGTACGTTCTGTCCGCGCCGAAGCGCTCCTCCCAGCAGTCCCCTTCGTATTCAACGAGTGCGCTCGCGCAGGCGTCCAGCACCACGGCGCGGGCGGGATCGACCGCCGTCAGCGCGCGTACCCGCAGTTCCGCTTCCGCACCCAGCGTCATTGCGACGAGCGCATAGCCCGAACACCCCGCCAGAAAGGAACGGTACGGCTCTTTCTCCAAAAATGGAAGCGGCGTACGGTATTCCCGTGCGACCGCACGAAAATGCGAAAGCGAGCGCGCCTCGGCAAAGCATCCGTCCACGAGGGCGAGCATCTCCGCAGGCGCTTCGCCGCGGCAGCCGAGATAGGCGCAGGCGGTGCGGCGAAGATCAGAAGAGTTCATGCAGCACTCTCCCGATGCGGGAACAGATCGCCCGCGCCGTGGCGGCGTTGTTCATGACGTACAGATGGATGCCCGGCGCCCCCTTGGCGATCAGATCGATGATCTGATAGACCGCATAGTTATAGCCGATCTCCTCCATCACGGCGGGACGGGAGGAATAGATCTCGATCATGTTGCGGAACTCGAGCGGAATGGCGCTGCCGCACATTTCCTTGATCCGCCGGATATTTTTGGGGTTGACGAGCGGCATGATCCCCGGAATGATGGGCGACGTCACGCCGATCCTGCGCGCTTCGCCCACAAGCCGATAGTAATAGGAATTGTCGTAAAAGAGTTGCGTGATAAAGAAGCGCGCCCCGGCTTCCTCCTTCTTTTTCATGTTGACGAGGTCGGCATAGAGCGATTCGCACTCGGGATGCCCTTCTGGATAGCACGCCGCGCCCAGCGAAAAACCGTACGGCGCAAGATAGGCGGCAAGGTCGGTCGCATGCGGAAACCAACGGCAGTAATCCGCTTCGTAGCCGACAGGTCTGTCCCCGCGCAGACAGAGCACATTCTCCACGCCCCTGTCGCGCAGAGCAGACGCGACGGCGGTCACGTCCTCGGGCGAAGACGGTCCGCCCGTAATGTGCGCGAGCGCGGTGATCTGCGCCCGGTTCTGAAGATAGTCGGCGATCTCCACCGAATTTTTGGAATTGGAACCGCCCGCCCCGTAGGTAACGCTGATAAAATCGGGGGACAGCTCTCTGAGCTCGTCAATGACGGAAAACAGCTTGTCCCGCTCCTCCATGCCCTTTTTGGGCGGAAAGACCTCGAAGGAGAGCGTCCGCTTCTGCGCGAGAATTTCATCGATCCGCATAGAAATACCCCGTGTACCGCCGCGGCGCAACCCTGCCCTGCCCGCCATTCCGGCGACCAGACGATGCGTACGCACGCGGACTTTTCGGTTATTATACAAAATCATGCGGAAAAAGTCAAACAATGCGCGCAAATCAGCTGAAAACAGGGCGGCGCGGAAAACTTCCTCCCCGCGCCGTCCCCGTAATTGCGGAACTACTCCGCAAAAAAATCTTCCCGGTTCAGTCCGTCGCGCAGTTTTTCCAGCGCGCGCTTTTCGATGCGCGATACATAGGAGCGCGAAATTTTCAGCCGACGCGCCACTTCCCGCTGCGGCATGGGCGCTCCCCCCGTGAGCGCATACCGAAGGCAGATCACCGTCGTTTCCCGTTCGTTCAGCAGCTTTTTGACGGCGGCAAGGAACTTTTCCTGCATGAGGGATTGTTCGACGCTGCCGAACACCTTGTCTTCTTTTTCGAACAGCAGATCCATGAGAGTAAGTTCGTTGCCGTCCTTATCCGTTCCGACGGGATCGGAGAGCGACACGTTGCACTTGTGCTTTTTTCCCGCACGGATGAACATGAGGATCTCGTTTTCGATACAGCGCGCCGTATAAGTTGCAAGGCGCGTCCCGCGCGACGGTTCATAGGTGTTGATCGCCTTGATGAGCCCGATGCTTCCCACAGAGATCATGTCGTCCGTCTCCGCCGCCCCCGTATATTTTTTGACGACGTGCGCAACGAGGCGCATGTTATGACGCACAAGCTGATCGCGCGCATTTTTGTCCCCCTGACGCGCAAGCGCAAGATATTTTTCCTCGTCCTCCCTGGAGAGCGGCTTGGGGTAAGAACTTTCGTCCCGCACGGCGCCCGTAAAAAAGAACAGACGGCACAGGAGCGAGCAAAGCATTTCCAGCATACAGTCACCTCACGCTACCATATGCCGCGCACCCGTTGTCCCATGCGGAAAACGCAGAATTTTGCCGAAAAATACCCCACTCTACCGTGAGTAGAGTGAAAATTGCGCGCCGTGGAGTTCATAATCACGACAATAGACACAAAGTGAACGAATGGAGAGCGCATACGGACGGAAATAGGGTGTATTTTCCATTTCCGCGTGATATGCTGTTAACAGACGGCGCTTTCCGTCCAAGGAGATCAAAATGAAGAAATTTGCAATTTTCGTCGATTCGGGTGCAAATATCCCCAACGACATCCGCATCGCGCGTGAGATACACGTCATTTCTTTTCAGTATATGATCGACGGCGTGGAACACCCCTGCTTTACGGAAGGCATGCCGTTTGAAGAGACCGCAAAACAATTCTATGACGCCATGCGCGCAGGCGCCGAAGCAAAGACTTCCCTGCTGAGCGCGGAGGTCTTCGAAGAGGCGCTCCGTCCCGCTTTGGAAGAAGGGCGCGACGTCCTGCTGTTCACCATCTCTTCCGGGGTCAGCGGCACCTTTGCGCAGGCGCAGGAGGCCGCCGGACGACTCATGAAGGAATTCCCCGAGCGCAAAGTCTTCGCACTCGACAGCGCAAACGCCTCCCTCGGAGAAGGGCTCATCGCCATCAAAGCGGCAGACCTGCGGGACCTCGGCGAGAGCGCGCAGGCGTGCGCAGAATGGGTGAAAGAAAATACCTATAAGATGAACAGCTACTTTACGGTGGACGATCTCAAATACCTGCGCCGCAGCGGACGCATTTCACGCACGGTTGCAATCGCGGGAACGCTTCTGAATATCAAGCCCCTTCTCCGCGCCGACGAGAGCACAAACGCAAAGATCGTTGCCTGCGGCAAGGCGCGCGGCAGGAGAAAGGCGCTGGAAGCGATCGCCGAAACCTTTTTCAAACGCGCCATCCGCCCCGAAAGCAGTCTGGTCGCCATCACGCACGGCGACTGTCCCGAAGACGCCGAATTCCTTGCAAATCTGCTGCGCGCGAAGGGCGTGAACAATATTATCGTGGAGTATCACGACATCTGTACGGGATCGCACGTCGGTCCCGGAATGGTCGGGCTCTTCTTCTGGGGCAAGGACCGCCGTGCCGCCCTTCCCGAAGCGGAACAGCAGCCCGCCGCACATCCCGCCCTGCACAAGGCATAACTTTGCTTGCCTTTTTCCCATAATCGGCGTATAATAATGGCATTATCCGCCGCCGTGGTGAAATTGGCAGACACGCAGGACTTAGAATCCTGTGGAGTGATCCGTATCGGTTCGAATCCGATCGGCGGCATAAGACGCGCCGCGCCGTTCTTGAAGAACGGCGCGGCGTTTTCATTTATGTTCCGCTGCAGAATCCAACTCTGTCGGCGGTCTACTCTGCGTCTCCGTCAAAGAGCGAACTTTGACGGGATACACTCTTCAAAAAGCTTTTCTGGTCGCCCTGCAACAACGTATCGCCTTCTTCAAGATGCCCCAGCAAGAGCGGTGAATCGGGATCATGCAGGAGGTAATTTTCCTGCGCCTTCTGCGGACTCTTGTTTGCATAACAGTATTTACAGCCATTGAGACAGGTATCGTATGCGCCGATGTCTCGGCTTTCGATGCAATGGCAGCCTTCACGCAGACCCCTGTGCTTCAGATCTTTGAATTCACACCCGTTTGCCCTGCCAAGGATCTCCAGCGTGGCGCATCCGGACGGATGAATCCCGTAGCGCGACCAATCCCCGTTGGTGCCGCAGGTCTGCAGGTAAATGCCGTACTTCGCCGCAATTTTTCCAAGTCCTTCGGCGAGACGCTCTTTATCGCGTTCCGTCAGCGGAATGAGTTCGGGCATATTGGCTTGCAGCTTTTTATACATTTCGACGAAACTGAAAATACAGCGGTCAATGTGCGGCGCAAGCTGCTCCGCCAGATACGCAAACGTATCGAGATGGCGCTCGATCGTATATTCCCGCGTGAGCAGAACGGGATCGTAACGCCATGCCACCCTCTGTCTGCCAACCAGCGCAGAAAGCATCTTCAGTGTTCCGACGCTGTCGTCGATCGACGGAACGCCCGGCTCGATCTCTCTGCCGTATGCGGTGATCGTAAAATGAAAGTACGTGCGGTATCGGTCCGTGATCTCATGAAGGCGCGACAGAACAGGCGCATAGTTTTTGGAGCAGAACAGAACGCAGTCGATCCTGTCGGGAGAAAGCTCATAGCGCGTGACTTTGTGCGGAAAGAGCGGATTGCGTGTATAGACGTAGCCCTCCCGAAACCGTCTGAACAGCCACTCCGAAAAATACTGTACAGTGTCCGTCCGCGCGCCCGTATTCAAGATCACATGTACCCCTCCTTCCACCCGGCAACGCACTTACGCGCGCCCCGCTGCGACTCAATATGTCTGTCTTCACCGTCAGGCATCCGTCTTGCCCGAAGCGGGTTCGGGCGGAAGCTGAGACTGTTCGAGGATCTCCTGATAGTACGGATCGTTGGTAAAATCGCGCGGCTTGGTGTATTCGCCGCCCAGCGCCTCGATCGCATATTTGAGTTCGCGGAACTCCAGAAAATTGATGTCGTCGCGGTCGATATAGTCGAGCAGAACGGGCAGCGCGCGCTCATCGCCGTAAGCGGCAAGATAGCTTGCGTGCATGGGGACTTCGTCCCCGGTGCGGAAAGCGTTCATCAGGATATCGAACACCCTGTCGTCACGCTGCTTACAGCGCGAGAGGATCTCCAGCATGATCTCCCGCTCCTGCCCAGCCTCGTAACAGGCGATCGCCCGCTCCTTGGCGGCGTCCGCCCCTCCCTTGAGCTGTTCGCAGACCGCTTCCTTGATGTCTGCGCTCACTTCGGAAATCAGAAGATCGAAATAGGCGGGATACGCCTTTTCGTTGCTCCCCGCAAGATTGACGGCAAGCGTCAGGATCTCCTCCTCCCGCAGGGACAGCAGGCGCACGAGCGCATCCGTGCAGCCGCGGCGCTCGATCTCGCGGCACAGAAAATCGGAGACGGGCACCCCTTCCGAAACGTGCCGCGCAAGCGCATCGCACAGCTCTTCATCCGTCATGGAAGAGTAGTACTGTCTGGGCGTCGCGCCCGCCTTGGCGACATAGGTATCGCCGAACTGCCGGTACAGCTTGGGAATGACGTTTTCCCACTGCTTTTCCGTATACTTTGTCGGATTGTCGCGGATATATTCAGCGAGTTTCTCGTCGAACAGACCGTCGAAATCGATGAGTTTTTTCATATCGCCCTCACATCATGAAATCCAGAATCTGCTGCGTCGTATACTTGTTTGCATCGAAGAGATCGACGATCTCGGCAAGCGAGCGTTCCCCGCCCTTCAGGCGCGATTCACGGTAGATCGCCGCGGCGAGCGCCGCACGCTCGTCGCAGTAATCGAGCGCGCCCGCCTCTTCCAGCGTGGCATACACGTCCTCCGCCGCCGCGCAGATCTTGCCCTCGTTTTCCTCGGAAAGCAGCGCAAACTTGGAATATACGTCCGCAAACGCCTTCATGAACGCGTCCGCCTTCTTCTGCCCGATCTCGATCTTGTGCGTGAAAAATTCCTTATAGACGTTGCACACGACGACGCCGAACGATTCCTCTTCGTTGCGCATGGTCAGCGCATGCAGAATGTTGATCTTGGAAAATTCCTCCAGGCTGCAGTCGAGCAGAACTTCGCGCAAAAACGCGTCGGCGCGGACGCGCACGGCAACGCGCACGGCGAGCGACTGCAATTTTTCGTCCCGCCCTTCCATCTCGTCAAAGGCGATCCGGAAAAAGGTGTCGAGCTGCGGAAGTTCCGCAATGCGCCGCGCGTCACGCTCTTCCACGGACGCCGCCGCCAGCAGAAAACTTGCGATCGTCTCGTACTCGTCCTCGGGAACGCGGTAATAGTAGGTCATGGAAAAGGTCTGCTCGTCGCCGTCCTTGCACTTGCGCATGCGCTCCAGATAGTAGTCGGCGACCGCTTTGCGCGGATAGACGGTGGTGAGCGTTTCCAGCGACTCGATCGCCTCGTCCTGTCTGTCCGTACGCCACGCGGCAACGGCGCGGAACCAAAGTATGTTTTCATCATAGGGAAGGCGGTCCGCAAGCAGCGTCAGCTTTTCGTACGCAGGCTCATCCAGTCCCGTCTCGCACAGCGCGGTCGCAACGCGGTACAGATCGTCCGTCGCGTCCACGGAAAGGGAGGCAAGTTTTTCCGCAACGCGCTTCGCCCCGTCCTTATCCCCGCGCGCGCCCAGCACGGCGCAGTAGGTCGTGAGCGCCTGCACGTTGTCGGGATGCTTTTCCAACAATGTCTCGCACTCGCGCTGCGCGCCCTCCTCGTCGCCCGTCATGAGCGTACACATGGCGGAAAGCCCCGCCGCCGACGGATAATCCGAACTTTCCGCGGGGACTTCGCCGAATTTTTCGCGCGCCTTGTCAAGTTCGCCCGCCTTTAACAGCGCCAGCCCCTCCGACAGCAGCTCCGGCTCGGGCGCGCCCTCCGCATGCACCAGCCGCAGCCGCGGCGCGGCGGCACGGCGGAACAGATTCCCGATTTCGGCGGCGCCCTCAGGCGAGAGCTGCCCCTCTTCCGCAAAGGCACGGTGATAATAGAGCGCGGACTGGACGTCGTTGCCCATGTTCATAAAGGCGACCGCAAGCCCCTCGTATCCCTCGCCGAAATCCGCCTCGTTACAGGTATCCAGAAAGCGGAACCACGCGTCTGCGGCAAGGTTCCACAGTTCCAGCCCTTCATAGATGTCCGCGGCAAGCGCCTGCGCATCCGCACTCGGCGCATACATCCCGTTGCGTTTATTGAGCAATTTGAGCGCGCCGAGATAATTTCCGTCCTGCAGACGGTTTTCCACGCTCTCCAAAAGGAACTCATCGCTGAGATCCAGCTTCCGTACGTTGTCTTCCTTCATGCATTCTCCCCGAAAAGCTTGCGCAAATCGTCTTCATCAAATGTATAATCGGCGTTACAATAGTGGCAGTGCACGCGGATCTCGCCCTGCTGCGCAAGCAGCGCACGCGCATCCTCCCGTCCCATGGCGAGTACGGCAGATGCCGCCCGTTCCCGCGAACAATGGCAGGAAAAGCGCACGTCGCGCACGGAAACGTCCTTCGCGCCAAAGGCGGAGAGAACGGACTGCGCGCCCGCTTCCGCAATGACGGAAGAGAGATTCCGGTACCTGCCGATCGCTTCCTGCGCAAAATCCAGCGCTTCGTCGCCCGCGCCCGGAAGCGGCTGCAAAAAGACGCCGCCCGCACCGATGCAGCGGCCGTCAGGCGCAATCTTCACGCCGAGCGCGACCGCCGTGGGACGCTGTTCGCTCGTCAGAAAATAGGCGGACAGATCCTCGGCGATCTCCCCCGAGACAAGCGGACTTGTCCCGACGAAAGGGATCCCCTCGCCGTCGTCGCGGATCACGGTAAACGTTCCGTTTTTGCCGACGCAACGCCCGACGTCAAGTTTCCCGTCCGCACGGGGCGGGAGCTGTACGTCCGGATGTTCGATAAATCCGCGGATGTTCAGCGCGCCGTCCGCCGCGGTACCGATCTTGCCGCCGGCGCCGCCCCCGTCCACCGAGACGGAGAGCGAGCTCTTCTCCTCTTTCAGCCAGCCCGCAAGGTATGCCGTCGCAGTCAGCGTCCTGCCGAGCGCCGCCGCCGCAACGGGCGAGAGCGCATGACGGACGATCGCCTCGTTCACGAGCGCGGTCGTATCGAGGACGGCAAGGGAGACGCGCTCCTTCCAAACGAGCGCGCGGTAAAGTTTGCTTACGGTTTCCGGCATATGAAATTCACCCTGTCGCTTTTTTCCGGATCTCCGCCGAGATGCCCTTCGACGCGCAGCACGTCGAACCCGGCGCCCTCCAGCGCCGCACGCACGGCGTCCGTCTCATGGATATACTGCACGTGCCGCTCGTCAAAGCGATCGAACGCGCCGTCTGCACGGCGCACGAAGAGCGTGACGTCCATTTCCACGCGGTCATCCAGCAGATGATTGAACACAAGATATGTAACCTCGTCCCGGTCGTCCGCAAACACATTATCCGCAATTTTTTCGCGTAATTTGTATGCAGAGGAGAGATCGAACCAAAAGATCCCCCCTTTATGAAGGGAAGCGGCGGCGCGGCGGAACGCCGCAGGCAGCTTTGCGGGCGGGATATAATTGTAACAGTCGTTCGGAGAAATGATAAAATCGAATTTCCCGAGGGAAAGTTTCGCCGCGTCCGCCTGCACGAAGGAGACGGAAAGCCCCGCTTCCCGCGCAAGGCGCATTCCTTCGGAGAGCATGGGCGCGGAGAGATCGGCGCCCGTCATCCGATAGCCGCCCGCCGCAAGCGCACGGCAGAACGCGCCGCTGCCGCAGCCGACCTCCAGCCCCTTTTCCCCCGCGCCGAGCGCACGCAGCCCGGAAAGAAAATACTGCGACCATTGTTCATAGCCGCAGTCGTCGTTGAGTCGTTCAAACCATTCGGAAAGATGATCGTATGCCTGCGCCATGCCTTCCCTCATCAGCGCTTGTTGAGCATTTTGGGCGGTCTGGGCGCCTTTTTCTTCTTTTTCCTGCCCTCGTCCTCTTCCCGGAGCGCACGCTCGCGCTCCTCGAACTGGCGGTTGTACTCGATGTACCGCTCGTCGCTCTTGTGTTCTTCCTCATAGGCGCGCGTGTCCTCTTCGATCGCCTCCTTGCTCTGCCGCAGCTTTTCAAGGTCTTCACGCGAGAATGAATCGGGAAGCTGATACACTTCCAGATCGTCGTCGATGGGTTTGATGGGACGGCAAACAAGTTTGCTCTTGCCCTGCGCCACGATCAAGCGGCGGTATTCGCGCATCGCCGCACTGTCCTGCGCGGCATCGGGCTTTGCACCCTCCTTGGGCTTGTCCTTGTTGTAGAGCCCTCTGCCCGTCGCCACGCCGATGGCAGGATTGACGAACTTGTCGAACGCCCACTGGGAATAGTCCAGCCAGACGAGCAGCATATAGGAAAGTCCGAAAAAGAGCAGGATCAGAATGCCGATGACGGCAAAAAATCCTGAAGTAAACAGCGTCAGGAAGATGGGCCAGGTAGCGAGCGCCGCAAAGAAAACAGTCTGCGGGAAGGTGCCGACCGTCATGACGACGGCATTCCGGAAGAGCGCCCAAGGCCCCTGCTTGTAGCTGATCCCCAGCGAGATCATCCAGAAAAAGAGCAGTACGGCAAAGGCAACAAAGATATAGCCCACCACTTTGGAGGCAATCAGCCACCCTGCTCCGTCCGAACCCATCGAAACCAGCCAGTCGGCAAGATTGCCCATCGTGCGCGCGATGAACAGGATAATTGTAAACACGAGCACCGCTTCCAGCACGTTCCAATAGTTGCGGCGGATGCCGCGCAGGAAATCGTTCGCGACGAAGATGCCCTCCGTCCAGATGAGGTTCCGGATGATGTAGCCGCCGCCCGAAATGCCGAGCGCGGCGATCGCGCCTGCCGGAATGAACAGCGCAAAGAAGAAGAGATCTGCCTGGAACATGTTCATTTCCGCATACCCGACAAGTTCGGGAAGCACGGGGTATCCCACGCCGAGACCCGCGCCGAACGGTCCGAGCGTACCCTGCAGGCTGATCGCAAAGATGCGCCACACGATGACTGCGGCAAGGGGCAGGAAGGTGAGCACCATCAGCAGATTGATGAGCACAAGTTTGCCGAATCTTCCCTTGAGAATGTCCCAGAAGAGCGCCCAACGGCTTGTGGGAAGCGTGCTGCGCGCATAATCTTCGCTGCGCTCCTTCCCTTCCAGCCAACGGGCGACAAGCCCCTTTCTTTCTCTGTCTGCCATATATGTTTTCTCCGTTTTCCGCGTGTTTGACGGACGGAAAGACCGCCCATGCGGTTATTGTACTACAAATCGCAAAATAATTCAATTGAATTCGGGCAAATTCCTTGATTTTTCTGTGTACGTATGATAAAATTGTCTCGCTAAAAAGAGGAGCGGGCGAACATGAGTACCGTACGCAGAGAGGAACGGGGATTCCTCGCAGGATGCGCACGGGAAAGGGTATCCCCGCCGAAGCGATCCGTTTTCCCCGCGGATCTGCTGGGTTTGCGGGAGAATACCCGCATTCCTGTCACCGTCCGCGGTGAAGCGCTTTTTCGGCAGATCTTACTGAAAAAGGCGAAGAAGGCGGACGACCGCCTTCTTTTTTCCTTCCGTCAGAAACCTCTTTCAAGGAGAACGATCATGAACAAGACGTACAAAGTCGGTATTATCGGCGCGACCGGGATGGTCGGGCAGAGATTTGTGACACTGCTGGACGGGCATCCCCTGTTCCGGCCCGTGGTGCTTGCCGCAAGCGCACGCTCGGCGGGAAAGCGCTACGAAGACGCCGTGGGCGACAAATGGGCGATGGGCGTTCCCGTCCCCGCATACGCAAAAGACATGCGCATGCTCGACGCAGAGGCGGACGCCGAGACGATCGCCCGCCAGGTGGATTTCGTATTCTGTGCCGTCAACATGAAAAAGGACGCGATCAAGGCGCTCGAAGAACGGTATGCCAAGCTCGAAGTGCCCGTCGTTTCCAACAACTCGGCGCATCGCGCAACGCCCGACGTGCCCATGATCATTCCCGAGATCAACGCCGATCACCTCAGCGTGATCGCAGCGCAGCGCGCGCGGCTCGGCACGAAACGCGGATTCATCGCGGTCAAGAGCAACTGCTCGCTGCAATCGTACGTTCCCCTGCTGCACCCGCTGAAAAAATTCGGCATCCGCTGCGCCGCGGTGACCACCTATCAGGCGATCTCCGGCGCAGGAAAGACGTTTGCGACGATGCCCGAGATCGTGGACAACATCATCCCCTACATCGGCGGCGAGGAACAAAAGAGCGAGGAAGAGCCGCTCAAGATCTGGGGCCGCGTCGAAGACGGGCGCATCGTCAACGCGGACGGTCCCGTCATCACGTCGCAGTGTCTGCGCGTCCCCGTCTCCGACGGGCATACGGCGGCGGTGTTCGTCTCCTTCGAACAGAAGCCCTCGAAGGCCGAGATCCTTGCCGCATGGGCGGATTATGCGGGAGAGCCGCAGAAACTCGGGCTCCCCTCCGCGCCCGGACAGTTCATCCACTACTTTGAAGAAGACGACCGCCCGCAGGCGAAACTCGACCGCATGACGGAACGCGGCATGGCGGTCTGCGCAGGACGGCTCCGCGAAGACGTTCTGTTCGACTATAAGTTCATCGGCCTTTCGCACAACACCCTGCGGGGCGCTGCGGGCGGCGCGGTGCTGCTTGCCGAACTGCTTGCGGCTAAGGGCTATTTCGACTGAGCCTGCAAGCGGCGGCATTCACATGACACGGGACGCGCGGCATAAAATGGCGCGCGGCAAGGAGATATTATGAGAGGATTTTTGCAGGGCAGCGCGACTGCCATGATCACGCCCTTCACGGACGACGGCATCAATTTCGACTGCTTCGGAAAGATGATCGAACACCAGATCAAGGGCGGCACGGATGCCCTCGTCATTTTGGGGACGACGGGCGAGCCTGCCACCATGTCCGAGGCCGAAAAGGAAAAACTCATGCGTTATGCCGTGGAACGGGCGAAGGGACGCATCAAACTCATCTTCGGCACGGGCGGCAACAACACCGAAAAAGCCGTTGCCATGACCGGACTTGCCGAGTCGCTCGGTGCAGACGGGATCCTTGCCGTAACGCCCTATTACAATAAATGCACGCAGAACGGTCTTGTCGAATACTACAAGGCGATCTGCGGCGCGACAAGCCTCCCCGTCATCTGCTACAACGTGCCGGGACGCACGGGCGTGAATATCCTCCCCGCGACGATGGAGCGCATTGCCGACATCCCCAACATGGCGGGCATCAAGGAAGCGAGCGGAAACATGCAGCAGGTCATGGAGACCGCGCGGCGCATCCGCTATAAGTGCGATCTGTATTCGGGAGAAGACGCGCTCAATCTGCCCATTCTGTGCGCGGGCGGTTCGGCCGTCATCTCCGTGGTCTCTAATCTCGTGCCCGATCAGGTGAAACTGCTGGTCAGATGCGTGCAGAACGGCGACCTCAGCGCCGCAAACAACGTAAACGACACGCTGCTTCCCCTCATCAATGCATGCTTTGTGGAAGTCAACCCCATTCCCGTCAAGGCGGCGATGAACCTTCTTGGCTTTGACGCGGGCATTCCCCGTGCGCCGCTTACCCCCATCGAGCCGGAGCACCTCAGACTCCTGAAGGACGCGCTCAACGAAAACCTCATTGAGGTGAATGCATGAAGATCATTCTGTGCGGCGCCTGCGGGCGCATGGGCAAAAATGTTGCGGAAACGGCGGCGGAACGCAATGTCACGATCGCCGCAGGCGTGGACGTGATCGCCGCGCCCGCCCCCTTCCCGCTCTATTCAAATCTTGCCGACGTCACCGAACAGGCGGACGCCGTTGTGGACTTTTCCTCCGCCTCCGCCCTTGAAAGCGTGCTTGCCTTCTGCAAGGGCAGGGCGATTCCCGTCGTGCTGGCGGCAACGGGCTACACGGAACAAGACCTCGCCCGCATCCGCAAAGCTTCGGAAACGATCGCCGTATTCAAGACGGGGAATCTGTCCGTCGGCATCAACCTGCTGCAGTATCTGGCAAAGAAATCGGCAGAGATTTTGGGCGACGCCTTTGATGCGGAGATCGTGGAACGGCATCACCACTTCAAAAAGGACGCCCCTTCCGGAACCGCGCTCATGCTTGCGGAGAGCGTGAACGAAGGATTCGGCGGAAACAAAGAAAACGTATACGGTCGGCACGGCATGGTCGGCGCAAGGGAGAAGCGGGAGATCGGGATCCACGCCGTGCGCGGCGGCACCATCGTCGGCGAACATGAGGTCATGTTTGCGGGCGAAGACGAGATCGTCACCCTTTCCCACTCGGCGCGCAGCCGCAAAGTGTTTGCCTCCGGCGCACTGAAAGCCGCCGCGTGGCTGGTCGGCAGAGCGCCGGGACTGTACGATATGACCGACCTGCTGGCAGATTATCTGGATTGAAAAAACCTATATCAAAAACAGCTCTGCATTTTTGCAGAGCTGTTTTTGATGTACCAATACCATGTTCTTATGTCAGCAATATTGTAATAATTGCTGATAAAGAGGTGTCCCCTCAGGCACATCCCAGGTTTCCTTTGAGCCATCCGAATAGGAAACAAGGAAAGTCGTCACCATATGTCCGTTTGCAGACATTGCGCCAATAATCGATCCAGCAGTTCCGGCGAGGAAAGCGCCGAATAGTCCTTTTTTGAGCCTGTCTCTTTGATCGGTCACCGTGTATCGACCGATGATTTGCGTGCTTTTTATCTTGGACAATTTTTCTTGAAGCTCCTGTTCAACAGTCTGCGCATACTGTATTTGTCGGCCTTTGTTTTCCAGGTTTTTCTGCAAAGCCCTTTCCACAATGCCCACTCTCTTCATTTTTATGAATATGTATGAAAAAATCCATGCCAAACTGGAAAAAAGCCCACCTGTCATAATTAAATAAGGAGCACCCGACATTGTAAAATTAAGATTACTTGACTCCTCAAATAGAATCTTCCAAATTTCAACGATTTCGTTGATGTTTGCTCCTAAGACAGCAGAAAATACGGCAACAAGAATTGCGCAAATAACGGCAATAATCGCAAAAACAAACTCCGCAAATCCGCCAAATCTTGCCAACGTCAGAAGCGTATAAAGAGCTGTCAAGACGACTGAAATTATTGCAAATGTTCGTACAAGTTCAATAGACACTGTGCTCGGAAACACTAACCGTTGATCAAATAAATTGTAAGTGCCATAAAACGGTAAACATATGCCTATAATCGCTAACACAAGCCCTATTCCCGCCGCAACCATTGCTATTGTAAATAAAAATTTTTCTCTTGTATTCTGTCTCATAATCCGCTCTCCCGTAATTTAAACAATACAAAATAAAATGCGCCACTCAAATGAGTGACGCATTTTGATTGCAATAAGAAAAAATGTTATTTGAGCCTGGAAACAAGCAACGCAACACCAGAAACGACACCCCCCCCCATGACGAGATAGGCGCCGGACGCGGCGACAAAGGAAGCATCCGTAAGATCGGCAAGTCCGCCGAGGATGCCGCCGAAAATACCGCCCGCATTGTTGCCGATGGACGTGAGATCGTACTGCGCCGCATAGGTCGCCGCAAAGGTGATAACGAGCGCCGCAAACACGATGGTCGCGATCGCAAGCAGCAGCTTGAACAGCCCCTTAAAGCGGATCACACCGAGTTTGCCAAGCAGGACGAGCGCCGCCGCAATTGCCGTAAACACCAGCGAGACGATCGCAAACGCCTGCACGGTAGCAATCGGGAAATCCCCGTCCGCGAGTCCTTCCGCAAACAGCTTGATCCCTTCGCTCTGACCAAGCACGTTGAGCCGGAAGAAGGGAATGCAGATGCCGACGACGGCGAGCACAAGCCCGACGAGCGCCATGAGCATCATGAGCAGATCGAACAATCCGATTTTGTTCTTCTTTTTTGCCATCATTTTCTCTCCTTTTCGGAATTTTCTCTATTATACTATAAACGGCGCGAAAAAGGAAGAGTTCGGGCAAAATTTCCCGAAAAAAATTTATTACTTCACAAAGTGCACAGATCAGCGCGCAAGCTCCGCCTTGACCGCATCCAGCGCTGCAGAGACGGTATCGTCCATATCAAAATATTTATACTGCCCCAATCTTCCGCCGAATACGACCTTTTCCTCCCCTTCCGCAAGCGTGCGGTACTGTTCGTACAGCCGCGAATTCTTCGCATCGTTGACGGGATAATACGGCTCGTCCCCACGCTTCCATTCCGCAGAATATTCGCGGGAGATGACCGTTTTGGGCTGCGTGCCGAATTCAAAATGCTTATGCTCGATGATGCGCGTGTACGGTACCCCGGAATCGGTATAATTGATAACGGCGTTCCCCTGATAATTGGGCATCTCGAGCACCTCCGTTTCAAAGCGCACGGAACGGTATTCGAGCGCGCCGAAACGGTAGCGGTAATAGGCGTCGATGGGTCCCGTATAAATAACGCGGCGCGCCATGGAAAGGTACCCCTCCCTGTCCTCCAGAAAATCGCTCTTCAGGCGTACGTCCACGTCGGCAAGCAGCTTTGCCACGATCCTGGTATAGCCCCCTACGGGGATCCCCTGCCAGCGGTCGTTGAAATAATTGTTGTCAAACAGGAAGCGCACGGGAAGACGGCGGATGATGAACGCCGGAAGCTCCGTGCAGGGCCTGCCCCACTGCTTTTCCGTATATCCCTTGATGAGCTTTTCGTAAATCGTTCTCCCGACCAGGCTCAGCGCCTGCTCCTCAAGATTTTTCGGTTCGGAAATCCCCTCCTTGCTGCGCTCCTCGGCAATGCGCGCTTCCGCCTGCGCGGGCGTAAACACATCGCGCCAGAGCTTGGTAAACGTGTTCATATTGAAGGGAAGATTGTAACATTCGTCCCGATAGCGCGCAATGGGCTGATTGACAAACGCGTTGAATTCGGCAAAACGATTGACATACTCCCACACGCGTCTGTCCGACGTGTGAAAGATATGCGCCCCGTAACGATGGACGTTGATCCCCTCGACGCTCTCCGTATAGACGTTTCCCCCGATATGATCGCGCCTGTCGATGACAAGAACGCTCTTTCCCGCACGCGCAAGTTCATAGGCGCACACGGCGCCGTAAAGACCGCTTCCGACAATCAGATAATCGTACATATGCTTGTTCTCCTTCGTATCCGTTATATTGTATCAAATCATGTGCCGCATGTCAAGGTACGGATGCAGAATAAAACTTTCACATTCTGCCGTAAACTTTCATAAAAGCGTTACAAAATATTGACCTGTCCGAAACATTCCACTATTATAATGTGCAATGTAATAGCGCTTTACAAACAGGAGGAAACGCTGTATGAAACGCATCGGCAAATGTCTTCTTCTGACGCTTGTCGCAGTCATCTTTGTGTTTGCGCTCGTCCTGAGCGGCTGCACGACGCAGGCGTACGTCACGTCCATCGCAAAGACGGGTACGAACGGGGCGGAGGACATTTATACGATCACCTATTCGGACGGTTCGACGGATACATTTACCGTCACCAACGGAACAGACGGACAGAATGCCGACATTTCCGCCATTTACGAGGCTTACAAAGAGCAGACGAACGATCCCGATCTGACCTTTGAGGAATTCCTCGGCAAATATCTGACGCTGAATACCGACATGTCGTCGGCGATCAACCGAAGCCTGCAGTCCACCGCAAAGATCTATGCGGAATTCGTGGAGACGACCACCACGGGCGGCGGGATCGGCGGGATCGGCGGGATCTTCGGACCGAGCTATTCCACTTCCGACATTGCCGTCTCGACAGGCGCGGCAGTCATTTACAGCATGGACGAAGCGGAAGACGGATACACCTATTTCGTGACCGACTACCACGTCGTCTTCAACAACAACGCAGACAGCTCCAAAAACGGCGGCAGCAAGATCGCGCGCAGCGTATACGCATATCTGTACGGGAGCGAAGGTTCCCCCGCCGCCGTCGATGAAAACGGCGACGGACAGGCGGATACGGACTCCAACGGCTACACCGTTTACGACTACGGCGACTACGCCATTCCGCTCGAATACGTGGGCGGCACAATCACTTATGACATTGCCGTGCTCCGCGCAAAGACGAGCGACGTCAAAGCGATCAACGAAAATGCGCAGGCCGTCACGCTTGCGGACGAATATCACGTGGGCGAAGCGGCGATCGCCATCGGCAACCCCGAAGGGTACGGACTGAGCGTGACGCAGGGCATCATCAGCACCGAGAGCGAATATATCACGCTCAAGATCGACGATACGGCTCGCTCTTACCGCTCCATCCGCATCGATACCGCACTCTACAGCGGCAATTCGGGCGGCGGACTGTTCAACAAGAACGGCGAACTCATCGGCATCACGAATGCGGGCAACGACGAAGACCAGAACATCAACTATGCCGTTCCGCTCGAAATCGTGCGCGGCACGGTGGACGGGATCCTTCACAGCGCCAACGACGGCAATGACGAGACGGACGGCGCCTACCGCCTGTTGTTGGGCGTGACCGCCTCGACACGCAATTCCAAATACGTCTACGACGCCGCAAGCGGCTACGGAAACATTTCGGAGGAAGTCATCCTCGCATCCGTCAATTCGGGCTCCGTCGCCGAGATGCTGGGACTTGCGGAAGGCGACAGAATCGTCTCCGTTATTATCAACGGAACGGCGCATACGATCGACCGCTCCTTTGAGATCGAAAACCTCTCGCTCACCGTCCGCCCCAACGACATGGTGCAGATCGTCTACGAACGCGACGGACAGCAGGCGACGACGCAGACGGTGACCGTGTCGCTTTCCGACCTCACCGCCGTTGCATGATCCGTCAACGATCAAATAGGGCGCTTCCCGCAGGAAGCGCCCTATTTGTCTGCCCTCTTACAATTCGTAATGGATCGGATTGACGAGATATTTGATCTCGTCCAGTTCGTCCGCCGTCACATAGCCGGCGGGCGCGTTGAGGAGCGAAGGGATGCGATTGACGATGGTCGCGCAGGTATGCTCGACCGTGGCGGGCTTGACGACGCGGAATTCCGTATCCGGCTCGCCCGTGATCTTCCAGTCGCAAAGATCGCCGTCATCGGGTCCATACACTTTGCCGATGGTCTCCTCTTCGATCACGATCCCCTGATAGGTCTCGATTGTGACGACTGCCGACATGCCGATGCATCTGCCCGCCTTGATCGTCTTTCCGAGCGTTTCGCTGTACAGATCTTTGTCTACCGTATAAGGAACGTTCTCCTGACGGATGGACTTGACGGTCAGACCGAGCTTGTTGCAGATAGCCTCCGCCGCATTCCATGCATAGGAAGGGACGACCTCCGTCGGATGCGCGAGCGTCTTTTCAAACTCCTTCACCGTAAGATCGCAGCCGTGCGCCTTCGCAAGCGCAAGCCCGTAATCCTCTACATTATAGCTGTACGCGCCCTTGATTTTTTTGATCTCGGCGCAGCCGCCCGCGACCATCGCGACCATATTGATCCAGAAAATATCCTGCATGCCGCTGCCCGTCACCGTGCAGTTATGTTCTTTGGCGAGCGCATCCAGCTTG
>URHP01000008.1 GCA_900547645.1 uncultured Eubacteriales bacterium
TACGAGATGAGCGCTAGTCTCGTGGGCTCGGAGATGTGTATAAGAGACAGGGAGTCGGCGGATGCGGGAGAGCTTTCCTGTGATGAACAGATCACCGTTTCCGAACGCGCCGCGGGAATGGGGGGTTCGCAGGTGTTCCTCGGGGCGGGGCTTTCCTATCGGGCGGATGAATTGCTCAAGAGTATTGCTGTGTGTTCCGCCAATGACTCCTGCGTGGCGATCGCTGAACGCCTTGCGGGCAGTGAAGGCGCGTTCTGTGAAAGGATGAACGAGCGTGCCAAGGAACTCGGCGCGGAAAATACGCTGTTTGCAAACTGTACGGGATTGCCCAAGGAACCGCAGTATTCCTGTGCCCGCGATGTGGCGCTCATGCTGCGTGAACTCATCCGCCATGAAAAGTACCATGAATATTCACGGATCTGGCTGGAGGACTTTGCACATCCGGACGGCAGAACGACGCAGATGACCAATACCAACAAACTCATCCGTCAGTATGACGGCTGCGACGGGGGAAAGACAGGCTTTACGAATGAAGCGGGCTTTTGTCTGGCTGCTTCTGCCAAGCGCGGCGAGATGCGCGTTGTTTCCGTCGTGATCGGATCCTCCGATTCCAAAGCAAGATTTTCCGCAACGAAATCGCTCTTTGACTATGCGTTCGACCATTTTGAAAGCAAAATCTATCTGACGGCAGGGATCCCGTTGGATCGGGAAGTGAGCGTTCGCGGAAGCAGCGTGGAAAAGATGCCGATCGTTCCGGAAAGCTCTCTCGGCGTGCTGAGAAAGCGCGGCGTGGAAGAAAATTATACGGTTTCCTATGAGATCGAGGAGTGTCTGGGTGCACCGATTGCGGCAGGGGAGACGGTCGGACAGGCGGTATTGCTGCGCGACGGCGTTGAGGTCGCGCGGATCAACCTGCTTGCGGGCTCCGATGCGCCGAAATATTCCTGGTGGGAGGCATATCGGGAAAACGCCAGACATTGGAATATCGCTTAAAAAATATAATTTAGCATAGTAATATGTATGACATAGTATTGCTTTTTCGGCAAGGCTATGTCATTTTTTTATTGACCTTCGTGCATAAATTGTGGTATAATTCTTGCATGATCAATACGCGAGATACTTTGAAAATTAACAAAAACGGACATCTGGAGATCGGCGGCGCAGATTGCGTTGAGCTTGCCGCGCAGTTCGGAACGCCGCTGTATGTATTTGACGAGGCGTATATCCGGCGTATGATGGGCGTCTACCGGGATACGATCGAAAGAGAGTATGCGGGAAACGGACTTGTGCTGTATGCATCCAAGGCGTTTTCCTGTACGGCGGTCTATGCCATAGCAAAGCAGGAAGGGATCGGCGTTGACGTCGTTTCCGGCGGAGAATTGTATACTGCAGTGAAAGCGGGCTTCCCTGCAGAAAAGATCACGATGCACGGCAACAACAAACTTCCCCGTGAGATTGCGGAAGCGCTCGACTGCGGCGTGGGCGTCATCGTCGTTGACGCGCATTCCGAGGCCGATCTGATCGAAGCGGAGGCGGAAAAGCGCGGTAAGGTGCAGGATGTGCTCATCCGCATCAATCCCGGCGTGGAGGCGCATACGCATGCCTATGTGCAGACGGCTACGCCCGATTCAAAATTCGGATTTTCCGTTGCCAACGGTGCGGCGGAGGAAATCACCCGATATGTGCTGTCCAAGCCGCATCTGCGTTTGCGCGGGTATCACTGCCACATCGGTTCACAGATCTTTGAGAAGCAATCCTTTGTCCTTGCCGTCGAAAAAAATCTCGCCTTTATGGCGGAAATGAAGAAAAAGCTCGGATTTGAAGCGGATTCGCTCAACATGGGGGGCGGATTCGGCATTTGGTATGCAGAAGGCGATGCAAAGATCGGTGCGGAAGGTTACGCGGAATATCTGCGTGCGCTGCTGTCCACGATCAGACAGGGATGCGAAAAGCTTGGGTTGAGGCTTCCGTACGTCTATCTGGAACCGGGGCGTTCCATCGTCGGCGAAGCAGGCATTACGCTCTATACGGTCGGTGCGATCAAAGAGATCCCGGGGATCCGCAAATATGTTGCGGTTGACGGCGGAATGTTCGATAATCCCCGATATGCGCTCTATCAGAGCAAATATACGGCGGTTCTTGCAAACCGCGCCGCGGAAGAAGCGACCGAACTTGTCAGCATTGCCGGAAAATGCTGTGAGAGCGGCGATCTGATCGGCGTGGATTTCAACCTTCCCGTAGCAAAGACGGGCGACATTCTGGCAGTCCTTTCGACGGGCGCATACAATTATTCGATGGCATCCAACTACAACAGGAACATGATCCCGCCTGCGGTGCTTGTAAGGGACGGAAAGGCGGAATACATTGTAAAACCGCAGAGCTATGAAGACCTTGTCCGCAACGATGTGATCCCGGACAGGTTAAAGTGACGGCAATGTCCGTCGTCGGAACCTGACGGTCAGATCACACGATACCTTGACGATCTGCGGACGCTTTCTGCGATTGTTCATGCGGAATTTTGTTATAAGGCAAACATTTTCTTGCTATTTTTTTGTATTTCCGATATAATAGAAGCAATATGGCGGATTATCTGATTTCTCTTCTGGCGAGTTTGTGTGCGGTCACCGTTGTGCTGACGCTGCATGAATTCGCTCATGCGTATGTAGCGTATCGATGCGGGGATCCGACGCCCAAATGGAGCGGGCGCCTGTCTCTCAATCCGTTCCGCCATTTCGATCCGGTAGGACTGCTGTGTTTTACGTTCGTCGGGTTCGGCTGGGCAAAGCCCGTTGCGATCAATCCCGACAATTTCAAACGGTATCGTCTCGGGCTCGGGCTTACAGCCTGCGCGGGGATCGTCATGAATTATCTGACGGCGCTGCTCATCTACCCGCTCTTTTGCGTTGTCCTGTATTATATGCCGGAAGTGCCATTTGTCACGGAGCTTTTGGAAAGTTTCTTCTATCTTGTATTCGCGTATAGTCTGAGCTTTTTTGTGTTCAATCTTCTCCCGCTGTATCCGTTGGACGGGTTCCGGATTCTGGACGCCGTCAATAAGCGGCGCGGAAAAGTCTTCCGCTTTTTGCGGAATTACGGGCAGTATATTTTATTCGGGCTCATTCTGGAGAGTTTTCTCTGTCAGCTGTTGGTGCGCTTCGGCGTTCCGCAGATGGCTTGGTTTGATATTTTGGGTTGGTTTATGCAGTTTGCCACCGATATTCTCGGCTGGCCGATTACCGCACTATGGGGGCTGATCGCATGGTAGATCAGGAAAAAATACAGTCGATCCGCGAAAAGTTCGATTCCAACGTGGACTATACGACCGTACTTGACAATTTCGAAGGTCCGCTCGACCTTCTTCTGTTTCTGATCAATAAGGAAGAGATCGAGATCAAGGATGTCTTTGTTTCGCAGGTAACGGAACAGTTCCTGGACTATATGAAAGGACTTCCGTATCTTGACGTCGATAAGGTGAGCGAATATCTCAATATCGCAGCGACGATCATCAAGATCAAGGCGCAGGCGCTTGTTCCCAATCTTGAAGAAGATCCCGAAATCGATGCGGAAATCGAGGAAGACAAGGCGGAACTGATCCGTGCGCTCGAGGAATATAAACTGATCAAAGAAGAGACAAAAAAGCTCAAAGAACTCGAGACGATCGGCTATTATTTCAAAGAGCCGGACAAGGACGTCGGCGAAACGCGCACCGTGTTTACGCTCGATCATCTGACGCTGAATGAACTGATCACGGTTTTCTCGCAGTTTCTTCTCAAGCGCGAAGAGGATTTCAAAGAGGAAGAAGTGCGCGAGATCCCGCGCGATTCCTTCACCGTCGAACAGAAGATTCAGTTTGTGCTGGAAAGTCTGGAAGAGCGGCAGGAAGTGAAATTTGAAGAACTGTTCACGCAGGATTTTACGAAGTCGGAGATTGTTACGACTTTTCAGGCGATTTTGGAATTACTGAAATATCAGTTCCTGCGCGTCAGGCAGGACCAGGCGTTCGGGGAAATCACGATTTCCTTAAATCCGGACAGAGACGAGGAGGCAGGTCTTGGAACAATTGACGAATACGATTGAGGCGATCCTGTTTGCCTCCGGAAAGGGCGTTCCCATTGCGGATATTGCCGAAAAACTGAACGTCACGGAAAGCGAAGTCAAAAAATCGCTGAAAGCGCTGCATGAGCGGTACGGTGAGGACGGCGGGATCGTGCTTTTGGAGTTCAACAAAAAGGCGCAGCTCGGTTCCAATCCGAAGTACAAAGAGGGCGTTGCCGCAGTGCTCAATCCCATCCGTGAAAAAGAACTTACGCGCACCATCTTGGAAACGGCGGCGATCATTGCCTACAAGCAGCCCATCACGCGTACGGAAATCGAACTTCTGCGCGGGCTCAACAGCGATTACGCCGTAAATGCATTGCTCGATCTCAAACTCATTTATCCGTGCGGGAGAAAGGATGCGGTCGGGCGGCCCGTGCTGTTTGCGACGACGGACGAATTTCTGAAGCGTTTCAAGCTCAATTCGCTGGAGGATCTGCCCGATTACGACACATTGATGGCGGCAATCACCCGCCCGGACGAAGAACACGATACATATTTGTATGCGCGCGACGAACTGCCGGAGGAAGAGCGGCAGCAGGAGGAAACGCCCGTTGGAAAAAAAGAACGCGAGGAGCCTGCCGAGGAAAGCGGTTACGAAATCCCGGATTTCCTGAAGGGGCTGGACGACACGGATATTGTCAAAATCGACTGAAATTTCATAGTTTTCGGAAATTCGCCCATATTACGGTTATGGGCGAATTTTTTGTATATTCGTTCTTTTTCGGGACGCTTCTGTTGTTCTTCCCTGTCTTTGTGAATGCGGACGTCTATCTCGACGCAAAGGAGAACCGCGGCTGGTTTTCCGTTTCGCTCTATCACAAGCTGCGGCTGATCGGCGGCTATGCCGAAGTGCGCAGCGAGGGCGCCGTCTTTCATCTCACCAAGAAAAAGGCGGTCATTCTTCCGTATGCGGAGATGGCGGATGCGCGGAAAAAATTTGAAGTGACAAAGGGATTTCAGCTCTGCCGCTTTCATCAGATCCTGGAAGTCGGCGGAGCACGGGATGCGCGCAGCATTTTATTCGCCGCTCTGTTATCTGCGGCGAGCGGGACGGCATATGCACTTTTGTGCGAACGGAATGCGTTTCTTTCCTTTCGGAGCAAGGCGATATTTCACAACGAACCTTGCCTGAAAGGGTGCGTACAGATCGCGGCGGCGATGAACGGTCTCGTCATCAGCGCCGCACTGGTGAAAAAAGGCATGGAGGGATTTTTGAAATGGATGAGAAAAAGAAAATCGACAGTATCCTTGAGAAGACTGCGGAAAAACTTACGGGCCTTGTAGACGTAAACACCGTGATCGGGAAACCTGTTCAGACGGCAAGCGGCGCACAGGTGATCCCGTTTACCAAGGTGACGATGGGGTATCTGTCCGGCGGAGGGGAATACGGTGACGTCAAGAAGATCGACGACGGAGAATGCCTTCCCTTTGCGGGGGGCGCGGGGACGGTCATCAACGTGAAACCTGCAGGATTCCTCATCGACGACGGGAAAGAATGCCGCATCGTGCGCGTGACGGATGATGCCCTGGACGGGTTGATCGAGAAGGCCGGCGAGCTCTTCACAAAGCTTGTCAGAAAGGGGGAAGATGCGTAAGAAACGCCTGCAGGTCTTGCTTTTTGCGGTGGTTTTTCCCATCATTGCGATTCTTTGCTGCGGGATATTTCCCACGCAAAGCGCGTCGGCCGCACAGCTTTCTAGAGCAGAGTGCGTTGTGGAAGTGTCCTCCCGCCGCATACTTCATGCTTCCCATGCGGAGCTGCCGCTTCCCAATGCGAGTACGACGAAAATTCTGACGGCGATCCTGATCCTTGACGACTGCGACCTGCAGGAGACGGTCGAAATTCCCGCGCAGGCTGCAGGGACGGAGGGATCGAGCATTTACCTGAGGGCAGGGGAGCGCTATACGGTCGAGGAATTGCTGTATGGACTCATGCTGCGTTCGGGAAACGACGCGGCAGTCGCGCTCGCGCTGCATCACAGCGGGAGCGTGGAAGCGTTTGCGCAAAAAATGAATGAGAAAGCGGCGCTGCTCGGCGCAACGGACAGTCAATTTGTCAACCCGCACGGCCTGCCCGATCGGCGGCATCATACGACGGCGCGCGATCTGGCGCTCATTGCCGCTTATGCAATGGAAAACGACACTTTCCGCACCATCGTCTCTGCAAAATATTATGCGCCGCGCGGCTGGTACAATAAGAACAAAATGCTTTCCTCCTACGAGGGGGCAAACGGCGTGAAGACGGGGTTCACGACCGAGGCGGGAAGATGCCTTGTGACGAGTGCGGAGCGCAACGGCATGACAGTCGTATGCGCGGTGCTGAATTCTCCGCAGATGTATGAGCGGACTACGGAATTGCTGGATGAAGCGTTTTCCGGCTATTCCATGACGGATCTGACGGATTTTGCACTGCTGCCCCGCAGCGTTGGCGTAAGGGAATTGTTCCGTTATCCGCTCAGGTCGGAAGAACGGTCACAGATCCGTACAGAGCTTCAGCTTGCGGAACTCCTTCCTGCAAAAAAAGGGGCGATCGCGGGTTGTGTCGGAATTTTTCTCGCGAATCACTTGATTTTTTCACAGAATTTGTATATCATGGAAGAACGATAAAAATTCAATCGGACGGATTCCATGCGTATCAACAAATTTTTGGCGGAGCAGGGCGTTGCGTCCCGCCGCGGCAGCGATGAGATCATTGCAGCAGGGCGCGTGACGATCAACGGGAAAGTGGCACAGGCGGGAGACGACGTCTCGGGTGAAGACGTGGTCATGCTCGACGGAAAAACGCTCTCGCACAAAGTCAAGTACGAATATTATCTGCTCAATAAGCCGAAGGGGTATCTTTGCACCGTCTCAGACGATAAGGGCAGGAAGACGGTCATGGACCTTTTGCCTGCAGGCGCCGGGCGGGTGTTTCCCGTCGGAAGGCTTGATTACGATACCGAAGGGATGCTGATCCTGACCAACGACGGCGATCTGGCGTACCGTCTGACTGCGCCGCAGAGTGAGATCGCAAAGACCTATCTTGTGCGGATTGAAGGATCCATAACGGATATTCAGCTCAACCGTCTGCGTGCAGGCGTTGAGATTGACCGCGGCGTAATGTCCAAGAAGTGCAAGGTGACCGTAACGGAGACGAACAAAAAATATACCAAACTTCGCGTTGTCATCACCGAGGGAAAAAACCGCGAAATCAGGAAAATGTTCGAAGCGGTCGGAAAACAGGTGGTCTTTCTGAAGCGCCTGAAAATCGGCGATCTGACTTTAACGGGACTTGACCGCGGCGCCGTACGCAGGCTTTCGCAGGAAGAAGTCTATTATCTGAAAAATTTGTAACAAAAAACCCCGCCGAAGCGGGGTTTTTCTTGCATTGTTATCGGAAAGAGCGGAGTAACCCGACGACTTTTCCGAGGATGGTCACTTCATCAAGCACATAATCGGAAAGTTCCCGGTTTTCCGGATGAAGAATAAACTTGCCGTCACGCCGGAAGAAACGTTTCACGGTAGCGCCTTCTTCGATGCCGTCGTCAAACATGGCAACGACAATATCTCCGTTGTCTGCATTTGCCTGCTTCCTGACGACGATCTTATCGCCGTTGAAGATGCCTGCTTCGATCATACTGTCGCCTTTGACCGTGAGCAGAAAGAGATCGTCTCCTGAAAATTCTGCAGAGGGAAGCGTATAATAGCCCTCATAATTTTCCGTCGCGAGGATAGGGGTACCCGCGGTGACGGTACCGACGAGCGGAACACGGACCGTCCCTGTATTGGTTAAAGCAACGGCGCGCTTTTTCCCTGTCGTTTTCTGCAAAAGTCCCATGGCTTTCAGACGGTTGACGTAATCGTAAGCTGTTGCGGTCGATTTGATCTGCAATTCGGCGCAGATATCCCGAACGGTGGGGGGAAAGCCGTTTTCATCCGTATAGCGGTTGATAAATTCGAGCACAACGTCAAGTTTGCGTTTATCCAGCATGGCGGTTCTCTCCTTTGATCACCATTATAGCATACTCTTTGCAATTTTGCAAACATTTGTTCTAAAAAAATTTTGATTATTTTGCGGAAAGGCTTGCTTTTTTTCATAAGAAGGGGTATACTTTACGCCATGGAACGGAAAATGTGCGTCTTGGATGAAGAAAAGGAATGCGACGGCTGTCTGGAATGCGAGATCTGCGATCTCGATCCGAACAAGATTTGCGACAATTGCGGAAAATGTCTTGACATCAAAGAATACGCTGCCATCCGCATCGATAAACTGTATACGGATCCCGCGGAATATGAGCGGGATGAGCATAAAAAAGGAACGCGTTGAACGCAATTTCGATAGAGAATTTATCATAATAGAAAAATATGGCGCACGATACCTTGCGAGCAAGATAGTGCGCTTATTTATTTTGTTTTTCAATGATTTATTCCATAATTACGATAAGGGAAACGGAAATTTAACGGAGGAAAAATATGACAATAAAAGAAATCAAGTTTTCCGAACGCATCGCAATTCAGTTGATTGCACTTTCAAAAGAATGGGAACAAGAAAATTCTTGTTATGGTTATCGCAGAAATAATTCGGATGATCTCAAAAATAAACGAATCTTTGTTGCGGCGGACGGAGATTTGATTTGCGGATATTTATTCGGTCATAACGCAACAACCGAGAAAGATACTTCAATTTATAAATCGGGTACTGAATATTTTGAAATTGACGAGTTGTACGTTAAATCGCAATATCGAAATTGCGGGATCGGGAAAAAGCTGTTTCAATACACAGAAAAGGCAGTGTCACCCGACGTTAACATTATGATGCTTACTACAGCCACCAAAAATTTCCGTGCTATCTTGCATTTCTATATAGATGAACTTGGTATGGATTTTTGGAGTGCGCGTCTTTTTAAAAAAATAAAATAATTTCGATATATTGTACAATAAAACGAGCAAAAATTTTTAAAAATTTTTGCTCGTTTTTAATTTCTATTGGAATTGCCGTTGAGATGTTCCCTTTTCTATTTCAGATAGGGACGAAATTTTGCAGCATGTTCTGCGGGGATCACTGCCAGAATGTGCGCGCCGTCGTCCGTATAAGAGACTTCGCGTTCCGTCACGAGCGATCGCAGCGCCGCATATTTCGCCGCATCCGCATAGGGAACGAACAGTTCCGCTTTGATAAACCGCCGTTCCAAGGATTCAAAGATTTTTTGCTTCAATAATGCAAGTCCGCGTCCGTATTTTGCTGAAATACAGACGGCATCTTTGGGGAAACGGGCTTCCGGGTGCGCGCGGTCGCATTGATTCATGACGATCAGATAGGGGGACGAAAATCCCATATCGCGCAAAGTGGAAAGAGTTGTTTCCAATTGCGTCTCATAGTCGCCGCCGGCATCGCAGACGATGAGCGCCAGATCGCAGTGAAGCGCGCTTTCCAGCGTCGATTTGAATGCTTCGATGAGATGATGCGGAAGATCGCGCAAAAATCCGACGGTATCCGTGAGCAGAAAGTCCATCCCGTCAATTTCAAGTTTGCGGGAAGTGGGATCGAGCGTCGCAAAGAGCGCATCTTTGACAAGGACGTTGGCGCCTGTGAGTGCGTTCAGCAGGGTGGATTTTCCCGTGTTTGTATAGCCGACGAGCGCAACGGTCCTAACGCCGTCCTTTTTTCGGCGCTCAGCCTGCAGTCCGCGCCGCTGTTCCGTTTTCGATAGCTTTTCTTCCAGAGATCGGATGCGCATCCGGATGTGGCGACGGTCGGTCTCGAGCTGCGTTTCGCCCGGTCCGCGCGTTCCGATCCCGCCGCCAAGTCGGGAAAGCGCGCTTCCTTTGCCTTTCAGACGGGGATAGAGATAGCGAAGCTGGGCAAGTTCAACCTGCAGCTTGCCTTCGCTGCTCTCCGCGCGCAGGGCAAAAATGTCGAGGATGAGCGTTGTACGGTCTATGACCTTTTTCCCGCCCAGAGCTTCGGAGAGATTGACCGTTTGGGAAGGGGACAGATCGCCGTTGAATAACACGGTGAGATCAAGTCCTTCGAGCCGTTCTTTCAACTCTGCGACCTTTCCTTCCCCGAGGAACGTGGCAGGATTGATTTCCCGGATACGGGCATAGAGTGTTCCTGCATACGTTGCGCCCGCGCTCTCGATCAATGCAACGGCTTCGGCGTGCAGCGCATCCGAAGATGACTCCGGGAGGACGGGCTGGATGATATAGACGTTTTCTGTGGTCACGAATGATCCTCCGGACGGTGAAGTTTGACCGCATCGGCAACGGAGCGGCGGTGATCTTCCGTAATGGCGGCATAGTGTTTCCGCGTCGTATTGACATCCCTGTGTCCGAGGACGTCTGCGACGATATAGATGTCGCCCGTCTCACGATAGAGAGCCGTACCGTAGGTGGAACGCAGTTTGTGCGGCGTGATTTTTTTGAGCGGTGAGACGATCTTTGCATATTTTTTTACAAGATTTTCCACCGCGCGGACGGAGATCCGCCTGTATTGCAGCGAGAGAAAGAGGGCATGTTCTTCGGGCGGGATACGCGGATCGTTCTCCTTTTGCGCAAGATATGCCGCAAGCGCGTCGCCGACTTCTTCGGAGAAATAGAGAATTGCGTGGTTCCCGCCTTTGCGCGTCACGACAAAGGAATTGTTGGAAAAGTCGATGCTTTCGTTGTTCAGGCCGACCAACTCGGAAATACGGATTCCCGTTCCGAGAAACAACGTCAGGATCGCGCTGTCTCGGATCTTCGTTTTGTCGTGATAGCCGCTCGCATGGGGGGATAATCCGTCGCCGTATTCAGCAGTGTCGAGCAGAGAGGAGACTTCATCGCTTTCCAGTCGGATAATTTCTTTTTCGTGAAGCTTCGGCGTTGCGACTTTTGCCGTCTGATTGACTTCGATCAGCCCCTTATTGAAAAAGTACTTGAACATGGAACGGACCGTGGAAAGTTTACGCGCCTTTGCGCATTCGTCACAGGAGAGCCGGTTGTCGCCGAACCGATAGTTGGAAAGATAGCTCAGAAATATTTCAATATCGGTATCCGTCACGCTCTCCAGATCTTCCAAAGTCAATTCAAGCACCGATTTTCCGCGGTATTTTTTATGTACGAGAAAGTCAAAGAAAATACGCAGATCATAAACGTAATTGAGACGCGTCAGGACGCTTGTCCGCGTTTCAATCCCGCGTAAAAAATCCTCGCAAAAAGGGGGAAGTTCTTCGAGGAGCTGATCGATCTTGTCCAGATTTTTCAGATTGCGTTCCTGATAGTAGTCGGAACTGTTTTTGGAGATCCTAGCCATACGATCATTATACCACAAATGGGGAGATGCGTCAATTTTGCGAATAGTTAAAAAGAGGAAGGCTTGAAAAAAAATTTTATGAAGGTACCGAGTGAGAGCTGATATGCCGCGTCGGGGAGTAGTTCATAAGAGTTTTTTTGAGAAATCTGGCACAGAAATTGCAAAATATCCGCCGATAGGGACACATAAAACTATTCGCAAAATGCAGGTTTTACGAATAGTAATGGGTAAAAAGGCAAGAAAATGGCATTCATCTATGAGATTTCTTTAAAAATTGAGAAATATATACCTGAATAAGCTGTTATACAACAAGTCTGGCATTTTGTATGTTTTTTCGATGAGTCCTTACAACGATTACGATAAAAAGAAGGCGGAGCCCCGCCTTCTGAAAGAGACTTACAAAATAGTATGTCAGACATACTACTTGATTTTTGTGAAAATGCCATAGGATTTCGGTCCGCATTTCAAATGTCCCGAAAATATATTGTCTGTAAGATGTTCGCAGTATGTTCCGTCTGCGTGGATGGAATACTCGCCGTGGGAATTGTTGACATAGACGTATACGGTCTCATCTTCGCATTTCCGTTCAAAAACAAGGCAGCCTTCGTCTGCGAACACTTCGTCATATTCTCCTTCGCGGAACGCCTTGAATTGCTTACGGAGCGAGCCCAGTCTCCGGTAAAATGCAAGCAATTCTTCATCTGTGTTGAACCAGTCAAAACAGCGGCGACAGAACGGATCCTGATAGCCCTCCATGGCATTTTCATCGCCATAATAAATACAGGGAATGCCCGGGAGCGTAAACTGTAGGACGGCGGCCATCATGACTTTGCGCTTTGCAGTTGCCTTTTCACGTTCGGAAAGCATGGTCACAGCCATCTCATCTTTATTGGCACAGCTTTTTCCGCCGAGCACGGTGAGAATGCGCGGCGTATCGTGTGTCCCGAGGATATTCATAAGGCAGTCCAGCGTTTCCTTGGGATAGTTGTCGATCAACATAAACAGTGTTTCCCGCAGCTGAGACGTTTTGCCGGACTGAACGAATCCGATGATCGCGTCTTTGAGAGGATAATTCATGACGCTGTCCAGCTCGTTGCCCTGCAAATATTTTCTGCGTTCACTGTAGGCAATTTTGTTGGAAGCGTCTTCCCAGACTTCTCCGATGATGACGGCGTCTGAGACGGTTTCCTTTACGGTTTTGCGCAGTTTTTCCAGAAAGAAATCGGGAAGTTCGTCTGCGACGTCCAAACGGTATCCGCTGATCCCGTGCCGCAGCCAATGGCGGAGCACGCCTTCTTCTCCAAAAATGAATTGCTGGTAAGACGAAGCATTTTCATTGACGGCGGGAAGGGTATCGATCCCCCACCAACTGTCATATGAATCCGGGAAATCACGGAAACGATACCATTCGTAATAGGGAGAATCCTGCGATTGATAGGCGCCGACGCTGTCATAATGACCGTATTTATTGAAATAGCGGCTGTCCGATCCCGTATGATTGAGCACTGCATCCAAAATGATGCGGATCCCCCTCTTGTTTGCCTCTTGGACAAGGCGGTCGAGGTCTTTTTCGGTTCCGAGCAATGGATCGATCTTGAGATAATCTCCCGTATCGTAGCGATGATTGGAGTAGGCTTCAAAAATCGGATTGAAGTATAGCACGGTCACGCCGAGAGATTGCAGATAGTCGAGCTTTTCCATAACTCCGTTCAGATTTCCTCCGAAGAAATCGTTATTGAGAACTCTTCCGTATTCGTTCGGGCGGTAAGTCGGCAAGCCTCCCCAATCTTCACGCAGGATTTTTCCTTCGCGCACAGGAAGGTTTCCCGATTTATGAAAACGGTCCGGGAAGATCTGATACATGACGCCGCCTTTCATCCAATCGGGCGTGCGATAGCCTTCCTCATATACGGTGATCTGCCAGGCATTCAGATTTGCCTGTGGCATGAACATGCCGTCACGTAGTTTCCCGCATCCGAAAAATTCGTCTCCGATACGAAAATAATAGAAATAAAGTCCCGTCTGATGAAATCGCAGGCTTACGGAAAAGCCGTTTTCCGTTCTGTGCATGGAGAGCGGCGTACGCTCTTTTCCGTCTTGCCAATAGACAAAGCGCGCATCAAGATGATCGGGCATGTTGCTTGGTTCATCCCAATACAGCCGAAAGGTCACCAAGCCGCCGCGCGGGAAAGCTCCCGTGCGGCTTTTGCATGCTTTGTCCAAAGGGTTGAAATAAAATCGCATAGTTGTTTCGGCGCATTGGCGCGGTTAATGATTGAGCTGTTTCAGGTTCCAGATGTTTGTTGCGTAATCGCGGATGCTTCTGTCTGCGGAAAAATATCCCGCCGCAGCAATATTCATGAGGGATTTCCTGTTCCAGGAGAGTTTGTCACTGCGGTAGAGCGCATTTACCTTTGCCTGTGTCTTGCGGTAAGATTCATAGTCGGCAAGACACATATACGGATCGGCAACGGGCGCGTTCCGAAGCAGATAGTTTGCAATTTCGGCAAACGATGTGCCATTGAATCCGATGATGAGAGATTCGATGATCTTGCGCATTTCGGGATCCTGATTGTAATATGCGCTCGAATTGTAGCCGCTTGCCCAGATTTCGTCCACTTCATCCGCTTTCAGTCCGAAAATGAAGATATTTTCGTCTCCGACGCGCTGCGCCATTTCCACGTTTGCGCCGTCGAGGGTTCCGACCGTAAGCGCGCCGTTGATCATAAACTTCATGTTCCCCGTTCCGGACGCTTCTTTTCCGGCAAGAGAGATCTGCTCGGAAATTTCGCTTGCAGGCATGAGGCTCTCCGACATGGTAACATTGTAGTTTTCCATGTAGACGACGTTCAGCTTTTCGTTGATTTTCGGATGCTTTTTGATGTCTTCGGAGAGATAGCAGATGAGTTTGATGATCATTTTTGCCATCTCATATCCCGCCGCAGCTTTTGCACCGAAAATATAGGTCTTCGGTTGCACGTCGAGATCGGGATTTTCCCGCAAGGCGTTATATTCCGCAATGATATGCAACGCGTTGAGCAGCTGGCGCTTGTATTCATGCATACGCTTGACCTGCACGTCGAACAGCGTATCGGGATCGATCACGATGCCCTGCTGCTTTTTGGCAAACTGCGCGAACTGCCGTTTTTTGATGGCTTTGATTTCGCCCAAGCGCTTGAGAACGCTCTCGTCGTCTGCAAATTTGCGGAGCCCTTCCAGCTTTTCCGCATCCTTGTCGTAACCGTCTCCGATGCACTCCGTGATCAGCGCGCAGAGCTCGGGATTGGACTGATTGAGCCAGCGTCTGTGCGCGATCCCGTTGGTGACGTTGCAGAACTTTTCGGGCGTATATTCGTAAAAATCGCGGAAAATGCTCTCTTTGATGATATTACTGTGCAGTTCAGAGACGCCGTTTACGCTGTGTGAACCCATGACGCACAGATTTGCCATGCGTACGGTATTGTTTGCAAGCACCGCCATGCGTGAGATTTTGTTCCAATCTCCGGGATAGCGCTGCCACAGATCTTCGCAGAAACGGCGGTTGATCTCTTTGAGGATGCCGTAGATGCGCGGGACCCGCCGCGAGATGAGATCTTCCGACCAGGTTTCGAGTGCTTCCGCAAGAACGGTATGGTTGGTGTATGCGCAGGTCGCTGTCGTAATGTTCCAGGCGACCTCCCAGCTGAAATAATTTTCATCCACAAGGATGCGCATCAGTTCGGGGATCGCCAGCGCCGGGTGCGTATCGTTGATATGGATCGCCGCCATCTGCGGAAGCAGCGAAAGCGAACCATAGCGGCGCTTATGGTCGGCAACGATACATTGCAGCGACGCAGAGACAAGAAAATACTGCTGCTGAAGGCGCAGCGACTTTCCTTCGTAGTGATTGTCCGAAGGATACAGCACTTTGGAGATGAGCTGTGCTTCCGTATCTTCGCGCATCACTTCCGCATAGTTTCCCTGTGAAAAGAGCTGCATGTCGAACTTCTGTACGGCGCGCGCTCTCCAAAGACGGAGCGTGCTGACGGAATCGGAATCCTTTCCCGAGACCATCATATCGTATGCGACGGCCTCCACTTCGCGCGCATTGCGGTAAATGGTCTCCATGCCGTGATCCGTCCACTTTTCCTCCAGGGTGCCGTCAAAGCGCACGATAAACCGCTTGTCGGCGCGTTGGATCAGCCAGGATTCTCCGCCCGGGAGCCAGACGTCGGGCAGTTCGATCTGCCATCCGTCTACGATCTTCTGCTTGAACAATCCATACTGATAGCAGATGGAGAACCCCATTGCCGGATAGTTCTGCGTTGCGAGACCATCGAGAAAACATGCGGCAAGACGCCCGAGTCCCCCGTTTCCGAGCCCTGCGTCCGGTTCCTCTTCGTACAGATCTTCAAGGGATACCTTAAATCCCTTGAGTGCGCCCGAGAGCGCATCGTAGATGCCGAGATTGTAGACACTGTTTTTGAGCGAGCGTCCCATCAGAAATTCCATACACAGATAATAGACGCGCTTTGCCTTGGCGTTCTTGGTGCGCAGATGAAACTTCTGATGCTTTTCCGCCATGATGTCCCTTACGCTCATGACGACGGCACGGTAGATCTGGTCGCGCGTGGCTTCCTGCGGAATGACGCCGAAATAGCGCGACAGTTTTCCCGTGATGAGGCGCTGCGCCTCCTGTTCGGTCAACTTGTTCATTGAATTGTATCTCCCCAAAAAATTATCGCAACGTGACAGCTCCCCTGTCCCCGGTCGACAAGAAAGCATAAAAATGGAGGGGCAAAGAAGCCAAAGGAAAAGCGTCTTGCCCCTCTTCCTGTTTTTGTCCCGACGGACGGCGTCCGTTTATTTGAGCATGCCGAGATAGAGCCCTTCGTAGTACTTGGCGGAAGTCGCCCAGGAGAAATCCGTCTCCATCGCCTTTTTCTGCAGCGCTTTCCACGCATTCTTATCGCGGTAGACGCCGAGCGCCTCGTTGATGACGTAGAGCATGTCGTAGGCGTTGTAGTCGTGGAAGGTAAAGCCGTTCCCGCCCGCGCCGTACGGCTGAATGCTGTCGCGCAGACCCCCTGTTTCGCGCACGATCGCCACGGTGCCATAGCGCGATGCGATCATCTGCGACAGTCCGCAGGGTTCGCTCTTGGAAGGCATCAGGAACAGATCTGCGCCCGAATAGATCTTGCGGGACAGGTCGGAATTGAAGGAAATGATAGAAACCACCTTTCCCTGATACCTGCGCGCGAGATCGCTGAAATAGTTCTCATAAGTGGAATCACCCGTGCCGAGGAGTACGAACTGAACGTCCTGACGGAGTACCTGTTCGATCACCTCGCGTACGAGATCAAGCCCCTTATGCGCGACGAGACGGGTGATCATTGCAATGATCGGCGTGTCCGGTTTGACGGGAAGATTGAGCATACGCTGCAGCTCTTCCTTACAGATCGCCTTATTGGAAGGATTTTCTGCATCATAGTTGGCAAACAGCGATTTATCCGTCTTAGGATTGTAGTAATCAACGTCGATGCCGTTGAGGATCCCGCACAGTTTGAACTCGTTTCTGCGGATGATGGGATCCAGCCCGTGCGCGTAGTACGGATCTTTGATTTCTCCCGCATACGTCGGGCTGACCGTCGAGAAGCGTTCGCTGCATTCGATGGCGCCTTTCATAAGGTTGATGCAGCGGTCGTATTCGACCAGATAGCGGTAGCGGTTGGAAATCCCGAACAGGTCCTCAAGAATATCGAGCGAATATTTGCCCTGATATTCGATATTGTGGATGGTGAAAACCGAACGGATAAACTGATATTCGGGACGGAAGCAATAGATGGTCTTCAGATACAGCGCCGCCAGCGCCGCCTGCCAGTCGTGGCAGTGCAGAATGTCCGGATAAAAATTGAGGAAGGACAGGATCTCCATGACGCCGCGGCAGAAGAACGCAAAACGTTCGCCGTCGTCATAATAGCCGTAACAGCCGGGACGCTTGAAGTAATACTCGTTATCGACGAAGTAGAACTTCACGTTGTCCTTTTCATATTCAAAGATTCCGCAGTACTGATTCCGCCAGGAAAGCGGAACAAAGATATTGCCGATAAACTTGAAATCTTTCCGGTATTCCTTTTTGATGTCCTGATAGAGCGGGATGATCACGCGCACGTCATAACTTTCGTCCTTGGCGATCGCCTTGGAAAGCGAGCCGATGACTTCGGCAAGCCCGCCCGTCGCAATAAAAGGCGCAGCCTCGGATGCGACAAACATGATCTTCTTTTTGGGCTCTACGCGGACTTCGGGCGCGGGAGCAGGCACGGGAGCCTCTTCCGGCACCGGAGCCACTTCTTCCACGGGCGGAAGATTGACGATCGCCGCCTCTTCCGCAGGGGCAGTCACTTTCTGTTCTTCTGCGGGAGCTGCTGCTTTCGGTTTCTTTGCCGCAGGATTTTTCTTTGCCGTATTTTTGGTTGCTGCCATGGTTGACCTCCTTATCATTCCCCTTTTCGCAAGATTTTACCGCATGAAGTGCGTATTGTTACAGCATTCTGCCCTTGGCGATGAAGTAAGGCAGTTCTTCGCATCCGGCAAGATGACGTCTGTCGCGCACGACGACGTTCTTGTCCGTGATCACGCAGTCAAGCTGGACGCCGGAGCCGATCACGCTGTCCTGCATGATGATGGAATTTTTGACGACGCTCCCCTTTCCGACTTTGACGCCGCGGAAAAGAATGCAGTTTTCCACCGTTCCTTCGATCTCGCAGCCGTCGGAGATGAGTGAATTTTTGACCACTGCGCCGTCCGCATATTTGCTGGGTGCGGAATCACGGACCTTGGTGTAGATGTCGCGCGCGCCGAACAGCTCGTCGCGGACGTCCTTTTTCAGCAATTCCATGCTGTGCTGATAATATTTCTGCAGCGAATCGATGCCGGCGTAGTACCCCTTGAAATTATATCCGTAGATCTTGAGCGTATCGACATTCTTGCTGAGAATATCTCTTCCGAAGCTGGAGAGTCCGCGCGTCACCGCATCCTGAATAATGTTGATCAGGAACTCGCGGTTGAGTACCATGACGTTGATATAGACGTTGCTCTTTGATTTGGCTTTGAGCTTCGGGTTGATTTTAAGCCCCGTAACTCTGCCGTCCTCGTCGGATGTGAGCGTCATAAAATAACCGGAATCGACAGGGCCCTCTTCTTCATGATAGACCATCGTAATGTCGGCGCCCTTCTCTTCATGATAGGCGATCACGGCGGCAATATCGATATGTGCGATCCCGTCGCAGTCGGAGATGACGACATAGTCCTCGTTTCTGTGATTGAGGAATCCCGTGATGCCCTTCAGCGCTTCGAGCCTGTTGGTATAGGGCGCGTCCGTTTCGTCGGAATAGGGCGGAAGCAGAATGATGCCGCCGTCCTTGCGCGCGAGATCCCAGTCTTTGCCGCTTCCGAGATGATCGAGGAGCGACTGATAGTTATATTTTGTGACGACGCCGACCGTTGTAATTCCCGCATTCACGAAATTGGAGAGCGTGAAATCGATCAGACGATACCGCCCGCCATACGGGATGGACGCCATCGTTCTGTGGCGGGAGAGCTCCGGAATATCTTCGTCGTGCACGTTGGAAAAAATAACGCCTACAGTAGCCATATTGTTACTCCCCCTTGTAATCCTTGTCAAGGATCTGACCGCCGGCGACTTTTGCGCCTGCGCCGATCGTAATGTTTCTGCCGAGCACCGCGATCCCGGCGCCCGTTTCTTTTTCTTCGCCGACGACGGCTCCGCTTTCGATCACGGTGTTTTCGTCCACAATGGAATAATAGACTTTCGCCCCTTTCTTGACGACAGTCCCCGCCATCAGCACGCTGTCAACGACTTCCGCCCCCTCTTCGATCACCACGTTGCTGGAAAGAACGGAATGCATGACGGTACCGTCGATCTCGCAGCCGAGCGAAATGAGGGAATTTCCGACGATCGCCTTTTCTCCGATATATTCGGGCGGCGCAAGCGGATTGCGCGAATGGATCTTCCAATCCGGATCGTTCACGTCGAACGCGGGTTCTTCGCCGAGCAGATCCATATTGGCTTCCCACAGCGAAGAGATGGTGCCGACATCCTTCCAATAACCGCTGAATCGGTAGGAGTACATTTTTTCTCCAGCGTTCAGCATTGCGGGCAGAACGTCCTTGCCGAAGTCCTTGCTGGAATTGGGATTGTCGTCGTCTTCCGTGAGATATTTGAACAGTTTGCTTGCCGTGAAGATATAAATTCCCATGGAAGCAAGATTGCTCTTGGGCTGTTTGGGCTTTTCTTCAAACTGATAGATGGAGCCGTCTTCGTTGGTGTTGAGGATCCCGAAACGGGAAGCCTCCTTCATGGGGACTTCGATGGCGGCGATCGTGCAGTCCGCGCCCGTCGCCTTGTGCGCCTTCAGCATGGCTTCATAATCCATCTTATAAATGTGGTCTCCCGAAAGGATGAGCACATAATCCGGATTATATTTTTTCATGAACGCCATATTCTGATAGATCGCGTTTGCCGTGCCTTCGAACCAGGAAGATTTTTTCTTAGCCTGATAGGGCGAGAGGATATGTACGCCGCCGAACGAGCGGTCAAGATCCCACGGCTGTCCGTTCCCGATATATTCATTGAGTTCGAGCGGTTCGTATTGGGTAAGAACCCCGACCGTATCGATGCCCGAATTGATGCAGTTCGACAGCGGGAAATCGATGATCCGATACTTTCCGCCGAATGCGACCGCAGGCTTTGCAATGTTGTTTGTGAGCGCGTACAGACGGCTGCCCTGTCCGCCCGCAAGCAACATTGCGACACATTCTTTCTTTCTTTGCATAAAGAACCCCCTAATCATATCTGTTTTGTCTATACTTTCTTCGGCGCTTTCGCCGCAGATGCCTTTCCGGGCGCTTTGACCGCCCTTCCCCCATTCGTCTTAGCAGCCTTCGGAGCATCCGGTTCGCGCACCAGATACAGACAGGTCAGCTTCGGCATATCGATCGGAATAGAGAACGGTTTGCCGTGACCGGGCTTTTTCACGGCGCTGAAAATGCGCTTGGTGATCTTTCCGTCCCCTCCGTATTTCTTATCATCCGTATTGAATACAAGCTTATATTTTCCGCGCTGCGGAACCCCCAACCGGTAACCCGGCATATCCACGCCGGAGAAGCAGACGATCACGATCAGTTCGTTCCCTGCTTTGTCTCTGCGGATAAAAGAAACGATATTCTTATCGGCGTCGTCCGGAGCAAGCCACTCAAATCCGTCCCACGAATCTTCTACTTCGTAGAGCGCAGCGGTCGTGCGGTAGAAGTCGTTCAGTTCTTTGACCATAACGGAGAGTTTCCCGTGCAGTTCGTAGGTATCGCGCAGGAAAAATTCCAGCCCTTCGTGATAGTCCCATTCCTTGAACTGACCGAATTCATATCCCATGAAATTGAGCTTTTTCCCGGGATGCGCCATCATATAGCCGAGGAACGACCGCACGCCGGCAAACTTTTCTTCATAAGTGCCGGGCATCTTGTTGATGAGCGAACACTTTCCGTGTACGACTTCATCGTGCGAGATGGGGAGCACGTAGTTTTCCGAGAAGGCGTACATCATGGAGAACGTGAGCTTGCTGTGATTGTAACTTCTGAAATAGGGATTGAGGCACAGGTAGGAGAGCATATCGTTCATCCAGCCCATGTTCCATTTGAAGTTGAAGCCGAGTCCGCCCACCGAACCGGGTTTTGTGACCAGTCCCCACGCCGTAGATTCCTCTGCGATCATCAGCGCATAGGGATAGCGCAGGAAGACCGCTTCATTGAGCTTGCGCAGGAACGCGATCGCTTCCAGATTCTTGTTTTCGCCGTAGATGTTCGGCACCCATTCGCCGGGACGCTTATCATAGTCAAGATAGAGCATGGAAGCGACGGCATCCACGCGAAGCCCGTCCACATGGTATTTGTCAAAAAAGAAGCAGGCGTCCGAAATGAGGAAAGAAAGAACCTCGTTCCTGCCGTAATCGAAACGGCGGGTTCCCCAGCTCTTGTGCTCCATTCTGTCCCACTGATTGCTTTCATACAGCGGTTGACCGTCAAATTCATAGAGCCCCTGTGCGTCTTTGGGGAAGTGCGCGGGAACCCAGTCGAGAATGACGCCGATGCCCGCCTTATGGAACTCGTCCACCAGGCGCATAAAATCCTTGGGCGTTCCCATGCGGGAAGTGACGGCGTAATATCCCGTTACCTGATATCCCCAGGAGCCTTCAAAGGGAAATTCGGTCACAGGCATGAATTCGACGTGCGTATAGCCCATCTCCTTGACGTAGGGCACGAGCTCGCGCGCAAGGTCGAGGTAGGAATAGTAATTGCCGTCTGCATGACGCTTCCATGAGAGCAGATTGACCTCGTAGATATTCATGGGCGAAGCGAAAATATTGCGCTTGGAGATCGCTTCGAAATAGTTCTTGTCCTGCCATTCGTACCCGTCAAGGTCGTAGAGCTTGGAAGCCGTTGCGGGCGGCGTTTCGGTATGAAAACCGACGGGATCCGCCTTCATGAGCTGTCTTCCGTCCGCTGCGGTAATGCAGTACTTATAGGTGTCATACTGTTTGAGCCCGGGAATAAAGAGCTCAAAGCTCTCCCCGTCCACCATGCGTTCCATCACGTTACGCTCGGCGTTCCAGTCGTTGAAATCCCCTACGACGGAAACGCTGCGCGCATGGGGCGCCCAGACGCGGAAGATGTAGCCCTCCTGCCATTCGCGTACTTCTTTGTGCGCGCCGAAAAGTTCATAAATACGGTCGTTCTTGCCGTGGTGGTAAAGATAGAGCGGAAAATCCGTCATGCTGCCCGTCGTCTTGTCTGTTCCGTTTTCCTTCTTCAGCATCTCGTCTCCTTCAGAAACCTGTCGTTCCCCCTTCTTTTTTGTCCGGACGGAAAATATCCGCCGTACATCGGTCTTATTATACTATATTTTGCGCTCGGTTTCAATACCCAATTTGCAAATTTTAACGATTTTTTATAAAAAATTTGTCAGGAGCGGCGAAATGCCCCTCAAAAAAATCCCCCTCGGCACAGATCCGAGGGGAAAATATCATTTTGTTTCGCTGTATTTGTCTTCCTTATTCCAGGAATAAAGTTCCCTGAGTTCCTCGCCCACCTTTTCCAGCATGTGCGACGCCTCTTTTTCGCGGCAGGCGTTGAAGTGCGCGCGTCCGCCGCTCTTATTTTCGGAGATCCACTTGGAAGCAAACGTTCCGTCCTGGATCTCGGAAAGCACCTTCTTCATTTCCTTCTTGGTCTCGTCCGTGATGAGCCGCTTGCCCGTCTCATAGTCGCCGAACTCCGCCGTATCGGAGATGGAGTAACGCATCTTTTTGAAGCCGCCGTTGTAGATCAGATCGACGATGAGCTTCATTTCGTGGATGCATTCAAAATAGGCGTTGCGGGGATCGTAGCCCGCTTCGACGAGCGTCTCAAAGCCTGCTTTCATGAGCGCCGTCACGCCGCCGCACAGCACTGCCTGCTCGCCGAATAGGTCGGTCTCCGTCTCGCATTTGAACGTCGTCTCCAACACGCCCGCGCGCGCGCCGCCGATGCCGAGCGCATACGCCAATGCAATGTCCATCGTGTCGCCCGAGGGATCCTGATAGACCGCCACAAGGTCGGGAACGCCGTGGCCTTCCACATATTCGCTGCGCACCGTATGCCCGGGACCCTTGGGTGCGATCATGAAGACGTTGACGTCCGCGGGAGGAACGATCTGTTTGAAATGAATGTTGAATCCGTGCGCAAACGCAAGATATTTTCCCTCCGACAGAACGGGCGCAACGCTCTCTTTATAGATATCCGCCATCTTTTCGTCGGGCGTGAGCATCATGATGACGTCCGCTTTTTCCGCCGCTTCACGCACGGGATACACCTCGAACCCCGCCTGTTCCGCGATGGGCCAGGTTCTGCCGCCCTGATTCAGACCGATAATGACGCGGATCCCGCTGTCCTTCAGATTGAGCGCATGCGCGTGTCCCTGACTGCCGAAGCCGATGACGGCGACGGTCTTGTTTTTGAGCCGCTTTAAATCGCAGTCTGCCTCGTGGAAGATACGCGCTTCCTGTGTTTCTGGATCGTAGATCTTATGTGTCATTGTTCAGTCCTCCGTAGCGATGCTTTTCTTTGATAATATTATACCCCCCTGCCGCCGTTTCCGTCAAGCAATCGGAGATATTTTTTATTGAAAATCCCCGATTGCGGCTTTCGGTTTCTCCGATTGTTGCATTTTCGGCGCAAATATGGTATAAATATTCCAAAAGACTGCGGAGCATCATCATGAACGCATTAAAGACTTTGACCGTGCTTGACGGTATTCTGAACGATCCCTTGATCGCGGCGTTTGCAGAGGAAAATCAGACAAAATTTCTGCGTCTTCTCTACGCGAAAGGCGCAGAGGAACATTTTGCGGCATATCTGGCGAACGCTGTTCTGACGGATGAGAACGCTTTTTCCCGCGCCTGTGCCGCCGGGAAAAATCCTTCGGAGCATGTCCGGAAAGCCTATTTTGCGGATCTCAGGACGATCGCAGGATTGTTTGAAAGGCCGGAGGACGGGTTCTCCTTCGGCGAATCTCACCTTCCCGTCGGGAATTGGGACGAGCAGAGCATTTTCCGCCTGCAGAAATATTATTCCGAAAACGGATGCGGCGGATGGCTTTCGCACACGGCATTCCGCTATGCCGACGGGCAACTCAGTCCCATTCTGACGCCTTCCGGTGTGACGCTCGGAGATCTCAAGGGCTACGAGGCGGAAAAAGCGGAGGTGCGCGACAACTTTGAAAATTTTGTCTGCGGACTGCCCTATTCGGATATGCTTTTGTACGGCGACCGCGGAACGGGGAAGTCCTCCACCGTACACGCGATGGTCAATGCGTTTGCGGGCAGAAAATTGCGGCTGGTGGAGATCGATAAGGAAAACATTCTCTCTCTGCCCCGCCTGCGCGCGCTGCTTGCCCCTGTTCCCATGAAATTCGTCGTCTTTATCGACGATTTTTCGCTGCGCGAAGAGGATGACCGCGTCTCTACCCTCAAAGCCGCACTGCAGGGAAGCATGGAAGGTCACGCGGGCAATGTGATGATCGTGGCAACGAGCAACCGCCGGCATATCGTTGCAGAAAATTACGCCACGCGCATGAACAGTGTCCACATGGGCGACAGCGAAGAAGAACTTCTTTCGCTGTCCGACCGCTTCGGGATCACCGTTCTGTTCGCTTCGACCGGGAAGCGGGAATATCTTGAAATCGTGCACGGGATCGCCGAAGATCTCGGGATCAGAACGCCCGTTGCAGAACTGGATGCTCTTGCAGAGCGCTGGGCAATGCTGCGCGGAGGGCGTTCACCGCGCCGCGCGCGGCAGTTCGCCGATTTTGTATTTGCCTGCGAAAGCAAGGGAAAGCCCTTGGACTTCTGATCAATCAAGGATGGAACGGACGATCTCGTCGATGTCTCCTGCGCCGAGCACGAGAATGAGATCGTCCGTTTTGCATTCTTCAAGAAGTCTGCGTTTCAGATCGGCGGGCGACTGCGTATATTGCGCCTCCGGGATGCGGCTCACGAGCGCGGGCGCGCTTCCTTCAAAAAAGAATTTTTCCCGTGCGGCATAGGTGCGGTAAACGATGGGATTTTCGGCGCGTTTCAGCACGGAGACAAAGCCCGCCATCAGGTCGCGGGTGCGGGTATAGGTATGCGGCTGAAACACGACGCGCACCGTCCCCGCGCACAGTCCTGACGCCGTCTCCATGGCGGCTGCGATCTCAGCCGGGTGATGCGCGTAATCGCAGATCACAGGGATGCCGCCAAGCGTTCCGGCGCGCTCAAACCTGCGCTTTACTCCGTGGAATGTTCCCAGCCCCTCGGCAATCTCGCGCGGCGCAAGTCCCGCAAGACGGGCAGCCGCATAGGCGGCAAGCGCGTTCTGGATCTGTACTTTTCCGCAGACATTGAGCCTGATCCGCGCGATCGGGATATTTTTTTCCGTCAGTGTAAAGACATATCGCTCCCGATCCGCGTACAGACGCGTTGCCCGCACATCGCCCGCGTGCAGCCCGAAGGACATCGTGTGCGGAAGCGATACGGCGTTCGCATCATCGGCATTGACAACGACGGCACGGGCAGACGCGGCAAAGCTCGCATAGGCGGCGAGCAGTTCTTCCGCACTCTTATAGCAGTCCGTATGATCGAGGTCGGTATTGAGGACAACGGCGATCTCGCTCTTTAGAGACAGGAAACTGCGGCGGAATTCGCAGGCTTCGGTCAGAAAGTATTCGTCACCTGTCGCATAGTAATTTCCGAAGTCAAGATCTTCTCCGCCGATATGGCAGGTCGCCGCCCTTCCTGCATGCAGAAAGACGTGCGCCAGCATGGATGTCGCAGAAGTTTTGCCGTGACATCCCGCAACAGACAGGACGTGCGGATAGCACGCCGCGATCATTCCGAGGAGCTGCGCGCGCGTAAGAAGCCGCTTGTCTGCCATACGTGCTTGTTCCAACAGACGCGCATGCACGTCGACCGCTTCCGTATAGACGATCGTCCCCTCCGTGATCTCCTCTTCGCCGATCGTAACGGGGATTCCTGCTTCACGCAATTTCAGCGTGAAAGCGCTCTCGCGCGCATCGCATCCACGGACGCGCACATTGCGGTCTGCCAGCAGACGGGCAAGCGCGCTCATGCTGACGCCGCCGATCCCGATGAAATAGACGCCGTCTTTAAATGTGTCGGAAAACGAAAGCATACCGCATTTTATGCCAAAAATTCTCAGAATGTACCGAAACACCCTTAAATTTCGAAAAAAATTGATAAAATTTGGAAAAACCTCTTGCAAATAAATAAAAACCGTGATAATATAATGAGCAAGAAGGGACAATTCAGGGGGAAACGCTTATGAAGATTGACGACGTTCGCATACGGGAGATCCGCAATCCTACAGGAAAGCTCAAGGCAGTGGTGTCCGTCACGATAGACGAATGTTTCGTGGTGCATGACATCAAGGTCTTTGAGCGGGAAGACGGTTTTGCGATCGCCATGCCCAGCCGCAAGACGACGGACGGAAAGTATAAGGACATTGCGCATCCGCTCAATTCCGAGACGCGGGAAATGCTGCAGACGATCATTCTGGCGGAATACCGAAGATTTCTGGAAGACGCTTCCGGCTTCGGCGCCGCGGCGGAGGCATAGGATCTGCCGGGAGGCTCATATCTTTCATATGACAAAAAAGACGCGCCCTGACCGGGCGCGTCTTTTTTGTTTGCTGTCTCTCAGGAGACGGGTACTACGTTTACTGCACGCAGTTTGCCGCTGTCCTTGGGATCGGGCTCGGTCTCAAACGTGACCTTCTGCCCTTCCTTCAACGTACGGAAGCCTTCCGTCTGAATTGCGGAGAAGTGCACAAACACGTCGTCGCCGCCTTCATCGTTTGCGATGAACCCGTACCCCTTACCGTCGTTGAACCATTTTACAGTTCCGTTCACTGATATTACCTCCCGGCGCGCAGTGTAAACGTACGCACCATTGCGAACGAGTCATGCTTATCTACGCCAAAATCAATTATACTCCCCCTTCGGGGGCTTGTCAATACCCATTTTGAAAGATTCTTGTTATTTTTTCAAATAATTCTCAAGAAGCATGGTATTCGTTGCAACAAAATCAGAAAGTTCTTCCGGTTTGAGCGGCCGGTAGTTCATGAGCGCCAGATAGTAGATCTGCATGGCAGCTCTGGCCTGCTCTTCTTCGGATGCGGTTTTGAGTGCGCCGACCGCGCCGTTCGCCGTATTGACGACGAGCGTGACGTCTGCGGGAGACTCGCCCATTCCGTAGAAAGAATGCATCTCGCTCAGGCGGCGTGCAAATTCGGATACATTGACGACGGCGGGCACGGTCGCATCTTTGAGCTTTTCCGTTCTGACCGTCACATGTTTTCCGTCCAGCGCCTTTTCAAACAGCGCTTTCAGATCTTTGTCTTCGTCGCTCTCTTCCTTCAAGGCGCCTGCGACATCGGCGTCTATGCGCAAAAAGCGGACGCGCGTCGGGTTTTTATACTCCAGATAGCTCAGGAAATGCGGATCAATATACGTGTCGCAATAAATGGCGTCCAAACCTGCATCCTTAAACATTTTAATATACTGCGCCTGTTTGTTTTCGTCCGAAACGTAGTAGACCGCCTGCGGTTCCTTGCCGTTCTTTGCGTCCTCTTCCGAAACTTCCTCACCATAGAAAGAACTGACGGGACGGTATTCGCCCGCAAGATTTTTGTAGATGATGATGTCTTCGACCTTTTTATAGAACTCCTCGTCCTTCAGACATCCGAACTTGACGAAAGTCGCCAGATCAGACCAGCAGGATTCATAGCGCTGCCTGTCGTTCTTATACAGTTCGATCAGTTTGTCCGCAACTTTTTTGGTGATGTGTTTTGCAATCTTTTGCACCTGCTTATCGTTTTGCAGGAAGGAGCGGGATACGTTGAGCGGGATATCAGGGCAATCGATCACGCCGTTTAAGAGCATCAAGAATTCCGGGATGACTTCCTTGATGTTATCCGCAATATAGACTTGATTGCAGTACAGCTTGACCTTGCCGCGCTCCAATTCGACCTGTTTTTTGACCTTCGGGAAGTACAGGATTCCCTTTAACCGGAACGGATATTCCATATTGAGATGGATCCAGAAGAGCGGTTCGTTGAAGTCGGAGAATGTTTCGCGGTAGAAGGTCTTATATTCTTCCTCGGTGCATTCTTTGGGCTGTTTCAAATAGAGCGGATGCGTTGTGTTGACGGGCTTGTCGTCTTTCCCCGTGGGATTGAGATAGATCTCATACGGCATGAACGAACAATACTTGCGCAAAAGTTCGCGGATCTTATCTGCTTTCAGGAATTCTTTTTCGTCCTTGGCAATATGCATGACGATCTTGGTCCCGCGCGTCTCTTTTTCGCAGTCACCGATCACATATTCGGAATTTCCGTCCGATTCCCAATGGACGCCCGTCGAACCTTCGCGGTATGATTTCGTAAAGATCTCAATATCTTCGGAAACCATATATGCGGAGTAGAAACCGAGCCCGAAATGACCGATGATCCCGTCTCCGCCTGCCTTTTCATATTTGTCCACAAAGTCTGCGGCGCCCGAAAAGGCGATCTGCGTAATATATTTTTCGACCTCCTCTGCTGTCATGCCGATGCCGTTGTCCTCCACGGTCAGCGTGCCGGCTTTTGGATCCGTCGTGACGGTGACACGGTAATGTTCTTCCGCCGCAGCCTCGCCCAGATCGACGAGTTTCTGATGTTTTGTGATCGCATCCTGTGCGTTTGCCACGATCTCGCGCAGAAAAATATCTTTTTCCGAATACAGCCATTTTTTGATGATCGGCATCATGTTTTCGCTGGCGATGCGAATATTACCCTGTTTTTCCATTTTGTTCGCTCCTTATTGATATTCAGAGAATATATAAACAAAAAAATCCGCCTTTAAGCGGATTTTTTGTACCTTTTTAAGATTTATTTGTTGTCATCGTTTCCGAGCAGGTCGGCAATGGAAGCTCCGCCGTAACCGCCTTCGCTCCATTCTCTGTATTCCGCTTCGTCCGCATAGTCGCTTGCGGTGCGGCGGTTGCCCTTGCCTCTCTGACGGGGACGTCTTTCGACTTCTTCGTCTCTGTCACGGCTGTCGCGCGCATTGTCGCGATCGTCCCAAGGACGGGGCTGCAGAGCTTTGATGGAGAGCGTGATCTTGTGTGCTTCGGGATCGAATGCAAGCACCTTCGCGTCGATCTCCTGACCGATGGTCAGCGCAGACGTGGGATTCTCAAGCCACTCGTGCGTGATCTGGGAAACGTGCACCAAACCGTCGATGCCCTTCTCCAGTTCGACGAACGCGCCGAACGGAACGATACGGACCACTTTGCCGTGAACAATGTCACCCTGCGCATAGCGCTCTGCGGCGGTGTCCCAAGGACGGGGCTGCAGCTGCTTGTAACCGATCGAAACCTTCTTGTTCTCTTTATCGATCTTCAGGACTTTGAACTGATAGCGCTTGCCGATCTCAAGCACGTCCGTCACTTCTTTGACGCCCGTCCAGGAGAGATCGGAAATGTGCGCAAGGCAATCGAACCCGTTGACGGAAACGAATGCACCGAAGGAGGTCACTCTCTCCACCTTGCCTTCCACGACGTCACCGACCTGGATGGAATCAAAGAACGCGGCTTCGCGCTCGGCCTTTGCGGCTTCTCTTGCCGCCTTTTCCGCTTCGAGGATCACGCGCTGGGAAGCAATGATCTCCTTTCTGCGCTCGCGGCGGATCTCAAGCATCTTCAGACGCAGTTTCTTGCCCACCATCTTATCGAGTTCCTTGACGTAACCCGAGCGGATCTCGCGGGCGGGAACGAACACCGCATATGTGCCGAGCTCAGCGGTAAGACCGCCCTTGTTGAAGCCCGTGCAGACAACGGAGAACTCTTTTCCCTCTTCGATGTCTTTGAGGAGCGCTTCCTCCTCTTTGACCTTTCTCACCTGTTTTTCGGAGAGTTTGACGGGCGCCTTTGCGTCGACGACCATGACGTCGATATTCTCGCCGATCTTTGCCGCGTATGCTTCACGGCTGTATTCGTCGCAGTCAAGCTCCGACTTGTCGATAAGGATGTCCGCCTTTCCGGAACCGGAAACATAGACGCCCTCGTCCGTTGCGGAGACGATCTTGACCGTGAGAAGCTGACCTCTCTTGTAGTGTGCGCCCTTGTCCATTTCCGCGATGACCGCGTCCATGGCGGACTTTTCTTCAGCGGGAGCTGCCTGTGCGGGAACTTCTTCCGTCTGCTCTGCGGATGCGGAATCGGTCTCCTGTTCGGAGACAACCTGCTCCTGCGCCGCTTCTTCGGCGGGGACCGCCGTTGCCGGTTCCTCTGCGACGGGCGTAGCCGTCTCTTCGGAGACCTGCGTCTCCACCTGTACTTCCGCGTTGTTTTCTGCCATCTTTTCGAGAACCTCCGAGGTCTGCCAATCGGGAGTGCTCGCTCCCGCTACAATGCCGACCCTTTTACAAAATTTGACTTTTTCATATTCGAAATCGTCCGCATTCTTGAGCCGGTAAACACGACTGCAGAACTGCGATGCGATTTCCGCAAGCTTGTTGGTATTGCTGCTGTTCAGCCCGCCGATCACAAGGACCGCGTCCGATCCCTTCGCGAGCCGCGCGGCATCTTTTTGCCTGCTTACAGTAGTATAGCAAATTGTCTTGAAAATCTCAACTGTTTTTGGATATACTTTTCGAATATTTTCCGCAATTTTTGAAAATCTTTGCTCCGAAAAGGTCGTCTGCGAGAGCAAAACCACGTTTTTTCCCGCCAAAACGGAGAAATCGTCCTCTTCCGAAGCAAATACATGCACATCGCCCGTTCCCCATCCGACAAGCCCTACGACTTCCGGGTGTTCGCGGTGTCCCGCGATGGCGACTGTCTTCCCCTCTGCCGATGCTTTTTCGACAATGCGCTGCGCGTTGCGGACAAAGCCGCAGGTGCAGTCCACGATCGTAATATTCCGCCCGCCGCAGATGCGGTAGACTTCTTTCCCGACGCCGTGGGAACGGATCAGCAGCGTTGCTCCGTCGGGGACCTCATCCAGCCGTTCGACGGTCGGGATCCCGCGGGCACGGACGCGCGCGGTGACGTCTTCGTTATGGATGAGTTCTCCGAGCACATAGGTATTTTGCGCGGATACGGACATTGCCGTCTCCACCGCTTTCCGCACGCCCGTGCAAAAGCCGCAGTGCGCGGCAACGACGACGTTCATTTTTCCGTCCTCTTTCTCTTCTTGGCTGCCCGTTCCTCCCGGAACCGGGAACGAAGCGCATAGAGCGTTGCGGCGAGTTTTTCGTCTGCCTGCGCATATTCTTCCGAAGTGAGTTTGCGACCGTAATATTCCGTCAGTTCCATGGGCTCGCCGATCACGACGTGCGTCATATGGAACACTTTCGGACGGTTGCAGATCACGATCGGCACGACGGGCGTCTTTGTCTTGATCGCAAGCATAGCCGCTCCGCCGTGAAAGGGAAGAAATTCCTCGTCTGAACGCTTGTTCCGCGTTCCTTCCGGAAACAGCGAAAGCTTTTCGCCGTTTTTCAAAACTTTCATGGAATCCATAATGGTCCGCACATCGGAGCCGTCGCGCAGTGCGCCGATCACGCCGAGCCTGCGGGCAACGTACCCAAGGACGGGGGCATGCAGGATGGGTTCCTTCGCCATGAAATGGATCCCCTCCCACGTCGTATGCGCAGGATAAAAGACGTCGAAAATACAATAATGGTTGCTGACGTAAATACATGCGCCGGGACCGACTTTTTTATGCCCGTGCAACCTGAAGGGATAGACCAGCCAATGGATGGGATACAGAATGACGCGGAGCACGTTCATGAGCCGCATGACATGGCGTCCCTTTTTGTCGGCAGGAAAGAGCAGCCGACGCTGCCGTTCTTCGCGCTCTGCCTTTTTCCTCTTTTTGGCTTCCTGTTTTTCAGTTTTTTTGCGCTCTTTTTCCTGTCTGCGCGCCTCTTGTTCCGTCTGCGCGCGAGCCTCTTCGTCCATCAGATCTTCTCCTGCATTTTGCGTTTGATCGTGCCAAGCACCTGATCGATCGTCATATCGGATGTATCGACAAGCACGGCGTCGTCCGCTTTTTTCAAAGGCGCGAATGCACGCGTGGAATCCTGCTCATCGCGGGCGGCGATCTCCTGTTTGAGTGTCTCAAAATCCACCTTTTCGCCCTTCGCCGTCAATTCGTCAAAGCGGCGCCGTGCGCGGACTTCGGGGCTTGCCGTCAGAAAAAATTTAAAATCGGCATCGGGCAAAACGAATGTTCCGATATCCCTTCCGTCAAGAACGCAGGACATTTTTCCCGCGATCTCACGTTGCTTTTCCACCATCTTCATGCGTACGCTCATATGGCGGGAAATCGTCGAAGCCGCCATGGAAACTTCGGGCGACCGGAGAAATGCAGAGACGTCTTCCTCACCGAGCATCGTATGCTGCACACCGTCGCGGTAGACAACGGAGAGAGACAGTCCGCGCATCAGATCGCACACCTGCACTTCGTCGGTCACGTCCACACCGGCGCGCAATGCGGCGAGCGCGCAGGCACGGTACATTGCGCCGGTATCCAGATACAAAATGTGGTAATCGTTTGCAAGCAGCTTTGCGACGGTCGATTTTCCGCTTCCTGCCGGACCGTCGATGGCGATATTGAATTTCTGTGAAAGATCCTTACGCAGAATACGCGCTCCGCGCAGATAGACGTGATGCGGCGTAATATTTTTTTCGACGAAAATCATAACGCGGATGCAAAGAGCCAGGCTCCCGTCAATTTCCGGTTCTTGTGCCGAAAAAAGCGAACAGCTGGCAAAGCCGGCCTCCCGCGCCGCCTTTGCCGGATAAAAAGAATGGATATCCGACGTGCTGGAAAAGACGATGCTCAGGACTTCGTCGCGCTTCAGCGCATTTCTGCTTTCAATTTGCCCCAGTAATTCTGCAACTGCCGCACGGATCTCTTCCGCGCTGTCGCAGGCGATGGTCGTTGCTCCGCGAATGACTGTCATATGTAATGTTCTCCTTAGCGGTACATCTCTATCATATTGCTTTTGTCGAAAAATGTCAATCGGCTGTCAGATCATTTTAATATTATGTCTGACATATTACTATCCAAATTATAAATTTATGCGTTCACTCCTGCAAGATAGCCGGTACTGAAGGCGATCTGCAGATTAAATCCCCCGGTAAATGCATCGCAATCAAGCACTTCACCGCAAAAATACAGCCCCTTTATTTTATGGCTCTCCATGGTGGCAGGGTTGATCTCCTTCAGTTCAACGCCGCCGGAAGTGATGACCGCTTCCGAGAATCCGCGCAGCGACTTGGGGGTAAACGAGAGCGCTTTCAGCGTATGCAAAAGTCGTCTGCGCTCCTCTTTTGTCACGGCATTTGCCTGTTTTCCTGCAGAAACTTGCGCTGCCCGCAAAACGATTTCCGTAAGTCCGGACGGCAGCAGACCGCGCATTACATTCTTCATCTGTTCGTTTTTGCGTTCGCCGAAATCGCGGAGCAGTCGTTCGTCGAGTGTCTTCTCGTCAAGTGCGGGCTTGCAGTCAAGGGAAAACGCGACCTCATGCAGGGGGATCCGATTGATCAGGGCTGACACCGTCAGGACGAGCGGACCGCTGATGCCATAATGCGTGAACAAAAGTTCCCCGAGTTGCGAAAACAGCACTTTTCCGTTTCTCCGGGCCGTCAGCACGGCGTTTTTCAGAGAGATCCCCTGCGCCGCACAGACGTCCTCAGCCAGTTCTATTCCGACGAGCGAAGGAATCGGTTGAACAACAGAGTGTCCCGCTTCCTGCGCAAAACGATAGCCGTCCCCCGTAGAACCCGTCGACGGATAGGAAAGTCCTCCCGTTGCCACAATGACGGCATCGCAGGAAAATTCCCGCTGCGCCGTTCTGACGCCGCGCACGTGCCCGTCCTCGGAGATGACAGATTGTACTTGCGTTCCGAGAAGGATCTCCACGCCCGCTTCACGGCAGGCGCGCTCCAATGCCTTGGTCACATCGCTTGCGTGATCGGACACCGGGAAGACGCGGTTGCCGCGTTCTACCTTTAACGACAGACCGTGCGCCTCAAAAAACGCCATTGTCTCTGCCGCAGAAAACCGATATGCGGCGCGCGTCAGAAATTTTTCGCCGCGCACGACGTGCGCAAGAAATTCATCCGGGGAACAATCGTTTGTCAGATTGCATCTCCCTTTGCCTGTAATATATAGTTTTTTTCCGAGTTTTTCGTTTTTTTCAAGCAGAACAACGCTGTTTCCGGATTTTGCGGCGGCATATGCCGCCATAAGCCCGGCAGCGCCGCCACCGATCACGATCACATGTTTCATAGGTTTCTTGGTTTATTGTTTGTCGTTCTTTTTCTCGTGCGGAAAACTGCCCTCTTTTTTGACGCCCTTCGTGACGACATTGCCGTCCGTATCTACGATCTCAAGTTTGAATTCGTCCCTGTCCTGCGGATGGTCGACGCGCGTTTCCCGATGAAAAACGCGGTCAAACCAGTTCAGGATCGCATCCGATTTTTTATAGAGCACGACAAATAGCAGGATCACGAGAAGGAAGAAAATCCCCCAGATCAGCAGTCCCCACCAGGTCGTGAACGGAATGAGCGCTATCGCATAGCTGGTCGTAAAGATCGCAAGGATGCGTGAGATCAGAATGACGGCAAGAAAGAACCAGACCGACATGGACGACAGTCCCGCGACGAAACAGAGCACGTCATCCGGAAATACAGGAAGAAGAAACATTGCGCTGAGAAACAGTTTATCCTTACCCTTGATTTTTTTGAGCCACTTATCCAGCGTCTCCTGTCCGACGATCCATGCGACGACGCGATAACCCGCATACCGCCCGATCAGAAAGGCGACGAGTGAACCGATCATGATCCCGATCAGACTGTACACGCTTCCCAGCAAAGGTCCGAACAACGCGCTGCCCGCCACTACCGTCACGGTGCTCGGGATCGGAAGCAACACGACCTGCGCAAACTGGAGCAAAATAAACAGAACGGACATCCAGCTGCCCGACCGTTCGAGATACGCTTCAAATTTGTCCGCATCGCGCAGAACTTCTATGAATCCGGTTTCAAACAGGGCATACGCGACCGCCGCGGCAAAGATAAGCAGAATATACGCAATGATACAGAATCGGTAGACGATCGTTTTACGAAGGAAATAAGTAATGTAATCGACCGAAAGCAAAACGGCATTGACGACCGTCCCGCCCGAAAGAACAAGAAAATAGAGCGCTTCGCTCCACGTATTGCGGAACGTTGCGATCGCGAGGATAAACAATGTCTGAAAAACCGCCGCCGTGAGCGCCATGCAGATAAGGTGCGCAACATCGCCCTTGCTGGAATGTTTCCTCTCGTTCATGCTCTACTCCAATGTTTCCTTCGATCTATTATATCCATGAAACGGACGAATTAGTCATTTTACAGCGGGACAGCGGCGCGCGCAAGCTCGTCGCAACGGTTATTCAGTGCATTGTCCGCATGTCCTTTGACCTTGTGAAAGGTCACACTGTGTACTTGCGTCAAAGCAAGAAGTTCCTGCCAGAGATCTGCATTTTGTACAGGTTTATTGTCTGCCTTTTTCCAACCGCTCTTTACCCAGCCGCGCACCCAGCCCTCCGTAAAGGCATTTACGGTATAGGCAGAGTCGCTGTAAATTTCCACGCGGCAGGGAACTTTGAGGGCGCGCAGCCCTTCGATGACGGCTGTCAGTTCCATACGGTTGTTGGTCGTCTCCCGCTCGCCGCCAGACAATTCCTTGCGATGATCCCCGTACAAAAGCACCGCACCCCAGCCACCCGGTCCGGGATTGCCGGAACAGGCGCCGTCGGTATAAAGCGTCACTCGTTTCATTCTGAAAGCTCTCGTGCACGTTTTGCCGCGGCGTCTACGGCATGCGAAACGCTCTGCACAAAGCCGTCCTTTTGGAAGCTTTCCAACGCCGCCACTGTTGTGCCGCCTTTGGACGAGACTGCAGCAATCAGTTCGTCGAGCGTTTTTCCGGACGTGCGCGCCATTGTCAGACCGCCCGCCATTGTCTGAAAGGCAAGCGTTTCCGCCTGTTCACGCCGCAATCCCTGCCTGACGCCTGCGTCAATGAGTGCGCGCAAAAACAGATAGATATATGCGGGACCGCTCCCCGAGACCGCCGTAACGGCATCGAGCAGCGATTCTTCCGTTTCGATCACTTCGCCGACAGAAAAGAATAAGCCGAGCACAAACGCCCGCTCTTCTTCCGAAAGCTCGGAAGCATCGACTGCCGTCATACCCGCGCCGACACTGCACGGCAGGTTCGGCATGACGCGCGCTATTTTTTCCGCCCCCGTCGCGCGGCGGATCCCCGCTTTGGTCTTCCCTGCCATAATACTGATCGTGACGGGCATTTTGCTTCCCTGCAGTTCTTGGGCGACTGCAGGAAACGTTTGCGGCTTGACGGAGAGCAACAGATATTGGCAGTCGAGTGCGTCGCGGTTATTGTCTGAGACCGCGATCCCGCGCTTTGAAAAGCATGCGCGGCATTCTTCGGAAGGATCGCAGACGAGAATATCGTCTTCGGAAAACAACCCCTTTTCAAACGCACCCGCAAGGATGGCGCGCGCCATGAATCCGCCGCCGATCACACCGAGGATCTTTCGATTTTTCATGCGAAAAACTCCTTTTTTTGTGTTTTTATCAGGAAATTTCTTGACGAAAGTCAAAGAATACGCTATAATATCCCTTGCACACAGGGGAGTGGCTCAACGGTAGAGTAGCGGTCTCCAAAACCGTAGGTTGCGTGTTCGAATCGCGTCTCCCCTGCCAGAACAGTCTGCACATCTGCAGGCTGTTTTTCTTTGCGATTTCTCTCACGCAGCGCGGCACAAGAGCCGCGCGATTGCGTGTGACGCGATCGGCGCAAAGGCGCAGCGATCGCTATTCCGTCGCTTCGCTCCTTACGACCGCGTCTCCCCTGCCAGAACAGTCTGCACATCTGCAGGCTGTTTTTTCTTTGCGATTCTCTCACGCAGCGCGGCACAAGAGTCGCGCGATTGCGTGTGACGCGATCGGCGCAAAGGCGCAGCGATCGCTATTCCGTC
>URHP01000009.1 GCA_900547645.1 uncultured Eubacteriales bacterium
CCTCACGCCGCAGTTCGCGTTCCAATTCGCGTTTTTCCAAGATGCCACCTCCGAAGCGTTCCTGCTTCTCTTCTTCCAGCGCCTGCTTCATCTTTTTCACTGCGCGCGAATAGTGCCAGGTGACCGTCGGAAGCGGCATGGCGAGGATCGCGGCGATCTCCCGCCGCTTATACCCTTCCGCCGCGGCGAGCATCAGAACGGAAAATTCTTCGCGTTTCAGAATGCGCCGCGCCAGATCGATCAGAAGTCCGTAGTCGTCCACCCGGTGCACGCCGAAAGGGAGCGGATCGGCGCGTTCGTCCACCGAAAGCTCGCGCGAACGCCTGCGCAGCAGGTCGATCGCCTCATTCCGTGCGATGCGGGCGATCCAAGCGGCGCCGTTTGTCCCTCTGCGATAGCGCGACGCGCTGCCAAGCACCTTCAGATAGACGGTCTGCATGACGTCTTCGGCGAGCATGCGCTCGCGCAGATAGGAGAGCGCGATATAATAGACGGTCTTCCGCGTCCGGTTGTAGATCTCGTCAAATGCGGTCTGATCTCCCGCCGCAAGTTTTCCGAGCGCCTCGTCAAGCGACACAGCCGTTTCCTCCCGTGGTGGTCGTCTGATTGTAACAGATTGCTGCGCATATGTCAAGATGTGCGTTCCGCCGCGCCGCAGCCCGTGCGGCGCGGCGGAACGCGGTTCAGTCGTCAAAATCGAAGTATCTGCCGTCGTCAAAGGTATAGCGGTAGTGTCCGTCCGCCGTCTGCGTGATCACGAACCTGCCCTTGCCTTCCGCCGTATCATACTTCACCCCGATGGAGACCGCACCGTTCACGCGTTCGGCGCGCTCTACTTCAAAGCGGCTGCGCACGCCGTCCTTGAGAATGGACAGCTCGTACTCCGTTTCCGCTTCCCCGTGCTCATTTTCCTTTTCAAAGCTGACGCTCGTGCGCTCGGCAAGCCTTCCGCCGCTGTATACGCTGTACACATATTCGCGTTCGGATTCGCTCTCGCCGCCCTCCTGTTCGCTCTCTTCCTCGACGTCCATGCGGACATAATTGGAGGCATCCGCGGGATCCGTCGCCCTGATCCAGAGCGATTCGCTCGTCTCCTGCTCGCCGTCCTCCGTCTCCGTCTGCGACATCCGCGCGCCCGTCATCTCATAGGCGACGCCGTTCATCTCCAGCACGCCCGTCAGCGAATACGCCACGGTCGTCTCATGTTCGCCGTCGTCCGATTCCTCGCGCGAATGCGTCTGCGTCTCGCTGTAATACATGGTGTGCGAAACTTCGCTGCCGTCCGGATTCTTCCCCGTAACGGTGAGTTTGTAATCAAACGGATAGGACGCATCGCTGTTTTCCGTCACTTCCGTCCGGAAGGCGTCCTCGTCGAGGAAGCTGTCGAGGATGCGGAAATATTCGTTGAAGTCCGCAACTTCCTCCCTGAGTGCTCCCTCTTCCGTCTGCGCCGCAAGGGAAACGCTGCGCACCGCGCCCGAACCGCCGGCAAGCAGCCCCGCCGTGGTGACCGCCCCCAGCGCATAGGCACTCTGCGCGCCCTCCTCCGCCTGCGTTCCCGCGCCGCCGCCGAATCCGCCGTCAAGCCCTGCAAGCCCGCCTTCCGTCCCGCGGTCGCATCCCGCAAACGCAAAGAGCGCCGTCCCCGCCAATACCGCCGCCGCAACTGCAAATAATTTTTTCATATCAGGTTCCTCCTTTTTCCGGTCTTTGCGACCGTTTCACCTATTCAACGCACGAACAGGCGCTTTTGTTGGAGTTTCTGCAAAATTTCCGAAAAAATTTTTTTCCGCATGAAAAAAACGCCCGACCACAAAAAATTCCACGATACCGAAACGAAATATCTGTCCCACAGTAACACGGTCTGCCTCTAACAACAGCCGCTACAAATCGATGCAGAATACATTTTACGACATTCATAGGCAAGAATCAATCCGCATTCAACGAAATCACACGGTACATGTGACGGACATCAAAAGTGCTCATAAAAAACTCCCGCACCGATCGGTGCGGGAGTTGTTATATACGTTTTTGTCAGCCGGAAGTCGTTTCGTCGGAAGCGGAAGCGAACATGTCGCGATAGCCGCCCGTGGACTGCACGGAGACGTTCTTGTAATCCTTCATGCCCGTGCCGGCAGGAATGAGCTTGCCGATGATGACGTTCTCCTTGAGACCGATGAGCGGATCGCGCTTGGTGCAGATCGCAGCCTCGGTGAGCACGCGCGAGGTCTCCTGGAAGGACGCCGCCGACAGGAAGGAATCGGTTGCGAGCGCCGCCTTGGTGATACCGAGCAGCACGCGCTTTGCCGTTGCGGGAATGCCGCCCGCCTGAATGGTCTTTTCGTTCTGCTCTTCGAACGTAAACATATCGACGAACTGACCGGGCAAAAGATCGGTCGTGCCCGCATTTTCGACGCGGACTTTGCGGATCATCTGACGGACGATGATCTCGACGTGCTTATCGTTGATGTCAACGCCCTGCGAACGGTAGACGGACTGGACTTCGTGCAGAATGTAGTCCTGCACGCCCTTGACGCCCTCGACGCGGATGATGTCCTGCGGGTTGACCGAGCCGGCGTTGAGCTGTGTGCCGGGCACAACGTGATCGCCGGATTTTACGAGCAGTTCCGCATTGAAAGGAAGTTCGTAATCCTTGAGACGTTCGCCCGTGGCTTCGTCCGTGATGACGACGTGCTTGAGGTTGTTGTCCTTGTCGTCCACAGACGCAACGCCCTTGAATTCGCAGATCGTCGCAACGCCCTTGGGTTTTCTCGCCTCGAAGAGTTCTTCGACACGGGGAAGACCTTGCGTAATGTCGCCCGTCGCCGCGATACCGCCCGTGTGGAAGGTACGCATCGTAAGCTGGGTACCGGGCTCGCCGATGGACTGCGCCGCGATGACGCCGACCGCTTCGCCCACCTTGATGGGAAGCGTGGTCGCCATATCCTTGCCGTAGCACTTGGCGCACACGCCGTAACGCGTGGTGCAGTTGAAGATGGAGCGGATGGGAACGCCGCTCTCCTCATAGCGCTTGAGGGAAGCGACCCTCTTTGCCATGCCCTCGCCGATCATCTCGTTGCACTTGACGAGCACTTCGCCGTCGTCGGAGAGAATATCCTCCGCGGCGAATCTGCCGGTCAGGCGGTCTTCCAGCGACTCGATGACGTCGCCCGAAGCGTTCGTGATCGCCTTGACGAAGGTGGGATGGGGCTTTCTGCCCGCACAGCAGTCCTCTTCGCGCACGATGACGTCCTGCGAGACGTCCACCAGACGGCGCGTCAGATAACCGGAGTCCGCCGTCTTGAGCGCCGTATCCGCAAGGCCCTTGCGTCCGCCGTGCGAAGAGATGAAGTATTCGAGAACGGAAAGGCCGTTTCTGAAGCACGACTTGACGGGGACCTCGATCTTCTTGCCCTGCGGGTTGACCATGAGTCCGCGCATGCCCGAAAGCTGCTTGATCTGGTCGATGGAACCGCGCGCGCCCGAATCCGCCATCATCCAGATGGGATTGAACTTGTCGGCGGCGCCCTGCTCTTTCAGGAGCTTCGCGACTTCGTCCGTCGCGTCGTCCCAGACCTTGATGACCGCGTTATAGCGCTCCTCGTCGCGCAGAAGTCCGCGCGCATACTTCTTGGCGATGCCCGCGACCTGCTCTTCCGCCCGTTCAACGATCTCGTCCTTCTGTTCGGGGATCTTCATGTCGAAGACGGACGTCGTAAGCGCCGCGATCGTGGAATACTTATAGCCGCGCTCCTTGATGGCGTCGAGCACCGCCGCCGCCTTGGGCGCATAGCCCGTCTTGAAGCACGCTTCGACGATGCGCGAAAGGTGCTTTTTGCCGATCGCCTTTGCCCCGCCGATAAATTCGGTGGAGAGCTCCAGCTTCAGATAGTCCTCGGGATTCTCGCGCTTGACAAAGCCGAGATCCTGCGGCATGTTGTCGTTGTAGATGATGCGCCCGACCGTCGTCTTGAGGGTGCCCGTCACGGTCATGCGCCCCGTCTCCTCATTGCGGGTGACGAAGACGTGCCCGCGCAGCCCGTTGTTGGGGACGATCGCGTCGCGGTCAAACGTACGCTCATAGGGAAGCTCGAGAGAATCGAACTTGCCTTCGGGCAGCTCCACCGTGCGGCGGACGTAGATCTCGTCCTCGCAGTGCACGTCCTTGAGCTGATAGCTCATGAGCGCTTCGTCGAAGGACGCGTACACGGGCGGGATATACTCCTCGCCGTTTTCGTCCGGTCTGCCCTGTTCGTCGTACTTCTTGCCCTCCTCCCTTCTGAGGATGGTCAGATAGTACGCGCCGATGATCATGTCCTGCGTGGGGCTCATGACCGACTTGCCGTCCGCGAGCTTTAAGATATTGTTCGCGGAGAGCATCAGAAATCTTGCTTCCGCCTGCGCCTCGATGGAGAGCGGCAGATGGACAGCCATCTGGTCGCCGTCGAAGTCGGCGTTGAAGGGACCGCAGACGAGCGGGCTGATCTTGATCGCCCTGCCCTCGATAAGGATGGGCTCAAACGCCTGAATGGACAGGCGGTGCAGCGTGGGCGCGCGGTTGAGAAGCACGGGATGCTCTTTGATGACCTCTTCGAGGACGTCCCAGACGAAGTCCTTCCCCTTTTCCACCGTGCGCTTCGCGCTCTTGATATTGTGGCATTTGCCCGTCTCGACGAGCCGCTTCATGACGAAGGGCTTGAAGAGTTCGATCGCCATTTCCTTGGGCAGGCCGCACTGATAGATCTTGAGTTCGGGACCGACGACGATGACCGAACGTCCGGAGTAGTCCACGCGCTTGCCGAGCAGGTTCTGACGGAATCTGCCCTGCTTGCCGCGCAGCAGCCCGGACAGGGACTTGAGTTCGCGGTTGGAGGGCCCCGAAAGCGGCTTGCCGCGCCTGCCGTTGTCGATCAGGGCGTCCACCGCCTCCTGCAGCATGCGCTTTTCGTTCTTGACGATCATTTCGGGCGCGCTCAGCTCGATCATGCGCTTTAAGCGGTTGTTGCGGTTGATGACGCGGCGGTACAGGTCGTTGAGGTCGGAGGAAGCAAACCTTCCGCCGTCCAGCTGCACCATGGGCCTGAGATCGGGCGGGATGACGGGCAGCACCGTGAGGATCATCCACTCGGGCTTGTTGCCGCTCTTGCGGAACGCCTCGATGATCTCGATGCGCTTGATCGCCTTGACGCGCTTGGGTCCCGTCGCGTTGCTGTCGATGATCTCCTTGGCGAGCGCGCTCTCCTTTTCGAGATCGACCGCCATCAGCAGTTCGCGGATCGCCTCCGCGCCCATGCCGACTTTCAGCCCCGTCACGGAAGGCTCGCCGATGACTTCCTCCAGCTCGCGCACCTTCCTGTCGTTGACGACCTGCTTGTAGGTGATGCTCTCGTTTTCGAGCTCCATGATCTGCGCCTTGGTCTCGGGATCGGAGACGGAGCAGCTCTTCATGAGCTTTGCGCGGCGCTTCAGAAGGACGTACGATTTTCCGCTCTCGGAGGAGCGCTCTTTGAGCGTCCAGAGTTCGGCGACCGCGCCGCCGTTCATCTTGTTCAGCAGCGCCTTCATCTCGTCCGCCGTCTTCGCCGCCGTGGGCGAAACGTCGTTCAGATCGTTGAGTTCGCGCGCCGCGGTCAGAAGCGCTTCCTCCGCCGCGAGCTCGCCCTTGAGCGCCTCGGCATACGCCGCCTTGGCTTCCGCCCTGGCGTCGTCGCCCGAGAACACCCTGACTTCCTTCACTTCGCCGAGACCGACGATCGCCGCATAATCCTTGCCGCCGAACGCATCGAACGCGCCGTCATGCAGCAGCACGGTGATCTTGTTGAGGAATCCGGCGTCCAGCACGGTATATGCCGCGAAATAGATGACCTGCTCGAGCGCCTTGGGGCCCATGTCCAGCAGGAGCCCGATCTTGCTGGGCACGCCGCGGAAATACCAGATGTGCGAGACGGGCGCGGCAAGTTCGATATGCCCCATGCGCTCGCGGCGCACCTTGGCGCGCGTGACTTCCACGCCGCACTTTTCACAGACGATGCCCTTATAGCGGATACGCTTATATTTGCCGCAGTGGCACTCCCAGTCCTTGGTGGGACCGAAGATCTTCTCGCAGAAGAGTCCGTCCCGCTCGGGCTTCTGGGTGCGGTAGTTGATGGTCTCGGGCTTGGTGACTTCGCCGTACGACCATTCCCTGATTTTTTCGGGAGAAGCAATGCTGATCTGAATGGAATTGAAATCGTTTAACTCGTACATGGTATCCTCCCTTTACTCGTCGTCGCCGTCGTCGCCGAAGAGATCGGACGCGCTCTTGCCGTCGTCCTTGTCCTCTTCCTCGTCCTCGTCGCCGAACAGATCGCCGAAGGAGAAGTCCTCGTCCACGTCGGACATGTCGTCCTCTTCTTCGCCCGGGCCGAACAGATCGTCCGAGACGAAATCTTCGTCGTCGCCCGCTTCGTCGAAGATGGAGCCGATGTTCTCGTCCTCCGCTTCCTCCTCGTCGGGAAGCCCGAAGTCGAAATCCTGCTCCAGATCGCGCCGTTCGTCGCGGCGGAGATCGCGGTCGTCCTCGTCGTCAAATTCACGGATGATGAGTTCTTCGTTATTTTCGGTGAGCACCTTCACGTCAAGCGCAAGCGACTGCAGCTCCTTGAGCAGCACCTTGAACGCTTCGGGAATGCCGGGCTCGGAAATGTTGTTGCCCTTGACGATGCTCTCGTACGTCTTGACGCGTCCCACAATGTCGTCCGACTTGACGGTCAGGATCTCCTGCAGGATATGCGCCGCGCCGTAAGCCTCGAGCGCCCAGACCTCCATTTCGCCGAAACGCTGTCCGCCGAACTGCGCCTTGCCGCCGAGCGGCTGCTGCGTGACCATCGAATAGGGACCGATGGAGCGGGCATGGATCTTGTCGTCCACGAGGTGGATGAGCTTGATCATGTACATGATGCCGATGGTGACGCGGTTTTCAAACGGTTCGCCCGTTCTGCCGTCGAACACCTGGAACTTGCCGTCCACCTTGCCTTCGGGATTGAACAGATTGTTCTCCGCAAAGAGCTGCTCGATGTCCTTCTCCGTCGCGCCGTCGAAGACGGGCGTGGCGATCTTCCAGCCGAGCTGGCGGCAGACGTAACCCAGGTGCACTTCGAGCACCTGTCCGATGTTCATTCGGGAAGGGACGCCCAGAGGGTTGAGCAGGATCTGCAGCGGCGTGCCGTCGGGAAGGAAGGGCATGTCGCTCTGCGGCAGCACACGGGAAATGACGCCCTTGTTTCCGTGGCGTCCCGCCATCTTGTCGCCGACCTGGATCTTGCGCTTCTGGGCGATATACACGCGCACCAGCTTGTTGACGCCGGGCGAAAGTTCGTCCTTGTTCTCGCGCGTGAAGATCTTGACGTCCACGACGATACCGCCCTCGCCGTGCGGAACGCGCAGCGACGTATCGCGTACTTCGCGCGACTTTTCGCCGAAGATGGCGCGCAGAAGGCGCTCTTCGGGCGTCAGCTCGGTCTCTCCCTTGGGCGTGACTTTGCCGACGAGAATATCGTTGGAACCGACCTCCGCGCCGATGCGCACGATGCCGTCTTCGTCGAGGTCTTTCAGAGCGTCGTCGCCGACGTTGGGGATGTCGCGCGTGATCTCCTCTTCGCCGAGTTTGGTGTCGCGCGCCTCCGTCTCGTGCTCCTCGATATGGATGGAGGTGAACACGTCGTCCTGCACAAGCTTTTCGGAAATGAGGATCGCGTCCTCGTAGTTATACCCTTCCCACTCCATGAAGCCGACGAGGATGTTCTTGCCGAGCGCAAGCTCGCCGTTGTTGGTAGAAGGACCGTCCGCAATGACTTCGCCCTTGGCGACTCTGTCGCCCGTCGAAATGATGGGACGCTGATTGAGACAGGTGCCCTGGTTGGAGCGTTCGAACTTTTTCAGGGGATATTCCGCGATGAAGCCGCTGTCCTCGCGGATCTTGATGAGGTCGGACGAGACGCCGACGGCGACGCCCGCTTCCCGTGCGCGCACCATGACGCCCGAATCGCGGGCGATGGCTTCCTCGATGCCCGTGGCGACGATGGCAGGCTCCGTCTTGAGGAGCGGCACCGCCTGCCGCTGCATGTTCGAGCCCATGAGGGCGCGGTTGGTATCGTCGTTTTCCAGGAAGGGAATGAGCGCGGTCGCGACCGAGACGAGCTGCTTGGGGCTTACGTCCATGTAGTCGATGCTCTCGCGCGGCATCTCGGTGATGAGTTCCCTGTGGCGGCAGCCGACGCGCGCGTTCACGAAGTGTCCTTCTTCGTCCAGCGGTTCGTTCGCCTGTGCGACGACGTAACGGTCCTCTTCGTCCGCCGTCAGATAATCGACGTGATCGGTGACCACGCCCGTCTCCTTGTCCACCTTGCGGTAAGGCGCCATGATGAAGCCGAACTCGTTGACCTTCGCAAAGGTCGCGAGCGAGGAAATAAGACCGATGTTCTGACCTTCGGGCGTCTCGATCGGGCACATACGTCCGTAGTGCGAGTGGTGCACGTCGCGCACTTCGAAGGTCGCGCGGTCGCGGTTGAGACCGCCGGGACCGAGCGCGGAGAGCTTGCGCTTGTGCGTGAGTTCTGCGATCGGGTTGGTCTGATCCATGAACTGCGAGAGCTGGGAAGAGCCGAAGAACTCGCGGATGACCGCCGAAATGGGACGTACGTTGATGAGGGAGGAGGGCGTGACTTCCATGGGATCCGCCGTCGCCATGCGCTCCTTGATCAGACGCTCCAGACGGGACATGCCGATGCGGAGCTGATTCTGCAGCAGTTCGCCCACCGAACGCACGCGGCGGTTGCCGAGGTGGTCGATCTCGTCGATGGTCCCGATCCCGTACTGCAGGTCGAGGTTGGTCGAAACGGCGGCGACGATATCGTCCACCGTGATGCACTTGTGGTTGAGTTTTTCCACGAGCGGCTTGACGAGCTTCTTTTCCGCGGGCGATACGCCCATGACGCGCGTCTCCGCTTCGAGGTCCACCTGCGCGGTCTTTTCGCTGTCGTCGCGGGCGAGCAGTTCATGGAAGAGCTTGCACGCCGTGACGAACTTGAGACGGTTGTCCCTGCGCTTTTCGCGGTTTTTCTTTTCTTCCTGCTTCTCGTCCGCCTCGGGCGCGGTCTCATGCGTGTAATAGACGGCGTTGATCTCGTCGAGATACTTCTCGGCGACCTCCTCCACGCTCATCGTCTTGCAGGCTTCGGCGATCTCGCGGCTGAACTTGAAGTTGGGATAATAAATGGTCTTGAGAAGCCCGAACGCCTTGGGATCCTTGTCGGACACCGCGGCAAAATCGACGACGTTGTTGGAGATGATCCTGTGGCGGATCTCGCCGTCCACGGGATCGTTGACGAGCACGTCGATGGAGCCGATGCCCGCGTTCTGAATGGCGCGCGCCTGCTCTTCCGTCACGCGCTCGCCCTTGGAAGCGAGCAGCTCGCCCGTCTCGGGGTGGAACACGTCGTCCGCCACGCGCTGACCGGGCAGACGGTAGGCAAGGTTGAGCTTTTTGTTGAACTTATACCGCCCCACCTTGACCACGTCATAGCGGCGCGGATCGAAGAAGAGGTTGTTGAGGTGCTGGCGCACCGAATCCTCGGTGGGAACTTCGCCGGGGCGAAGGCGGCGGTAGAGCGCGATGAGCCCGTCCGACTCCGTGCGAATGGGCGGCGTCTCCTTTTCGTCGCGCTCGATGGTGGCGGCGATCATCTTGTCCCCGCCGAACAGCTCTTCGAGCGCGCGGTTGGAGCCGTAGCCGAGCGCGCGCAAAAGCACCGTGGCGGTCAGCTTGCGCTTCCTGTCCACGCTTACCCAAAGCACGCCCTGCGGATCCTGCTTGAATTCCAGCCATGCCCCGCGGTTGGGGATGACCGTCGTCTCGTAGATCTTCTTGCCCGTCTTGTCCGTCTCGGCGACGTTGTTGACGCCGGGCGAACGCACGAGCTGCGAGACGATGACGCGTTCCGCGCCGTTGATGATGAAGGAACCGTTCTCCGTCATGAGCGGGAAATCGCCCATGAAGACGGTGGAATCGATGATCTCGTCCTTCACCTTGTTGACGAGGCGCACCTTCACGCGCAGCGGAAGCGCATACGTCGCGTCGCGGTTGCGGCACTCCTTTTCGTCATACTTGGGGGTGTCCCCGAACTCATGCCCTAAAAAGTGGAGTTCGAAGTGGTCGGAAAAGTCCGTGATCGGCGAAAAATCCTCGAAGATCTCGGAGATGCCCTCCTGCACGAAGGAATCGTAGCTCTCCTTCTGGATCTCGACGAGGTTGGGAATATCGATGACTTCGTTGATCTTCCCGAACTTGCGCCGCTCCGTCTTCCCGTACTTTTGAATGGGTAAGTTCATCTCGGCAATATACTCCTTTTTCGTGTTATTTTCATACGATCTACCGAGTATATCTTTTCATCGATAAAAATCGAATTGTCCGTTGGGAAAAAATGCCCTCTCCCCTTTACAACCGCGCCGAATTGCGCTATAATAAGAGAAATTGCGGGGAAGAATGCCGCCTCAAAAACCGCACACGATCCGTGCAAAAAGGCGCAAAAACGCATTCTGAGCATAGTGATACAGTATGTTATTATAGACCACGCGCGAAAAGATGTCAAACGCTTTTGCCAAAAATTTTTTATTTTTTTCGGGATTCGTGCAAAAAAGATGAGAATCGACAAATTTTTAAAAGTTTCCAGGATCTTGAAACGGCGCACGGTGGCGCAGGAAGCCGCCGCCGCGGGAAAAATCTCCGTCAACGGAAGGGAAGTAAAGCCCGCCTACCGCGTCAAGGTCGGCGACGTGGTGGAACTGCAGTTTTCCTCCGGCGTTCTGAAATTCCGCGTCCTGGAGCTGCGGGAGACGGTCAAAAAGGATGACGCCGCGTCCCTGTACGAGGTGATCGCATGATCAGCGTCATTCTCTGCGCCGCAGGGAAAGGCGAGCGCGCGGGCTTTGCCGAAAACAAGGTACTGCGGGAACTGAACGGCATGCCCGTTCTGAGCTATTCGCTGTCCGCATTCTGCCCCCTGGCGGACGAAGTGCTCGTTGCCTGCCGCGAAGAGGATGAAGCGCGCATCCGGGTGCTGCTCGCGCCCTTTCCGAACGCGCGCACCGTCATCGGCGGGACCACGCGGAGCGAAAGCGTGTACAACGCCTTGAGAGAAGCGCGCGGAGAGATCGTGCTCGTTCATGACGCCGCGCGTCCTTTTGTCACGCAGACGGTCATACGGGAATGCATTTCCTGCGTCCTGAAATACGGGAGCGGCGTTTGCGCGCTTCCCCTTTCGGACACCGTTGCGGAGACGCTGGACGGCAACATTCTGAACGTTCCCCCGCGCGAAAAATTTGCCGCCCTGCAGACGCCGCAGGGCTTTTACCGCAACAAACTTCTGGGCGCATATGAGCGCGCCCGCGCCGACGGGAGCGTCTTCACCGACGAAAGCGGCGTATACGCGGCCTACGCGGAGGCGCCCCGCCTGTTCCACGGTGACAGAAACAACAGAAAACTCACCTATCCAGAGGACTTTTTCCCCGCCGAACGCGCCGGAACGGGCGTGGATACGCATGCCTTTGCGGAAGGCGGCGATCATATCGTGCTGTGCGGCGTGAAGATCCCCTCCGCACACGGGCTGAAAGCGCACTCGGACGGCGACGTCGCCGTACACGCGCTGATGGACGCGATGCTGTCTGCCGCGGGACTTCGCGACATCGGGCACTATTTCCCAGACTCGGACGATCGTTTTGCGGGAGCGGACAGCATGGCGCTGCTTTCCGAAGTCGCCGCAATGCTGCGGGAGCAGGGGCTGCGCCCCGGAAACGTCAGTCTCTCCGTCGTCGCGGAACGCCCCCGGCTTGCGCCCTATATCGAAGACATGAAGCGCAGCCTTGCAAACGCGCTGGACCTTCCCGAAAACGCCGTCGGGATCGCCGCAGGCACCAACGAAAAACTCGGCTACGTCGGCGAAGGAAAAGGAATCACCTGCTTTGCAACGGTCTTGTTGAAAAAAGCGTGATCCTCTTTGCCGAGCCCCGCCTCACTTTTCACAACAGCCGACGATATGCGGCAGCTTGTTTTCCTATATATGCCATGCAAGCGGCAAATTGCGGCACAATATTGTTATCTGATTCAAAACAGGAGTTTACATGCCGAAAACAACGACACAATTTGTATGCGCGGAGTGCGGATACGTCTCGCCCAAATGGCTGGGGAAATGCCCCGGATGCGGCAAATTCAATACGCTTGCGGAAGAACCCGCAGCCCCCGCGCCGGTTTCCAAGAAGCAGAGTCCTCTGCGCGCGGGTACGCGCGCCCTTCCCCTCTCGCAGGTAAAATTCGAACGATATGAGCGCGTCTCCTCCGGGATCGCCGAACTTGACGTCGTGCTGGGCGGCGGCATCGTGCGCGGTTCGCTCGTGCTGGTGGGCGGCGATCCGGGCGTGGGAAAATCCACGCTTCTGACGCAGGTCGCTGCACATCTTTCCAAAGAGCACAAGGTGCTCTACCTGTCCGCAGAGGAGAGCTGTTCGCAGGTCAAACTCCGCTGCGAACGGCTGAAGATAAATGCGGATACCTTGATGCTGCTCAACGAGACCAATCTGGAAAATGCCGAGGAAGCCATTCTCGATGCGGAATACGTGGTGGTGGACTCCATTCAGGCGATCTATACCGACGCACTCACTTCGGCGGCGGGCAGCGTGGGACAGGTGCGCGAATGCGCCGCGCGGCTCATGCGCATCGCCAAATCGCGCGGCATCACATTTTTCATTGTGGGGCACGTCACCAAGGAAGGCACGCTTGCCGGTCCCAAGGTCCTTGAACATATCATGGACGCGGTCCTCTACTTCGAGGGCGAACGGACGGAGAATTTCAAGATCCTGCGTGCCGTCAAAAATCGCTTCGGTTCGGTGCAGGAAGTGGGCGTGTTCGAGATGACGGGCGATGGCATCTTCGGGCTTTCGGACTACTCCTCGCTCTTTCTGTCGGACAGCCGCGGCGAAGCGGCGGGCGCCGTCGTCACCCCGAGCGAAACGGGCAACCGGTGCATGATGGTGGAGATCCAGACGCTCATGTGCAAGACGGCGTACGGGCTCCCCCGCCGCATGTCCCTGGGGGTGGATTTCAACCGCCTTGTGGTGCTCATTGCCGTACTGGAAAAGCGGTGCGGACTCCCCCTCGGCACGCAGGACGTCTACCTCAACGCAATGGGCGGAATCCGCCTGAACGAGCCGAGCGCGGACCTTGCCGTGTGCGCCGCGCTGGCAAGTGCGGAAAAGATGATCCCCGTCGGAAAATACACGGCGGTGTTCGGCGAAGTGGGACTGACGGGCGAAGTGCGCGGCGTAAATTTTGCCGATAAACGCGTAAACGAATGCCTGAAAATGGGCTTTAAGCGCGTCCTCCTTCCCGAAAAAAACGTCAAGGCGTGCGAAAAATTTAAAAACAAGATCCAACTTGTGCCCGTGCGCTACGTTTCGGAAATGATCAGAATCCTGTTTGCGCAGGAACGTTCCGCCGCAGACGAATAACGGCGGAGAAAAAAGCGCGCCAATGGCGCGCCGTCATACAGCGCGCCCCGCCGGCAATACCGGCGGGGCGCGTCAACATATCGATCATTCTTTTTTTCTTTCGTCGGGCGCAATTGTTCCGCTGTCCGTTTCGGATTGCTGCACGGCGGTCTGTGCCGCAAGCTGCGCGCGCTTTTTGTGCTTCTTTTTGCCGACGCCGAGCACGTCGGCAAGTTTTTTGCCCGAAAAGATATTCAGCGCAAGGAACACCAGATTGAACACCGTAAGCGCAAGCATCTGATAGGGCGGTGCGACCGTGACATTCAGAAATTCCAGATTATAGCCGAAATTATTTGTCAACGTTGCAATCATTTCCTGTCCGCCCGCATACTGCATGACATCCACAACATAGTGCTCAAGTTCAGCGATCGGCGTCGCCATAAACGAATACCGCAGAAGCGCGCAGGAATACGTTCCGGGGATAAACGCGCATACGGTCTGTACCCAGGGAGGCAGCATGCCGAGCGGCATGTACGCGCCGATCAAAAAGCCCACCGCCGTCGAAAACACGGCGACAAGGCTTGCCATCGTCCCCTCCGTCTTGATGAACGAACAGATGAACACCGTCATCAGCGTGGAGGAGATCGTCGTGTACAACATGATGCCGAAGATGGTCAGAAAGTCCGTAAGATTCAGAAAAAATTCCTGCATGCACGCAAGGTACACGAAGCAGATGATGAGATAGACGATGCACACGAGCAGCGTGACGAGGAAGTTGAACACGACGTAGCTGCCGATGAGCGCGCCCCTGCGGATGGGAGCCGAAGCGAAATCGCGGTTGACGCCGTTCTGTTTATCCTCCACGAACACGTTGTTGGTCTGCAGCGACACCGTGATGGACGAGAGCGCCGCGATACCCGAAAGCATCCATGAATCAATGAGTGTCTCAATGTACTGCATCAACTGTTCGCTCTTGGGAATATCGTTATCGTTTAATACGCTGTCCACCGTGGATAGCTCGAGTGTGCGCAAAAAGAAGATATACACGGCAAAGATGATGACGGGCACCAGCAGCGTGTACATCAGCCGGATCTTATTCTTGAAAAAGACGAGCAGATGACGGCGCGTGAGCTGGAAGAATACCGAAACATTGCTCTTTCCCTTACTTTGCATCGCGCTCCTCCCCCGTCTGTACAATATTGCGTCCCGTCACGTTCAGGAACACATCGTCCATCGTTCCCTTGATGATCTCCACGTCCTTGGTATATTCGTCGAATTCCTGCATGAGACGCTTTGCCGCGTCGCTGTCTTCCACCTTGATGCGGTATGCCTTTTTCACGGGATCGTAGACAAACGCGTATTCCCCGCGCATGAGCCCCGTTTCAAACGCTTCGCTGCGCTTCATATAGGAGAGCAGGCTGTCGTACGAATAGCGGTTTTTGAGTTCGTTGGGCGTACCCTCCGCAATGATGGAGCCCTTGTCCATGATCACGACATAGCCCGCCTTTTCCGCCTCCTCCAGATAGTGCGTGGTGAGGAACACGGTCATGCCCGTCTCCGAGCGGATATTGTCGATGAGCGACCACACGGTAAGACGCGTCTTTGGATCCAGCCCCGTGGAAGGTTCGTCCAGCATCAGAAGCCGCGGACGGTGTACCATGGCGCGCGCGATGTCCACCCTGCGCTGCTGTCCGCCCGAAAGATTGCCGACGGGACGCTTTAAAATGGGCTGCAACGAAAGAAGTTCAATGATCTCGTCCACGTTGCGCTTTTTTTCGGCATGCGACAGCCCGTAAAAGGATGCGCGCACGTCGAGATTTTCCCACACCGTGAGCTGCTTGTCCAAAACGCTCGACTGAAAGACGATGCCGATCTCCTTTTTGATGAAGTCGGTCTGCGTATCCAGGTCGTGCCCGCACACCGTCACCTTGCCCGCGTCCTTTTTTAAAATGGAGCAGATGATGTTGATGGTTGTGCTCTTGCCCGCGCCGTTCACGCCGAGAAAGGCAAACAGCGATCCCTTTTTGACGGTAAAGGAAATATCGTTCACCGCCTTTACGTCGCCGTACGATTTTGAGAGATGTTCTACCGTGACCGAAAATTCCATAGCGATTGCGTCAGTCTCCTTCTTCCGCCTGCGGAGGCGGCACGTTGCGGGTGGTCTTGCCCCATTCGTCCGGTTTGGACATGGCGCCGATGCACAGCGTCACCGCATAGAGCACCAGAAACGCAGGAAACAGCAGGACGGCGGAAATCAGCTCGCGCCAACGCTTTGCCCCGAGTTTCCGATAGTCGACGATCGCGAGAATGGCGGCCTGTCCGAACCCGAACAGAACAAAGAGTCCGCCGATGATGCCGACCGCGCACCACAGCGTCGTCCACAGCATATCCGAATAATAGTTGACCGACATCCACGTGACGGCGATCGTGCCGTTGGCGACGAGCGCGGTATAAGTGAAATGATAGACGTAATACAGCGGCACCCAGACGGAGATGAGGATGGCGAGGAAGTTGAAGATATACGTCAGAAACATTTCCAGATAGGAAAAATTGCCCGTCGTGAAAAACTTTCCGAACATCTTCAGCAGTTGCCCCTTCAGCAGTTCCATGCTGCCCGAACCGATGCGCTTGTTGCGGCTGAGCGTCACACGGAACGAGGAGGGCATGTCCTCATAGGCGACCGCGTCCTCAACAAAGTGCCCCTTCTTCCCCTCCAGCATGCGGTTGAAATTGAATTCCGCATCTTCCGTAATGGTCTTGCAGTCATAGCCGCCACATTCTTTGAGCATCTTCACGCTCATCATGGAACCCGATCCGTTGATATGCGCGGCAATGCCCAGACGCTCCCGTACGCGGCTGCCGAAACGGGAATCGAAGGCATAAAAGAGCGCGCACGCCTTGGTATAAAAGTTCTGCGTTCCGTTGAGCGCTCCTTCGTAGGAACGGGCAAATTCCACGCCCGCCTGAAAGGCGTCGTTCATGAGCGAAGTGAATTCGGGATTGACGTGATTGTCTGCGTCGATCCGGATGATAAAATCATATGCCGCGTCCCCTTCCAGCCCGATGATATGATCGACGCCGTGCTTCATGGGGTAGAGCGCCATGCGGTGCGCGGGATCGGGATCGTCGAGAACGAGCACCTTTGCCCCCGCCTGTCCGGCAAGCTCCGCCGTTCTGTCCGTACAGTTGTGCGCGACGACAAAGACGTCGAATTTTTCGCGCGGGTACGTCTGCTTTTCCAAAAGGCTCTTTACCGTTTCGAAAATGACGTCCTCTTCATTGTGTGCGGGAATGAGATACGCCACCCGTCCCTTGACGTCGCTCTTTTTCCACGTCTTCTTTTTGACAAAGGAAAAGAGCACGTAAAAGATCTGCAGAAGAAGCGGGATCGCAATGATAATCAGCACGACGTAGTTGATGATGCTCAGCACGCGGAACAAGATCTCATGCCACATAGATTCCCCTTGATACGCCCGCAGACATGCGGGGTTTTTCCGAATTATACATGATTTTATGCAAGCTGTCAACCGCTTTACGACTTTTGTGCGGGAAACGCGCCCGTGTAAATCGCAAGCACTTCCGCTTCCGTCGGCTCATACGCCGATTTTTTGATGTTCTTGTTGCCCATGGCGCGCCGGGCAAAATCCGCAAGCCGCTCTGCGGGGATCTCCTCCCGCGCGCCCAGCAGCCCGTCCAGCGTCGCGCAGACGCCCTCCAACGTATCGCCGCAGGCAGTCAGAATGGCCGTAAGCGCAGGGACGCGCTTGGCTTCGCACAACCTGAGCGCGCCGCCCAGAAGCAGTCCGTTCGCGCGCCCGTGGTCGATCCCGTAAAAGTAGGTGAGGTAGTACCCCATGCCGTGCACTGCGGTGGTACCCGACTGCGCGATGGTCATGCCCGCGAGCATGGAAGCATACAGCAGGGCGTCCCGTTCCTCGGGCGTCGGCGCGCCCGCCGCTGCGGGAAGCAGCGGATAGAGGATGCGCAGGCTCTCCCGGGCGAGCAGGTCCGACAGGGGCGTCGCATTGCGCGAGAGCATGCCTTCGACGGCGTGCGAAAAGGCGTCCAGCGCCGTGTTCACCGTGGATGCGGCAGGCAGCTGCGCCATATACTTTCCGTCGAGAAAGGCAAGGCGCGGAAACATGGCGGGGCTAGTGATGCTCGTCTTGGTCTCCCCCGCGTCGTTGGTGAGGATCGCATAGGGCGTGACCTCGCTCCCCGTGCCCGCCGTGGTGGGAACGTGCGCCATGGGCAGCGCGCGCGCCTCGTATCCGCCCGCAAAGATCTCCTCGTCGGGACGGTCCTGCACGGCAAGCGTCGCGATCGCCTTCGCCGCGTCCATGGGCGAACCGCCGCCGACTGCAACGACAAAATCCGCGCCCGACGCCTTGAGAAGCGCCTCTCCTTCCCGCACGCACGCAACGGTGGGATTGGGCGTCACGCGGTCGAACACCGTCGCCGTCTGCCCGTTTTTGTCCAGCGCGGCAAGCACGTCGGCGAGCGCGCCGTTTCGGGCGGAGCTTTTGCCCGTGACGATCAGCGCGCTTGCGCCGAGCGCTTTGAGCTGTTCTCCCTGCGCCTGAACGCAGTCCCGCCCGCAGATGACCTTGGTCGGCATATAGTATGTGAACGATTGCATCAGATCCTCCTTCCCCGCGGCGCACATGCCCCGCCGCAGACCATTTCAGTCCAGAACGGCGACGGCGCGGCAGATGGGCACGCCCTTGGCGGAAAAATTCGCCTCGTACTCGGTGACGATATTGTCGGCGGCGTATTCGCTTGCATGCAGATCGCGCGTAACGTCCTTCACCGTAAAGCCGTTTTCGCGGAATTTGCGCAGCGAATAGTCGAAAAAGGGCGCGCTGTCCGTCTTTTGCACGATCTCCCCGCCCGCCTTCAGGAGCTTCTTGTAGATGGCAAGGAAGCGGTCGCTCGTCAGCCGCTGTTTTTCCCTGCCCGCTTCGGGCAGAGGCGTGGAAAAGTTGAGATAGATGCGCCCGATGCTCCCCTCCGGGATATAGCAGGGAAGGATCTCCGCCGCGATATTCAGAAACCGTACGTTGGGAATGCCCTCTTTCATGACGCGCTCCATGGCGGTGAGCACGACGTTGGTGCACACTTCCACTGCCAGAAAGTCGCGTTCGGGGTGGCGCTTTGCAAGTTCTGCAACAAAGGCGCCGTTGCCGCAGCCCACCTCCAGCTCCACGGGCGCAGTGCGTCCGAACAGTGCGGAATAATCAACGGGCGCGCGGTAATGTTCCGCCGCCTCCTTCAGGTTTTTACAGGGTTTTCCGCGCGCAACAAGGATCGCCGCGCATGCTTCCATGCGCGGCTCCAGATTGCGCTTTCTGCGCATCCGCATTATTTTGTCCCCGTGGAACCGAACCCGCCCGCGCCGCGGACGGTGTCCGAAAGCTGCTCCGCTTCGGAAAATTCCGCCGCGATATAGGGCGCGACGACAAGCTGCGCGATGCGGTCGCCCGCCTCGACGCGGCGGGCGGTCTTCCCGTGATTGTGCAGGGCGACCATGACCTCGCCGCGGTAGTCGCAGTCGATGACGCCCACCTTATTGGCGGGTGCGAGATCCTGCTTGCAGGCAAGTCCGCTGCGCGCATACACGAGCCCCACCGTCCCTGCGGGAAGCTCGACGGCAATACCCGTATGAACGAACGCCGTTTCCCCTGCGGGAATGTCCGCGCCCTCGGACGCGTACAGGTCGGCGCCCGCCGCAAACGCGGAGCCGTAGACGGGAAGGCGCGCCCCGTCGCTGAGTTTTTTCACGTTGACTTTCATCCGTTGTTCCATGCGAAAAGCATACGACATTTTGCATGTTTTGTCAAGAATTTCCGTCCAAAAACAAAGAACGCATCGCAAAGCGATGCGCTCTTCTCCGCCTGTTACGGCGTCGGAATACTTATTTTGCAGCCAATTAACGGATGCTGTACAAAATTTCGCCGTATGTGGGATAGGGCCAATAATCGGAAGAGCACAGCTTTTCCATGCTGTCCGCCAGCGCGCGCACCGCTTCCATGTCGGGCACGACGACGTGCGCCATCTTCTGCGACGCGGGGCCTTCGCCCGCGGGCATTTCGGAGAGGTCCTGTTCCAGCTTCTTCATGGCGGCGGCGAACGCTTCGTTCATGGTGGAGAGCTTTTCCGCAAGCGTGACGTCTGCGCCGCATGCCAGCTTGTCGGAAACGGCGCGCTTGGCGGCGATCACCGAGCACAGCTCCGCAAGATAGCCGTTGACGGCGGGATAAATGTCCTGCCTGCCCATCTCCAGCATGGTCAGCGCCTCGATATTGATGGTCTTGATATAGTTCTCGAGGGAGATATTCGCGCGGGCGATGACTTCCTTTTCGGTATACACACCCTGCCGCACGAACACGTCGATATTTTCGTGCTTGAAATATTCGGGCACGGCGTCGGCGGTCGTCTTGTTGTTGAGAAGCCCCCTTCTCTCCGCCTCCGGCTCCCAATCAGGACCGTAGCCGTTATAATTGAAGATGATGCGGTAGTGATCTTTTAAGAGCTTCTTCGTATACTTGGCGCACGCCGCATCGAAGTCCTGCGCGCCCGAAAGCGCTTCCACCGCGTCGGCGAATGCCTGCGCAGCGATGGTATTGAGCACAATGTTGGGATCGGCGACGGACGCCTGCGAGCCGAGCATGCGGAATTCGAATTTGTTCCCCGTGAACGCAAAGGGAGAGGTGCGGTTTCTGTCCGTCGTATCGATGGGGAAGATGGGCGATTCGGGGACGCCGATCGATCCCGGCACCGCCTTTTTCGGCACGTACTCGCGCCCGAGCACGATGCTGTCCACCAGCGCGCCGAGCTGATCGCCGAGATAGACCGAGATGATGGCGGGAGGCGCTTCGTTCGCGCCCAGACGGTGATCGTTCCCCGCCGAAGCGACGGAAGCGCGCAGAATGCCCTGATAGGAATCCACCGCCGCGAGCACGCAGGCAAGCACGAGCATGAAGAGCGCGTTCTTTTCGGGATTCTCGCCCGGGTCGAGCAGGTTGAGCCCCGTATCGGTGGAGAGCGACCAATTGTTGTGTTTGCCCGAACCGTTCACCCCTTCGAAGGGCTTTTCGTGCAGAAGGCAGACCATGTGATGCTTCTGCGCGACCTTCTTCATCAGCTCCATGGTGAGCTGGTTGTCGTCCACGGCGACGTTGGTCGTCGTAAAGACGGGCGCAAGTTCGTGCTGGGCGGGCGCCACTTCGTTGTGCTTGGTCTTGGCAAAGATGCCGTAGGACCAGAGCGTCTCGTCCAGATCGCGCATGAAATCGGAGATTCGCGTCTTCAGCACGCCGAAATAGTGATCTTCCAGCTCCTGCCCGCGCGAAGGCGCCGCGCCGAACAGCGTGCGCCCCGTCAGAATGAGGTCCTTGCGCTGATTGTAGACATCCTCGTCGATGAGGAAGTATTCCTGCTCGGGTCCCACGGTCGTAGACACCTTGCGGCAGGAAATGCCGAAGAGCTTCAAAAGCCGCTTTGCCTGCGCGTCGAGCGCGGTCATGGATTTGAGGAGAGGCGCCTTTTTATCGAGCGTCTCCCCCGTGTAAGAGACAAATACGGTGGGAATGTAGAGCGTCCCTTCCTTGACGAAGGCGGGGGAAGTGGGATCCCATGCGGTATAGCCGCGTGCCGCGCTCGTCATGCGCGTGCCGCCCGAAGGGAAGCTGGAGGCGTCCGGTTCGCCCACGATCAGGCTCTTGCCCGTGAGCTGCATGATGACCTTATCGCCCGAAGGTTCGATGAAACTGTCGTGTTTGGACGCCGTGAGGTTGGTGAGCGGCTGGAACCAATGGGTGTAATGCGTCGCGCCCTTGGAGACCGCCCAATCCTTCATGGCATTGGCGACCGCGCCCGCGATGGACGAATCGAGCGGCTCGCCCTCGTCGATGGTCTTGCGCAGCGACTTGTACACTTCTCTGGGAAGCGAGTTCTTCATCACCTCGTCGGTGAAGACGTTGCTGCCGAACAGTTCCGTAACCTTCATGTATCTCTCTCCTTGGTTTTGAATTCCACATTCCGACGGGGCGCTCCCGCGCCCCGATCACGATACAATTATATGATTTTTTACGGCGCAAGTCAATCGTTTGCCCCCACCTTTGCGCGCATTCGGAATTTTGCGCTCATGATACAATCTATAAGCAAAACTTAACGCCGCATGGCTCAATGTCCTGCGGCGCGGCGTCGATCCCCTTCCCGCACGAAAAAGCGGCGCAGTTTGCGCCGCTGGAAGTCAGTTTTTCTTTTCCGGCATCACGACGGCGATATGCACGTCGTCGAGCTGCTTTTGTTCGACGGGCGAGGGCGCGTTCATCAGCAGATCGCGCGCCTTGGCGTTCATCGGGAAGGCGATGACTTCGCGGATGTTCACGGTGTCCGAAATGAGCATGACCATGCGGTCCACGCCGGGCGCAACGCCCGCGTGCGGAGGCGCGCCGTACTCAAAGGCATGATAGAGCGCGGGGAACTTTTTCACGACGTCCTCTTTGCCCAGCCCTACGAGCGAGAACGCCTTGACCATGATCTCGGGATCGTGATTTCTGACCGCCCCCGACGAAAGTTCCACGCCGTTGCAGACGATGTCGTACTGATAGGCAAGTACGTCCAGAGGATCTTTTTCCTCCAGCGCCTTCATGCCGCCCTGCGGCATGGAGAACGGGTTGTGGCAGAATTCAAGCTGCCCGGACTCCTCCCCGATCTCGTACATGGGGAAATCGACGATCCAGCAGAAACGGTAGACGTTCTTTTCCAGAAGATCGAGCGCCGTTCCCAGCATGGTGCGGAGCACGCCCGCGCGCTTTTGCGCAAGCGCGAGCTTGTCCTCGGCGAGTACGGCAACGAAGGAGCCCGCCGCAATGCCCAGCCGCTGTTTGAGCGCATCGGCACGTTCGGCGACGAATTTGGAGATGCCGCCCGCAGGCGCGCCGTTTTCGTCCAGCTTGAACCAGAACATGGCGCCGCCTTCCGTCTTCACTTTGAATTCTTCGGCGAGTTTGTCGATCTGTTTTCTCGCAATGCCCGCGTTCCGGACGGCGATCGCCTTGACGGTCTTCCCCTCCACGGCGCCGAAGCCGCAGCCCTGCATCAGGTCGGAAATATCGCATACGGTCAAAGGATTTCTGAGATCGGGCTTGTCCGTGCCGTACGTCTCCAGCGCGTCGCGGTAGGCGATGCGCCTGAAGGGAGGCCGGTCTGCCTCCCAGCCCGAAAACTTGGCGAACACGGGCGGAAGCACCCGCTCGAGCACCGCAAACACGTCCTCCTGCGTGGCGAACGCCATCTCGATATCCAGCTGATAAAATTCGCCGGGAGAACGGTCGGCGCGGGCGTCCTCATCGCGGAAGCAGGGCGCGATCTGAAAGTACTTGTCGAACCCCGAACACATCAGCAGCTGTTTGTACTGCTGCGGCGCCTGGGGCAGCGCGTAGAATTCGCCCGGATACAGGCGGCTGGGAACAATGTAGTCGCGCGCGCCTTCGGGCGAAGAACTCGTCAGGATGGGCGTGGAGATCTCCAGAAAGCCCTCCTGCGTCATGAGCCTGCGCAGTTCCGCCACGATCGCCGCGCGCAGCACGATCTTTTCCTTGACGGCGGGATTCCTCAGATCGAGGAAGCGGTATTTCAGGCGCGCGTCCTCGCCCGCCTCCGTCGAACGGGAGACCTCGAAGGGAAGCGCCTGCGTGGTGCGCCGTCCGAGAACTTCCACCGTCTCCGGGACGATCTCGATCCTGCCCGTGGGGAGTTTATCGTTGGGCGACGAGCGCAGCACGACGGTGCCCTCGACGCTGACCGTCGATTCGGTGGGGATTTCGCGGAGCTGCGTGAGGCAGGGCTCCTCCGTTGCCACGACCTGCGTGGTGCCGTAAAAATCGCGGATGACGGCAAAGAGCAATCCGCCCTTGTCGCGCTTGGAGTCCAGCCAGCCGCAGATCCTGACCTTTTTGCCGGCGTCTCCCTCTCTGAGTTCGTTGCAGTTGTGCGTTCTGTATGCCATAGGTTTTTCCTTTCGGTAGTTTCCAAAAAATTATATCTTTTGCATCCGAAAAAGTCAAGAAAAAACCGTTATCCCGCGGGAAAACTTTGCAGCCAATCGTATGCCGCCGCGCGCGACGAAAATACGAAGTACGGTTTCCCGCTCCCTTCGAGCGTGCGGAGCACGGCGGGGCGGACGTCCCGTTCATATGCGCGGATCCATTGCTCGAATTCCGCATCCACGCGCTCGGGGCAGCCCTCCGCCATGTCGGGACGGCTCCTGCCCGCATACTGCCTTGCACGCGCATATGCGCCTTCCAGACACAGCCGCGCGGGGATGTCGAGGAAGACCGCCGCGTCCGCCGCCGCAAGCCGCACGGAAAGGGTGCGGTGATAATTGCCGTCCATCACCCACGCGGGTTTTGCAAGCTCCGCGGCAAGGAGCGCGTCGAACGCCTCCTCGCTGCGCGTCACCCACCACGGCAGCCACCACAGGCGGTCGAGATGCACCACGGGGAGCGAAAAGCGCCCGCCCATGTCTGCGGCGAACGTCGACTTTCCTGCTCCGCCGTTGCCGAGAACAACGATCCTGCGATAGGGAAATTTCATCATGACCTCCGCGTTCACCGCACGATGACCAGCTTCTTGCGCGCCCGCGTCACGGCGGTGTACAGCCACTCCTTGCCGTCCTCAAAGTACGCCGATTCGTCGAGCACGACGACGTAGTCGTACTCCGAACCCTGCGCCTTGTGACAGGTAACGGCATAGGCGAATTCAAAGCGGCAGACGGTATCCTCCCGCCGCACCTTGAAGCGGCGCAGCATTTCGGCGTTGTCCTCATGCACGAGAATGCCGTTCGTGAGCAGGCACGCCTTGGCGCCGTAACCGTGAAAGTACCGCCCGCTTGTAAAGATGCCCGCATCGAAGGGAAGTCCCTCGAGGGTATCGGGCAGAAAGTCGGGCGTGAAATCGAGCTGTCCCAGCCCGTCCAACTGTTCGCGGACGCCCGAGCAGGTGCCGATGATGCCGTTGACGAGGTGAAAATCCCCCTTTTCGTCCAGCGTCTTGCTCCAATCGTTGAGCGTACAGACGAGTTTTTCACCGTCGCAAGGGAGAAGCGCCCCTTCGGGAACGCCGCGGAACAGGCGCGTTTCGCGGTTGACGGCGTTTCTGGTCCGGTTCGTGCCGACGATGATCTGGTCGGCCTCCAGAAAGAGTTTTTCACGCAGGTCCCGCGTCAGGTCGCGGCGCGGTATGACGCTCACGCAGCCGTCGCTCCCGAACTGCGGGATTCCCCCGCGGCGCACCTTTTCCGCAAGCCGCACGATGGGATTCTCCTTTTCCTGCCGCACGATCTCCCTGAGCGTGACCACGGGCATGGTGAGCAGGGAATTGCTGCCCTTGACGGGCGGAAGCTGTGCGGGATCGCCGCAGCACAGGCACTTGACGCCGTAGGAGAGCAGATCGCGCAGCACGTCGTCGGAGACCATGCTCGTTTCGTCCAGCACGATGAGGCGGATGGCGGAATCGATCTTTTCCTTTTTGACGAAGCGCAGAAAGCGTTCGGAGATGACCTCGCCGTTTTCGTCCACCTCGATGTCCTCTTCGCGCGTATAGATGAGACTGTGGACGGTGGAAGCGGGAACCCCCGCGCGGATGAGCACGGAAGCCGCCTTGCCCGTGGGCGCCACGAAGACGGCACTCTCGCCCGGGACCAGCCCCAGCTGCCGCACGACATGATCCACGAGAAAGGTCTTGCCCGTCCCCGCATAGCCGCACAGCACAAAGATCTGCGTATTCAGATGAACGAACCACTCTTCAATGAGCGCCGCCGCCTCCGCCTGATCGGCGGTGAGTGAAACTTCCCTTGCGTCCATGCGTCAAGTATAACACACGCCGCGCCGAAAGGCAAACATTCGTTCAATCATTTTTTATGATTTTTTCCCTGCGGCAATTGCATTTTTCACAAAAACATGCTATAATAACAAAAATATGCACCGGGAGGGACTCTATGTATCGGGCAAAACTCGACCTCATCCGCACAGAGCGGGCGATCAAGGAAGTCAAGGACACCTTCGAAGCGCTGCTTGCAAAAGCGCTCAACCTCTCGCGCATCAGCGCGCCGCTCTTTGTGCCTTCGGGCAGCGGGCTGAACGACAACCTCAACGGCGTGGAACGCCCCGTCTCCTTCGATCTGAAGAGCACGGGCGCACGCGCGGAAGTCGTGCAGTCGCTCGCCAAATGGAAGCGGTACGCGCTGGCAAAGTACGGGTTCGAACCGCACAGCGGACTTTACTGCGACATGAACGCCATCCGCCGCGACGAAGAGATGGACGCGCTGCATTCCGTATATGTCGATCAATGGGATTGGGAAGCGGTCATCCTGCGCGAAGACAGGACGCGCGCATATCTGGAAAGCACCGTAAAAAAGATCTACGCCGCCCTGTATGCGGCGGCGGAAACGCTCCGGAAGGATTATCCGGTGCTTGAAAATTATTTTTCCGAAGACATCACGTTCGTGACGACGCAGGAACTCGAAGACGCCTATCCCGCGCTCTCGCCCAAGGAACGCGAATGCGTGTTCACGCAGGAGCACGGCTCCGCGTTCGTCATGCAGATCGGCGGGAAGATGCGCTCCGGCTTCCGCCATGACGGGCGCTCCCCCGACTACGACGACTGGACGCTGAACGGCGACATCGTCGCCTGGTATCCGCCGCTCGGCTGCGCCTTCGAGCTCTCCTCCATGGGCATCCGCGTGGACGAGGCGGCGCTCATTTCCCAGCTCACGGAGAGCGGGTGCCTCGACCGGCTCAATCTCCCCTTCCACCGCGCGCTTGCCGAAGGAGAACTGCCGCTCACGATGGGCGGCGGCATCGGGCAGTCCCGCCTGTGCATGTTCCTGCTGAACAAGGCGCACATCGGCGAAGTGCAGGTGTCCGTCTGGGACGAAAAGACGCTCGATTACTGCCGCAGCGAGGGCATCGAGCTCATGTGACTATGCGCAAAATTCCGCATACAGATACCGTCCGCCCAGGCTGAGCCCGAGGCGGACGCTTCCTTTTTCAAGGGGGAACGTCCGCGGCGCAGCGCCCCGCGCCGGCGGAAAAAAGGTGATCGTGCCCCGTTCGGGATCGGCTTCGTAGCCGAGCAGATATTCCCCTTCGCCGCCCTCTTCCGTCCGCCAGAAAAGAACGGCGTCGCCGCCGTAAGTGAGCTGCAGACGGACGCATTCGAAGGCAGGCAGCATGTCCTCCCCGGACAGAAGCAGTTTTTCGCAGACATATTCGCCGACGTACGGGCGGGACAGTTCGGAGAGCGTACTCATTTCGGAGACGCTCCTGCAGCCCGTAAGCATTGCGGCACAGCAGACAAGCGCAAACAGCGCGGCAACCTTTCGCATGGGAAAAGTATTTGCAATTTGCGCGTTTTCATGTTACAATAAAAGCACGTTTGACTTGGGAGACCGCTTATGACGTTCGACTACGAACTTGTGGGAAAGATCGGCTCGATGGCGCTCATCGACCGGGAAGACGGCATCATTGACTATACGCGGGTGGCGCGCATCTCGCGCGAACTGCGCCCCGGCTATATCTGGGTATCGAGCGGCGCGACGGAGATCGGACGGCTGGACTTCATGCAGCGCACGGGCAGGGAGCTGACGGGCGAAACGGCAAAGACGGACTACGCCGCGCAGGGGCAGGCGATCCTGATGCAGACGTACCGCCAGTTCGTGCACCCCTCCTACTCGGTGCGGCAGGTGCTGGTGGAGCACCACCACTTCAACGACGAAAAAAAGAGCGAGCACCTCAAGGGGCTGCTTCTGCGGTGCCGCGAACAGAACGCCGTACCCATCGTCAACTACAACGACGCGGTCTCTTCCGAGGAGAACAGGCGCATGGAGATCCTCGCCCTCTCGCACGGCAACAGACGGGTGTTCGAATGCGTGGACAACGACGAGACCGCCTCCCGCATCGCCTGTCTCGTGCATGCGCGTTCGCTCGTCATCTTTACGAGCGTGAACGGGATCTACCTCGATCCGGACGATCCCTCGACGCTTGTGGGCGTCATCTCCGGCAAAGACGCGTATGAACTGACGGAGAATATCGAACGGCACAAGGCGTTCTGCGTGGGCGCTTCCCGTGCGGGCGCAAACGGCGCGAGAGCCAAGCTCGAATACGTCAAGGACGCCGCCGCGCAGGGTACCACCGTGTATATCGCCAACGCCGGATACACGATCGCCGCGGTGCTGTCGGGCGAAGCCCCCTGCACCAAGATCGGCATCGGGCTCAGAACCTGAAAAATCAACGGCGGCGCCTCGCTTTTCTGCGCGGCGGCGCCGTTTTTTGCATGCGTCAGAGTCTTCCGTGCGCGCGGCAGATGCCCTCCACGATCTCCGCCGCATCGCAGATGAGGTCCGGACAGGGCCGCTTGCGGTAATACTCGGGCGTGCGCTCCTCGGGATTGGGCGCCGTATCCGCAGACAATCCCGCGCCGCGCAGCAATTCCCCGCAGTTGATGCTGCCGTTCTTTTCCGAAAACCTGCGTGCAAGCTCCTGCACGAGCGCATACATTTCCGCCTTTTTCAAAGCGGGAAAGAGCAGTCCCAGAGCGACTGCGCCGCCCGAGACCGCGCCGCACGTCTGACGGAGCCTCCCCATCCCGCCGCCGAGCGGCAGCGCCGCCGCAAGCAGGACGTCCCGCGGCGCGTCCAGCACGTCCGCAAACGCCAGCACGACGGACTGGGAGCAGTTGTACCCCTCCAGAAAATAATTTTTTGCCTGCTGTGCCCGTGTCATTGCCATTTTCCTTCCTTTATGATATACTTTTTCCATGACCGTCTACTTTACCGACGAACAAATATCGGGGCGCGCGTTCGCCGAACGCGTTCTGCGTGAATCCTGCGGCATCCGGGCGCCGCGCTTTTTGCGCGGGGAACACGGCAAGCCGTATCTGGCGGACGAACCCCTCTTCTTCAGTCTGACGCACAGCCGCGGAGTCACCTTTGCAGCCGTCTGCGAAGAGGAGATCGGGCTGGACGCCGAATGGCGCGCGCGGCCGCTGCCGCAGGCATACCTGCGCCGCCTTTCCCCCGCCGAGCGGAAAGAAGACTTCTTCCGTCTGTGGACGGCAAAGGAAGCGTACGTCAAGTTCTGCGGCGGAACGCTTGCGGACATGCTGCCATCGCTCCGCTTTGAAAAGGGCTTGCTCTTTCTGAACGGCGTCCCCGTATCCGCCGAAATTACATTTGCGGAAGCGGACGGGTTCTGCCTTGCCCTGTGCGCGGCGTCGCCGCAGACGATCGAACTGAGACATGCCTAGCCCCTGCGCCGTCCGTGCCCTGCGCGTACGGCGCTTTTTAATTGCCTTCCGGCTGTGTGCGCCGCCAGCAAGATCAACAGTAATCCGATCCGACGTTTCATATGCCCACCCCCCTGTTTCGTTTACGTCTCTATGATACACCATCCCCCCCCGTTGTCAACAGAAGCGCAGCGGTTTTATTCGGGGAAGCGGTCAAAAAAGACGAGCCGCTCTTCGGGCAGCGTCTGGAAATGCATGGCGGAAGGCTGCGCGTCCGGGGCGGGATAACCCATGACGAGCAGCGCACAGGGCTCGCAAGGTTCCGGAACGGAAAATTCGCGGCGCACGGCTTCGGGATCGAAGTGCATCACCCATGTCGTGCCGATCCCCAGCGCTTCCGCCGCAAGCATCATGTGCGTCGTCACGATGGCGGCATCCGTTTCGCCGCTGGGCTTGCCGTCATATCGTTCACGCTTCCAGCAGGCGTCCCTGTCATAGCACACGAGCAGCGCACAGGGCGCGCCGAAGCGGCACCTGGTGCAGCGGTCGAGCTTTTCCAGATCCTCCTGTCTGCGGATGACGAGAATGCGCTGCGGCTGCAGATTCTTTGCCGTGGGCGCAAGCAGACCCGCCTGCAGAACGGCGTCCAGCGCCGATTGTTCGACGGGACGCTGTTCAAATTTACGCACCGAATAGCGCTTCCGGATCACGTCGGAAAATTCCATTTTCTCTCTCCTTTCCGTCTGTTTTGTACGCGCAAGGCGCCGTCACATTTCGTCCAGCGTCAGATAGAACGCAGGAATGAAGTGCTCGAAGAAGTAATCGAGCGCGCGCATCTTCTTTTCGCGCAGGGCCTGCCCGATGGTCTTTTCCGCCTGCACAAATTCGGTATTGCCCGAACGCAGCTCTTCCAGGCACTTGAGATATGCCGAAAGTTTATCCGCCGCCTTGACGAAGACATACTCTTCGGACGATTTGTCTGCCTGCAGATAGGGATAGATCGCCCCCCGAAGTTCTTCGGGAAGGGTGGAAGCGATCTTATCCACGGCGAGCTGCTCCACTTTGGCGTATTCGCCGTGCAGCTGCCCGTTGAAATATTTGACGGGCGTAGGCATATCCCCCGTCATCACCTCGCTGACCTCATGATAGAGCGCGTAAAGCACCGCCTTGCCCGCATCCACGTGTCCGCCGTATACCTCGTTTTCGATGGAGACGAGCGCATGGGTGAGCACCGCGACCTGATGGGAGTGCTCCATGATATTTTCGTCGCGCGTGGAGCGCATGAGCTGCCAACGGCGGATGAACTTCATTCTGTCAAGATAGGCGTAAAATTTTTCCATGATTTTGCTCCTATTCTAATTTATCTTTTTTTCCCATATTGCATCTGCTGCATAATGTACGTAAATTTGATGGAACGGTCTTTCCTCCTTTCGAAACAGGGATAATATGATCAATATGCAGTGTAACCCCGTCGGAGGCCGTAGCCCCGCACAACTGGCATCGAAAGCCGTCCCTTTTCATAATATCATAGCGCAAGCCGTCCGTCATTTTCGCTCTTTCCGCCGCAGCTGAGCGCTGATATTCCGTCATTTGTTCATATTCCCGTACGGCAATCGGAAGATATTTGGCAATGTGCCAATAAGTATATATCAGCCCGTAATAGTAATGATTTCTCCCATGAGGACTTGTATACTCCGCTGTAACTTTTAATTTGACGTCCAATACAGGTATTTTAGTATCTTTTTTCAGAAGCCTGTTTTCAACTGCTATATATTTTCCATACGAAATATGGTATCGTCCGCATATTTCCTCCAGCTTATGCGTTTTACATGATTGAATCTCTTTCATATAATTTTCATACATCGCATTGTTGGATTTGATTTTAAAAAGCAACTCCTCTATCTGGGTCTTGTGATTGAGCAGATACTCTTTCAAATGTGATAAATAGTCAAATCTGTCATATTCTCTTTTCGACCTGCATCTTGTAGGGTAAATTATTTCTGTATCGCAACCATAAAAATTATATTTTGCATTGATTTGCTGAAGTTCTTTTAAACGCCCGCTTGTTTTTATTACGATCGTTTTCCACCTTTTATTCAACAAAAGCCAGATTGCCACAAAAAAGATCGCCGCACACAGCAATGTCGCAACAATAATCAACACTATTTTTTCGGCGTTCATAATACTCCCTCTTTTGAATCAACAAGATTATACTACAAAACATATAAAAATTCAATTGACTTTCCCAAAAAAGCGCACTATAATAATGGTACAAAAAATAAATATCCGTCGCGGGTGCCGTAAAGGCTGAGATCATACCGTTTGAATCGGACAAGGTAATACTTGAACGAAAGAACAGGAGGAGCAAGATTGTTTTCGCCCGCTTTTCAGCGGGCGTTTTTTTACGCTTCGGACGGATACACAGGAGGTTCTATGTTACTCAATGCACTGTTAGCCTCGTATCAGGGCTACTGGACGACGGGCGAGGGCGAAAACGAAGTCGAACACTACGATTACCCCGACGTCTGGACGTCGTTCGCACAGGAATCGCTGATGAACGTGTTCCTGTATACGGCGATCGCGCTGGTCGTCGTCCTGCTCGCCGTCGGGCTGTTTGTCCGCTATAAGCGGTCGGAGTCCCTCAAAGCGTACACGCGCACGGCGCTTGCGCTTGCCGTCGGATTTGCCGTCACCGTCATCGTCGCCATGCTCTCCCTCGAATTTTTCGACATGCAGGAAAACGGCTATGTCTTTGACATCGTGCTCTGGCCCGCCGTCGTCTGCGCTGCCGTGGTCATTCTGAGCATTGCCGCCGCGTACGTCGCATCGCTGTACTCCAAAAAGGCGTTCCGCCTTACCGGCATCATCGCGGGCAGCCTTTCCGCCGCATCGCTTGTCGCCGTCATCGTCTGCCTGTGCGTCTACTTTGCATCGGGCGACGCGGAGAGCAACAACGGCGTCACCGTCACTTCCACGGAAAGCCTTGCAATGTATCTGTGCGCGGTCGGCCTTATCGCCGTGATCGTCGCGCTCGCCTTTTTCTGCGGCAGAAAGGATAAGAAGGGCTTTGACAGCAAGTCCATTTCCTATGCCGCCGTCTGCATCGCGCTGAGCTTTGCGCTCTCCTACATTGCGCCCATCCACATGCCGCAGGGCGGTTCGGTCACCATTGCGTCCCTTGCGCCCCTCATGATCTACTCGTACATGTTCGGCACCAGAAAGGGCGTGTTTGCGGGCGCGGTCTACGGGCTGCTGCAGATCATTCAGGATCCCTGGATCATCCACCCCGCGCAGATGTTCCTCGACTACCCCATCGCGTTTGCGGCGATCGGACTTTCGGGCATGTTTGCCCACGTGAAGGCGCTCGAAAAAGTTCCGCAGGTGCAGATCGCGCTGGGCGGCATCGTGGCGAGCGTGCTGCGCTTTGCGGCGCACCTCTTTTCGGGTGTGTTCGCCTTTTCCTACCTCGCGCCCGACGTGGACGCATGGATCTATTCGCTCGGCTATAACGCGACCTACGTCTTCCCCGACATTGCCATCGCGATCGCCGTGTGCGTCATCGTATTCAGCTCCAAAGCGTTCATGAAGCAGGTCAAAAAGTTCTCTGCTCCCGCAAAAACGGACGCACCCGTGTCCGAAGGCGAAGCGCAAAGCGTCCCTTCCGACATGACCGTGTCCGAAACCGCCGCAGCCGATGACCGGGCATCCATGTCCGGCACCCCCGACCAAAAAGCATAACGCGATCTAAAAAAGCTCCGCAAAATGCGGAGCTTTTTTTATACAAATTGCAGAATATCGACGAGCACCGCAAACCCGAGCAGCAGCACGAACCCGACGGCATGGATGATCGCCTCCACCTTGCGGCTGATGGGCTTGCCGCGGATCCACTCGATGACGGTGAACACCACCTTGCTGCCGTCCAGCGCGGGGATGGGGAGCAGGTTGAACACGGCAAGATTGACGCCCAGAAATCCCGCGATCTCCAGAAATCCGCGGAAGCTCCGCCCGGCGATCTGCGAAGTCAGCGTGATGGTGGTGACGGGACCGCCCAATGCGCTCAGTCCCAGTCTGCCCGTCAGAAGTTCGCCCAGAACTTTGAAGATGGAGCCGGCGATCTTGAAGGAGTAGGCAAAGGACCGCCCGAGCGTCTCCCAGAATCCGAACCGATAGGAAGCGTTCGCCAGCTGCCACGTTCCGCCCCCATCGTCCGTCTCGTACGCAATGCCGAGCGCGCGCCATACGCCGTCGAGGTCGGCGCTGTTTTGCACCGACACGTCCGCGCGCAGGGAGACGCGTACGTCCATTTCCTCGCGCCGTTTCGGCGTCTCGCCCTCCCATTCCACGACGCGGGAAATGCGCATTGCGATCAGATCCCCCGCCTTGTGTCCGTTCAGCGCCTGCGCGATGTCGGTGGTGAGATAGAGCTTTTTGCCCTCCGCTTCGAGCAGGATGTCATAGTCCTGCAGGCAGTACTGCGCGGGGATCTCAGCCGTCGGCTCCGCCCGATATACGGCGACCATCGTCTGTCCGTAGGCAAAGAAACATATGATCAGCAAAAGGACCGCCAGCACATAGTTCATGAATGCGCCCGCAACGAGCACGATGATGCGCTTCCACGGCGCCATCTGCGTAAACTGCCCGCCCTTGGGAATTGGTTTTGACGGTCCGTCGGAAACGGCCTCCCCTTCCTGTACGGGCGCGGGTTCCGCCGCTGCCGGCACAGACGCCTGACAGGACGCGGATTCCGTCGCTGCGGCAGACGCAGGCGCCTGCGCAGCGGGTTCCGCCGCATCCGACATTTCCGCAAACGGCTCTTCCGGCGCCCGATCCCGTTCCTCGGATTCCTCTTCCAGCCCGTCCTCCCCCGCAAAGGCGCAGTAGCCGCCCAGCGGAATGAGGCGGAGCGCAAACAGCTCGCCCGTTTTTTTGCTTCTGCGCTTGAAGAGCGCGGGACCGAAGCCGATGGAAAATTCATCAATGCGGAATTTCAGGATCTTTCCCGCGATATAGTGTCCCAGCTCGTGAATGGTGATCATTACGAGCAGGATCAGAATGGCGAGCGCGACCGAACCGACCGTGCTCCAGGCGTTAAGAAGCAGATTTTCCATAGATAAAAGCGTGCGCATGCGCGCGGACGCGCGCGTCTGTTTCGGCGAGCGCGCCGTAGTCGTCGGCGGCCTCGCGCGGGAAGGCATCGAGCGCGTCTTTGACAGTTTCCGCGATCGCGGGGAAAGTTATGCGGTCCTGCAGGAATGCGCGCACCGCCTCCTCCGCCGCCGCATTGAGGACGGTCGGCATGCTCCCGCCCGCCTTCCCCGCCGCGACCGCAAGCGAAAAGCAGGGAAATTTTTCTGCGGGAAAGGGAAGAAAGGTGAGTTTGCCGAGCGCCGCAAGATCGAGCGGAGCCTCGCATGGAAGCCGCTCGGGATAGGTGAGCGCAAGCTGAATGGGAACGCGCATATCGGGATAGCCGAGCTGCGCGAGCGCCGCACCGTCCGCAAAATATACCAGCGAATGCACGATGCTTTCGGGATGGACCACCGCTCCGATCTTTTCAAAGGGCGCATGATACAGCCAGTGCGCCTCGATGACCTCGTAGCCCTTATTGAGGAGCGTCGCGCTGTCCACGGTGATCTTTGCGCCCATGCTCCAGGTGGGATGACGCAGGGCGTCCGCCGCCTTCACATGCCGCAGCTGCTCCTCGGTAAAATGCAAAAAAGGTCCGCCGCTCGCCGTGAGGATCAGCCGCTCGAACGGCGCGTCGGTGCGGAAGGAAAGACATTGAAAGATCGCGGAATGTTCGCTGTCCACGGGCACGATCTGCGCGCCGTGCGCGTTTGCCGTGCGCGTGACGAGCTCGCCGCCGCACACGAGCGATTCCTTGTTGGCAAGCGCGATCCGCCTGCCCGCCTGCGCTGCAAGCAGGGTATAGCGCAGCCCCGCAAATCCGCCCGCCGCAATGAGGGCGACGTCGCACCCGTCGAACAGCTGCGCCGCGTCCGCTTCCGCAAGGGCGCGCACGCCCTGCGGCGGTTGGAACGTCCCGCCCGCACAGAGCGCGTAGCGCGGCATGAATTCGCGGCAGAGCGCAGACAGCTCCTCCCCCGCGGTCCCGCAGGCGAGCGCCGAAAAACAGAAGCGGTCGGGATAGCGGCGCACGACGTCCGCCGTCTGCCGCCCGATGCTCCCCGTACAGCCGATAAGCGCGATTTTCAGCATGATGTATCCTCAAAAAAACGCCCGCCTTGCGGCGGGCGCAATGCATTCTATGTTTATGCCGGCGCGCCTGCAAACATGATGCGCGCGACGAAGATGAGCACCACCACCAGGCTCGCGTACAGCGAAGAGTCGATGCGGTCGAGAATGCCGCCGTGACCGGGCAGAAGGTTGCCCATGTCCTTGATGCCGAGTTTGCGCTTGAACGCGCTCTCAACGAGGTCGCCGAACTGCGAAAACGCCGAAACAAGGATCCCCATGCCGATAAACAGCGCCAGATCCCCCCAGACGAAGGAAGGAGCGACAAACGTGAACTGCGCAAACCCCGTCCACTGCACGCACCTGCACAGCCCGTAATAGACGAAAAACACCACGCAGCCGCCGATCGCACCGCCGACAAGCCCGCCGAAACCGCCGATCAGCGTCTTGTTGGGACTGACGTGAGGCGCCATCTTTGCGGGAAACTTTTTGCCGAGCGACTTCCCGAAGGTGTACGCAAGGCAGTCCGCCGCGGGACTGATGACGAACACCATCGCGATCGCCGCGTCCGAATAGTATGCAAGGTGGTTGCAGACCGTCATGATGACCAGGAAGACGGAGGGATACAGATACGCGACGAGCGTGTACCCCACCGATTCCAGGCTCACCCGCGTATGCGCGAACACCAGAAGCCCGAAGACAACGGCGATGCCCGCAATGAACATGATGAGCGTGATGTGCGGCGCATAGTTGCGCCCCACCGCCGCCATGGGATTGTCCGGATCGGGCAGCTGCACGCCGAGCACGTCCGTGAATACCATGTCCGCCGCGATATACGTCGCGACGACCAAAATCGCAAACGTCATGGCGACGATCTTCTGCGATTTGTGCAGTTTATCGCCGAACGCGCGGATCATTTCGTACGTACCGATCACGGTAAACAACAGGATGAGCACGTCGAAAAAGAGCTTGTGTACAAAGATCTTGAGCAAAAAGAACGCCAGCAGGACGAGCGCGTACACGAGTCCTGTGATCAGCCTGAGCTGTCCGTTCGACATGCCCTTTTTCCCCGCGGACGGCGCGCCGTCCGCGGGTGCGAGCGTCAGTTTTTCATCTTCCATATTTCTTCTACCGGGATAAATTGCGATTTTATACCTTTCCGAAGCGCCGTTCGCGCTTTGCAAACGCGTCGAGCGCCCGGTCGAGTTCCTTGTCCGAAAAATCGGGAAAGAGCCTGTCTCTTATACACATCTCCGAGCCCACGAGACTAGCGCTCATCTC
>URHP01000010.1 GCA_900547645.1 uncultured Eubacteriales bacterium
GAGAGACAATGGCGAAGGCGATCATAGCCGCGCTTTCCGGGTTTCCCAAAGGAGCGGTAAAGACGATCACCTGCGACAGGGGCAGTGAGTTTGCCTGTTGGAGAGAGATAGAAAAAGCCTTAAACTGTGATATGTACTTTGCGGATCCGTATTGTGCATGGCAGAAAGGAACGAACGAAAACTTAAACGGACTACTTAGGGAATTTTATCCAAAGGGAAGAAACCTTTCCCGAGTGAGCCCTGCGACATTAAAAAAGAACCTGGCGTTAATCAACGCCAGGCCCAGGAAAGTTTTGCATTACCAAACTCCGCATGATTTGTTTGATCTGAATCTCTCTAACTGTTGCACTTAGTTTGACAATTCATCGTTTCAGAATGGCAGGAGATGCCGCGTCACCGAAGGACGCGTTTTGCAATTTCGTCCAGCGGAACTTTCGGCGAACGGTCCGCATGGAGCAGCCCGTTGACCTCCTGCTCGACGTCCGTCACCTGCGTATAGCAGAACCCGCTGATGTCCATTTTGCGGATCGCATCGATGAGCGAACCGAACCGCGCAAGGAATTCTTCATCCGTCTTTACGCCGTTGCCGTATCCCCAGCCGTTCGCTTCGTCGCGCACGTATGCCGTGCCGCCGAACTCGCTGAACACGATGGGCTGTCCGCGGTAGGCGTAGCCCTCGGCATAGGGAAGCATCTGCGAATTGCCCACGCTGCCCTCCGTCAGGCACTTCCTGTCACGGTAGTGCTCGAACAGCTTTTCGCCGTCCTGTTCATAGTGATGCAGCGTGAGAATGTCGCTTTCCGCATGCACCCAGCCGTCGTTGGAAATGACGGGACGCATGGGATCGATGGACTTGGTAAGGTAGTACAGCCCCGTGGCAAGGTTGCTCTGCACGGCGCTGGTACGGATGTTGCGCACGCCCCAGCTCTCGTTGAAGATCACCCACGTCACCACGCTCGGGTGATTGTAGTTCTGCCGCACGATGGAGAGCCATTCGCGCGTGATCTCGCACGAGGCGTCGTCCGAAGCCCAATGGTTGGAGGGAAGCTCGCACCAGACGACAAACCCCATCACGTCGGCATAATAGAGGAAGCGCTCGTCTTCCACCTTCTGATGCTTGCGCACGCCGTTGAAGCCCATCTTCTTGCACAGCTCGATATCCCGAACCAATGCCTCTTCGTCGGGCGGGGTGATGCCCGACTGCGCCCAATAGCCCTGATCGAGCAGCAGCCGCGCATAGAACGGCACGTTATTGCACAGAAGTTTGCCTTCCTTGGCAGTGAAGTCGCGCAGTCCGAAATAGCTCCCGACGCGGTCGACCGCCCTTTCGCCCTTCCAGACGGTGATGTCCACGTCGTAAAGCGCGGGATTTTCCACACTCCAGATCTCCGCCTGATAGGTCAGATTGGTGCTGTCCAGCCGCACGCGCACGGAATTATCGATCTCCGCCGCGCTCACGCGGGCGCTGCACACGAACTTGCCGCGGAACGAAATATCAAAGGAAACCTGCACGTCGGGTGCGGGCGTACTGACGCTTACGTCAAAACGGACGGAATAATCGGAAAGATCGGGCGTGATCTTGAGCTGTGTGAGATACGTTTCGTCCACGTACTCCATCCAGACCGTCTTCCAGATGCCCGTCGTCTGCACATACCAGCAGCCGAAGTTCTTGTCCTCCCAACGCTGCTTGCCGCGCACCTGCACGGGGTGATCGTTGTCCTCGCAGCGCACCACAAGCGTGTTTTCCGCCTTCGTCAGCGCCTCGGTCACGTCGAAGGAGAAGCGCGAATAGGCGCCGCGGTGGCAGCCGACCTGTTTCCCGTTGACGAATACCTGCGTATCGTAATCGGCGCCCTCGAAGTGGAGGATCGCGCGCCTGCCCTTTTTGCCTGCAATGGTGCGCGCATACCAGACGACGTGGTGCGGCGTCTCGTCACCGATGCCGCTCATGGCGGTCTCATAGCTGAAAGGAACGCGGATCACGCGCGGAAGGTCGCCCGCAAACACCTGCTTTGCCGTGCGCTCGTCGCCGAACGCAAAGCGCCAGTCGCCGTTCAGATTCACCCAGTCGGTACGCACCAGCTGAGGGCGCGGATAGTCTTTGAGATAGCATTTCGTATGAGTCATATTCTCTGCTCCCGTTATAAATTTGCTGTAATATCAGAGTGCGGTGAACGTAAGACCGAGGATCTCAAGGCTCCCCGACGAGACAAACGCTCCCAGACGTCCGCTGACAAACGCGCAGTCGTCCTCTACGGAAAACAGCTGCTTGCCGTCCAGCAGGATCGTGATACGGTTGCTCTGCGCGCGGATGGTGAGCGTATGCTCGTTTTCATCGGCGGCATAGCGGGTAGCCTGCATCATCTCTTCGCTGTAATCATAGCGGCTGAGTTCGATGATCTGCGGCCCGAGTTCCAGATAGTAGCCGCGCCAGGACTGCGTCGGCTGAGAAGCGTGCCAGGAATAGTGTTCGGCGCGGATCATGATGCCGAGATTGCTCCCGATGCCGACGTGCGCGCGGTAGGTGACGGTCGCTTCGAAATCGGCGACGCCCGCATTGCCCCAGAGCGCGACGGCATCCTGCGAGCCGCCCGTCAGGACGACGGAGCTGCCGGTGTTCACGACGTCCCCGCGCAGCGTCTGAAAGTCCGCAAGCGAGACGGCGGCGTCTCCGGCATTCTCATGCGTCTCAAACATGATCAGCCCGACGCTGCCCTTTTCGACGCGCACCTTCATCGTGTCCACGCCGCCCGAAAGCTGCATTCTGCCGAGCGTCACCTTGACGGTATCACCCTCGCCCGCGGTCTCCGGAATCGTGCACTCCAGCGTGGTATCGCCGATCGTGACGGTCAGTTCCGCGCCCGCGCTTGCCCGCGTGACGGTCGCCGCCAGCGAATAGGTCCCGTCCGACGGAATATCCACGGCGTACTTTACCCAGTCGCGGCGTTCAAGCATGACCGCATAGTCGTCTCCCACGCGCGAAACGCTCTGCTTTTCCCCGACGCGCACGCCGCCCTGTACGCGCGCCGCGTCCGCAATGGAAAACCCGCGCCTCTCCCCTTTGAGATAGGTGACGGCGGGAAATTTGGTGGGAAAATTTTTGACCGCTTCAAAGTCGGAGGTGCCGAATACGTCGTTCGTGAACGCCGTATAGCGGATGCCGCCCGTCTGCCCGTAGCCGAGTTCGCCGGGCGCCGCTTCCGCCGCATAGGAGATGACGCGCATTCCGTTGAGGTAGAGATACCCTACGCCGTCGCCGTTTTCCACCCGAACGGTGTTGAGTTTTCCGACGGGAAGGGCGATCTGCTTTTGCGCAAGCACCGTGCCGCCCGAAGAGAGCGTGACGGCATCCGCGCCGACCGTGACCGTATAGCGGTCGCCGCCGAAAAAGAGCGTGTTCGTCTCCCCCGCGATGAAATTGAATTCCGCGGTGAAGAAATCCCCCGTTTCTCCCAGCACATATCCGCGGGAGGAGCGCGTCAGTCCGCTCTCGTCCTGCGCCTGTGCATCGGGCGCGTCGGGGACAAACACGGGACGGTGCGTCACGCCGTTTGCCGTCAGCAGTCCGCCCCATGCAAAGTAGCGGTCCACGTTATAGCGGCGGGCGGGACCTGCGCCCACAAGGCTGTGATATGCCGTATAGACCGAGTCGAGATCGGGCCCCGTGACGTTGCTTGCGTGCCCCAGCCCGTAATGCTCGTCCGCCGTATCCATGATCGTCACATTGTCTTTCGGCTGCACGAAGCCGGACAGACTGCTCAGATCTTCCGCATACGAATAGGCGACGCGATACCCCTTGGAAGTGACGTGGTTTCCCGTATACGTCAGGTAGGAAAAGTCGCCGCGGCGGAAGATCCCGGGACCTTCGATCCAGTGGTTGAGATTGGCGTTGCCCAGCGTTCCGGTTGCGCCGATCGTTGAGCCGCAGATGTTTTCCACGTCGGTGATCTCGTTGTACTTGAGCCCCGCCGGCGTAGACGTGTGCAGCAGATAGAGCTTTCCGTCGTCCGACACGTAAAAGGAACCGTCGATACCCATGCCGAGGTTGCCGTAATTGAGGTCCCCTTCCGTGCCGTTCTCTGTTTTGCTGATCAGTTCGAAGCCCTCCGTCGGGCTCTCCGAACGATAGATGTAGTGCCCCTGTCCCGCACGGGACTGACACAGATAGAAATATCCGTTGTAGTACACGACTTCGGGCGCATAGGCGCCGTGCACGGTCGCTTCGCTCTCCGCGACCGCCATGCCCCGATACGTCCAGTGAATAAGATCGTCCGATTCGAACACCTTGATCCCGTCGCAGGGATCGGAAGTCGAAGGATACAGGTAGTACTTGCCGTTCCAGCGCATCACAAAGGGATCGCCGATGCCGTACTGCCCGTCCTCCCCCGTCGCGGCGCTTGCGCCCCACTGACCTTCGATCTCAATATGATTTTCATAGCGCTCCGCTTCGGGCGGGACGTAAGCGATCTCATCCATATCGTTCTCCGTGCAGCCGGTGCCCGCCGCCAGAACGGCGAGCACGGTTGCAAGCATCACGCACTTCTTTTTCATACGTTGGATCAGGCGGACACCTTCAGATTCTTGTACACGACGGCGGCGCCGTTGGTATAGAGCCCCAGCTTGCCCGACGTAAACGCCCACGTGTCGGTCAGTTCGATGATCGGCGTGTCCGAGCCGCCCGTATAGACCTGAATGGTATTGCCGCGCACGACGATCTTGAGCGAGACGAACACGTCGCTTGTCGCGAAGGGATTGTTCGCCACGACCGTGGCAAGGCTGGTGGAGCCGTCCGCATAGTTGAGCCGCTCGAGCGAGATCTGGTTGTTGTTGACGGCAAGATAGTAGCCCTGCAGGCTCGTGTAGCTGTCGTAAGAGGACGCCGCGTAGTTCTTGGCGTGGAAGACGATGCCCGCCGTGGACGTGCCGGTGTTGCCCTCGAGCTTGAGTTCGACCTCGAGCGTGAAATCGGTCAGGCAGTCGTCGCCGAAATACACGAGCTGGCGGGTCCCCGCCTTTGCATAGTGTCCTTCGTCCTTGATCTTCCAGATCGTCTTATAGTCCGCGCCCTTCTCCGCATACGTCGCAAGGGACTGTTCATAGACGGGCGTGACGGGCGAAGTTTCGGTGAAGGAGACGCTCACGAAGGTGAACGCATCCCCCGCGCTGCCGATCGACACCGCGGAGATCCCCGCCTTTGCGTCAAATTCACAGACGATCGCCTTGACGAAGGCGTCCTCTGTCTGAACTGCGGGCAGCGTGCATTCGTAGGTCGTTCCGCCGTAGGTGACCTCGATGGTCTTTCCGCCGTCTGCCGCGGCATACACCATCTCCAGCCCGTAGCGCGCATCCGCGCCGAAGCGGACAAGATAGCTTGCGAAATCGCCGTCTGCGCCCAGGGTGAGCTGCTTCGCTCCGACGAGCATGTTTGCATCGTCGCCGACAAGGCTGACGCCGCTCGCGTCGCTGAAGTTGTACGCGTCCGCATAGGTGTCCTCATACAGGTAATTGGAAGCGCCGATGTCCCCCGTCGCCTGCTTGGGCTCCGCCTGATCGCTCATGCCCATGGCGACGTTCGAAAAGGCGGTATAGCCGACCTGCGCGCCGTCGGGCAATGCGGAATAGCCGACCTTCCCCGCAGCGACCTCGAGCGAAGCGTTGTCGATCTTGGTCATGTTGTCAAAGGTGACGTCCGCAACGCCGTCGTGCACGGAGACGCGCACCGTATGCAGCTTATCTGCCGCAAAATCGTTTTTCAGCGTGCCGGAGGCGACTTCGCTCGACGCGCCGCCGCTCACCTTGGAGAGCGTGATCTTCTTTGCCGTCAGATCGACGTTGACGGCGCAGTAATTGTCCGCATCGGTATAGCCGAACACGAACGTCGCATTCGCCGCGCCCGTCACGTTGTACTCGACGGTGAAGTCCGCTTCCGCAGCGCTCTTGCTGAGGATCAGACTGTCGGAGACGTCGAACTTTTCCGTATCCGCGCCCGTCGCATAGAAGGCGGGAAGCGTAGGCGTCACACTGCCTTCGAGCGAGGGCGCAACGGACATCATCGTGCCGTTGAAGGTGAGGCGGTCGATCGCAAGACTGCGGTTGGGACCGCCCGAGGAATTGAGCGTGTGATAGACGAGATAGTAGGAATCCATGTCGGGCCCCATGACCGTAGAAGAGTGACCGAGCCCGCGGAAATCCCCCTCCGTTTCCAGCGCGATGGGATTGTTTGTTCCGCGCGTGAAGGCGTTTCTGTCGAGACGGTCGGCCTCCGTCAGAATGCTGCTTGCCGTCGAGTAGGCAATGCGGTAGCCGTCCGACGTGACGTGATTGCCCGTATAGGTGAGATAGTAGATCCCGTCGCGCTTGAGAAGGTAGGAACCTTCCGTCCAGCCGCCGATGGAGGTGCCGTTCAGAACGGGCGTAGAGGTGGTGTCCACCGTGAGCATGTCCGTCATGCGCGCCATGCGGATGCCGCTGTCGTTCGCATACGTGAAGTACATGCTCTCATCGTCGTCGATGAGCACCGAACCGTCGATGGCAAGCCCGAAATTATCCGTCGCCTTCACGAAGGGACCCTCGGGCGAATCGCTCGTCAGGATATAGTGTCCCGCGCCGAGCGGAGAGGTGTACATATAGAACGTTCCGTTGAAATAGTACACTTCGGGCGCATAGGCGCCGAGCGTGACCGGATCGTCGGAGACCAGCCCTTCGGCAAGTCCTTCGCCCGTCATGGGCGCCCAGTTGACAAGATCCGCCGAGACGTACCCCTTTACGCCGCTGAGCGCGTCGGGCGTGGAACAGTACAGATAGTACTTGCCGTTCCAGCGCATGACGAACGGATCGCCGATGCCGTAGCCGTCCCACTGATCGGCAATGACCGTCTCATCGCCCATCAGATATTCATTGTACGCCTTGTTGTCATACGTCGTATATGCCGTGTCGGGATCGGCGTAATTGCCGCTCTGCGGTCCGTCGCCGGGATTGTTATCGCATGCCGCCAACCCGATCGCCATGACGCCGGAGAGTGCAAGCACGATCGCCTGATTGATCTTTTTCATACCTTATCACCCCTTATTCGGCAGTAGCCGTGTTGTTGTTTGCCGCGCTGTAGAGCGTACCGTCCGCCGCCACGCGCACATACTGCGAAGAGTTTGCCGCGTCGATCGCCGTTCCGTTGTAATAGCAGTCATACCAGGGCTCGTACAGGTGATGATCGCCCGCATTGTGCGACGCTTCGCGCATGGCGATGCCGAACACGTCGTCCGCGCCGATCCCGAGCAGCGTATAAGGAACGGTGACCGTGAAGTGCGTCACGCCGTTCTCGCGCGTGATCTCGACCGTGACGTCGAGCTTGAAGTTGTCGCCCGCGCTCCACCAGCTTGCGCTGCCTTCGTTTGCCGTCCCCGGATTGTTGGTATTCCCGTCGTTGTCCGTGCCGTCGCTGCCGTACACGGTGCCGTCGGACGCGATCTTGATCAGATAATCGACGTTGTTCCAGCCGTCCACGGTATCGCCCGTATCGAAGTAGATGAGCACGAACTCGTTCTGCTCGCCCTCCTTCGAGAAATCGCCCGTGGTGAGGAATTCGAACGTGACGCCGCTCGCATCGCGCGATGCGACCTTGCCCCGGAAATCGTCCGCCGCATCAACGGGACGCGACCCCGCCGCCGTATCCGTGTTTTCGCCCGTTGCGAAACGGATCTCATAGCCGGAGAAATCCACCGCCGCGTTGTCCGCCTTGGCGTACAGCTCGTTGCGCGCGCCGATACGCACATAGTCCTGCGGCATTTCGGGCTTGACGAACGCTTCGCCGTTGGCGCCGGGCAATGCAAAGTTGTCCCAGCCGTCCCAATCGCCTGCTCCGCTGTTCGCCGTCGCAGACCACTGTCCCGCAGAAATTCCGATGACGTCCGTCTTTTCTACGCCGAGGAAGGTATACGGCAGCGTGAAGGTGACGACGGGCGCCGTGTCCGCATTCTCCACCGTCAGTTTCATATCGGAGGGAACGGTCTCGTTCTTTTCGCCGTCGCCCCAATTGACGATCGTGACGGTGCCGTCCGCGTTGAGATTGAACAGATAGTCGCTGTTGTCGCGCGCTCCATCGCCCGCGCTCGTGCCCGTATCGACAAAGAGCTCAAGCCTGCCCGTGAACGCCTTCGCGCCCGTAAAGCGGAATTCAAAGCCGACGGCGGAACGCGTGACGTACCCCGTGAACGAAGCGAAATCGTCGCTCTTATCGGCGATCAGCCCGTTCATCTTCTGCCACGTCAGAGGCATATCGACGGAGCCGAAGCTGTATGTCAGTTCTTCTGAACCGCTCGTCTCGCTCGGATCGAACGGCACGTTGACCGTGAGGTATCCGTCCGCCTCGATCACAAGTTCGCATGCGGCTTCCACGAAATTTTCAATGGTAAATTCGCCCTTTGCGTTGGTGGTTGCCGCCTGCAGCCCGTTGAGCATGATCTTTGCGCCGGACACGGGACCGTTGACGTTTTCGACCGTTCCGGAAACGGTCAGATAGCGGATATTCTCCTCCGATTCGAGCGCGACGTCGAGCGTGCAGATTTCGTTGAGTTCGGCAAGCTCGGCAACCGTGTACGTCTTGGTCTGCAGCACGTAGCCGTCCGCCGTGAACGTGATGGAGATCTGCGCCGTTGTGGGAACGCCTTCGATCGTGTATTCGCCCGAGGAATCCGTCGTGTCGGTGAACTGTGTTCCGACGACCGTGACGACGGCGCCTTCGACGGGAAGCGACGAAGAACCCGCCGCCGTGATCGTCCCCGTAAAGGTGACGAGATGTTCCTTCAGCGTGACGGACGGAACGCTGTACGAATCGACAAGCAGACTGCCCTCTTCGACGTTGTACCTCTGCGTAACGTAGCCCGTACGGCTGTAGACGATCTGCACCGCTTCCGCCGTCTGCGGAATGCTGAGCGACCAGCTGCCGTCCGCCGCGGTCGTCGTGCTCTGCTCCCCGACCGTCACCGTGACGCCCGCGCCCGCGTTGCCGGAGAGCGTGACCATCGCCTCATTGCTCTCGGCGCGATAGAGCCGGTTAAGCGCACTGACGCGCACATAGTTGACGGTAGATGCAGGATCGATGAACACGCCTTCAAATCCCCAGCCGTCCCAGCTTGCGCCGTTGGGAAGCTGCCCGAGCGAAATGCCGAACACTTCGAGCGGCTCAATGTCCAGCCAGGTATAGGGAAGGAACAGGCGCGCTTCGTAGCCGTTTTCGCCGTTTTCAAAGATCTGCCAATCAAGCCCCGACACCGTCAGCGCGCCGCCCGCAAAGTGCGTGCCCCCGATCGTGCCGTCCGCGCGCAGATCGAGACGCCAGGCAGTCGCCTCCTCGTCGCGGTTGCCCGTGCTAGCCTTGGTATCGATAAAGAGTTCGATGTTTCCCGTAAAGGCTCTCTTGCCGGAGAAGAGCATCTCCACCCCCGTGAGCGTGCGGGAAACCTGCATCGTATTTTCTGCGTGAAGCTGCGTCTTGAGTCCAAACGGTCCCGTTTCTCCGTACGGAAGATTGAGATTGACATCCCCCGCCTCCGTGGTGCCGTCCCCCGTAAGATCTTCCTGCGCCAGATACGTGCGGCTGTCGCCGTAGCCCGCCTTGGAGACAAGCAGCGTAACGTCCACGTCTGCAGGGACGCGTTCGATGGTGAATGCGCCGTTTTCATCGGTCGTCGCCGACAAAGGCTTCCCGTTCTCGGTCACGCCCTCCACCGTGACGATCGCACCCGCCACCGTGCCGTTCACAATGTTCTTGACGGTGCCTTTAATGTCCGTACGCACGACCGACGCCGCGTCGCGCAGCGCAATATTCTTGGTCACCGCACCGCCCTCCGCCGCACGCAGTTCGCTGCGGGAGTAGGTCGCGCTGCCTTCCAGATAACCGTCCATCGTGATGATGACGGTATACGTCGCATCGGAATCAACGTCCGCGAACACGAAATAACCCTGCGAATCGGTGGTTGCCGTGCGCGTTTCGCCGTCGATCACAACGCTTGCCGTCGCTCCGACGATGGGATCGCCCGTCGCGTTGTCCCTGACGTAACCCGCCATATCTGCGGGAGGCATCTCCTGCGCGTCACGATCGGTCAGATTGTTTTCGGCGTCAAGCAGAACGTAGTTATCGGGCGTCTGCGGTTCGCGCAGCGTTCCTTCGAACGTCCAGCCGAACCAATCCCAGTCCGTTCCCGAAGACGCGCCCGCGCCCCATTTATCGACCTGTGCGAACGACACGCCGATGGTGTCCGTGCGCTCGATGCCGATCTGCGAATAGGGCACCATGACCTCGACGGAATATCCCGTATCGCTGGCGGCGGTGCCGTCGTTGAGCGTCCCGTCCAGCGAGACTTCGTAGTCGATGAGTCCGTTCCAGTTGCCCCACTGGCTGCCCGCGCCCTGCATGATGCGCGTCTTGCCGTGAATGCCCAGATTGATCTGATAGTCGTCGCTCTGCGGGCGGCTGCCGCCGTCCGCCAGCGTATCGAGATACAGTTCCACGCTGTCGCTGCGCGTGACCGTGTCGTCGTTCGCCTCCCCTTCGGTGAGCAGCACCGTATCGCTCACCGTAAAATAGAAGAAGAGCGCTTCCGCGCCGCGGTAAACCTTGACCGTTGCCGCGTCATTGCGACCGAACGTGGCGAGCACAGGCGCCGACTGCCACTGCGCGTCGGTATCCAGACCGTCGATGGTGAGCTCGGGGGCGGTATAATTGCCCTCATATTCGAACGAATCGCCGCCGGGCTGCTTGCCCTCGGAGAGCGAGCCGCCCTGCTGTTCCTTCGGAGCGCATCCCGCCGCCACACACAGAGCGGCGGCAAGCACGACCGCGCCGAAAAGTTTCTTTTTCATGCTTTTCCCTCCCTATAATGTTTTGGATCAGCCCTTGACGCCCGAAATGGACAGGGACTCGATGAAATATTTCTGGAAACTGATGTAGATGACGAACATGGGAATGCTGGAAAGCACCGCGCCCGCCATGATAAGGGGAAGGTTGGTGCCGCCCGACATATCCGAATTGATACGCGCCATCATGGGCTGCAGCGTCATGACCTCATAGCTCTTGAGGTAGATGGACGGCGCGAAATAGTCGTTCCAGATGCCGATGAACCAGAAGATGATCTGCGCCGCGAGCGCCGTCTTGATGAGGGGCAGCATGATGAAGATGAACTGACGGAAATAATCCGCGCCGTCGATCTTCGCCGCTTCGAAATAGGCGTCGGGAATGCCGCGCATGTATTGGATGAGGAAGAACATCATGGAGACGTTCCCGAACCATCCGGGAAGAATGAGCGGCCAGAGCGTATCGAACATGTTCAGATTCATGAACGCACGGAACTGCGGCATCATGAGCGCGGCGTACGGGACCATCATGCCGCTCATCAGAAAGAGCAGCCAGAAGGTCTTATGGCGCAGCTTGAGCTTTGCAAAGCTGAACGCCGCCAGCGCGGAAGTGAACGTGCCGATCAGAATAACGGCGACCTCCACAAGGAGCGTATTGAGCACCCCCCTCATAAAAGGCACGATGGTCCAGATGCGCGCGTAGTTGGAGAACATCCACTCCTTCGGGAAGAGGACGAGCGTCAGGCTCATCGCCTCGACGTCGTTCTTGAAGGAAGTGAGCAGCATCCACAAATACGGGAACACCAGGATAAACGCCCCGATGATGAGCAGCGCATAGATGATCACGCGCAGCGCAATGTGTCCCGCCTTTTTCACCGCTTCGGGCGGCTGGGCGGGTTTTACGGTTTTCACAGATTCAGAAGTCGTATTTTCCATGTTCTGTCACTCCTCGTAAACCCATTTGTTGGACAGCTTGAACTGAATGAGCGTGATGATCATGATGACGATGGACAGCAGGATGGAGGCCGCCGAAGCAAGCCCGTACCGGCTCTGATCGATGCCCCTCGCCCATATGAAGTAGACCACCGTCTGCGAACCCTGCACGCCCGCGCCGAAGACCTGCGAATCGGCATACGACTGCAGCCCGCCGATCAGCCCCGTGATGATGAGGTAGAACGTGATGGGCGTGAGAATGGGCAGCGTGATGGAAAAGAACTGCCGCACCTTGCTTGCCCCGTCCAGCTCGGACGCTTCATAGTAGTCCTTGGGCACGTTGAGCATGCCCGCAAGGTATAAGATCATGGAAGTGCCCATGCCGTTCAGAGAGTTCTTGATGATGATGGCGACCTTGATGAGCCAGTCGTCGCTCAGCCACGGGATCTTCACGCCGAGCAGCTGATTGATGATGCCGAACTCGTTGTTGAAGATATAGCGGTAGACGATGTTCATGGCGACCGCGCTCGAAACGGCGGGCAGATAATAGAGCACCTGGAACACCTTGGAGCCCTTGATGTTCGCCGTGCGCAGCAGCGCCGCAAGCAGCAGTCCCAGGATCATGCTGAACGGCACGCTTAAAAGCAGCACGACCGTATTCCCGATCGAGTTGAGAAAGCTGGGCGCATACAGCGGGTGCGTAAAGAGGTCGATATAATTTTTCAGCCCGATAAACTCCGATTCCTGCGTCAGAATGTTGTAATTCTGAAAGGAATAGACGAGCGAAAAGATCATTGCGCCGATGGTGAAAATGCAGAACCCGACGAGAGCGGGAACAATGAACGCGAACGCGACAATGTTTTCCCGCTTCGTCAGTCTGCTTGCCGGCTTTTTGTGTTCAACCGCCTGCATCGCTCTCACCCCAGATTGGCGCGCATTTCATCGAGCGCGAGCTGGAAGGTAGGAGCATAGCTTGCGCACACTTCTTCCGCCGTTCTTTGACCCGTCCAGAAGCCCTGCGAGGTGAGATATTCCGTAAATCCGTCATACCAGTCGGAGGAATAGGTGTAATAGCGCGCGCGGACCTTTCCGCCGATCTTATCCGTTTCCGACGTGCCGTTGATGGTATCCACCCACACCGAGCGGGACGGAGGATCCTTCTCGCCGATGAGGTCCTGCGAATCCTCCAGATATTCGCCGTTTGCCATCGAAGTGATATTGGGGACCTGCTGCCCGAGCTGATAGAAGGTGCGCTGCGCGTCCTCGTTGTAGCACAGGTACTTGGCAAGGCGGATCGCCGCCTCCGTCTTCACGTCGCTCGCCTTTGCGTCGATGCAGTAGCCCATCGAACCGACCCATGCCGTGCTCTGCGCGTCGGGATTTTCGCCGTTGTAGGGAACGGGCACGACGTCGAAATCAAACGCGACCGTCTTCCAGAACTCCGCGCAGTCCCAAGGACCCATAAAGCTGAAGATACAGCCCTGTCCCTTGAAGCGCTGATAGCCGTTCGTGGAGATCTGGTCCGCCGCCGTGGGCATGACGTTGTCAACGAGCGTCAGGTCGGCGATGAACTGCAGGGCGTCCGTGAAGTTCTTGTCCGTGATCGTCTGCTGCGAAGCGTCCTCGTTGAAGAAGTTGGCGTCGTTGGAATACACCGCCGCCTCGATCTCATAGTGCGAGATCCCGTACACGCTGTCCGCGCCGCCGTCCGGATCCACCATTTTGAGCAGGCTGCGGAACTCCGCCCACGTCATGGGATCGGTGGGAGAAAGCATCGCGTAAATTTCCTCGCTGTTCAGCCCGTACTGAGCGATCTTCTGATCGAGCAGCGTCTTGTTGTAGACGAGCGTGAAGGGACCAAGGTCTTTGGGCAGCCCGTAAAGGGACGCGCCTTCCGACTTCCCGAGCGTCATCGTGGAGGGATTGAAGTAGTACTCGTCCACCGCCTGCGGCCAGAGCGCCGAAAGATCCTCCTCCGAAACGTAGGACGAGATGTCCTTTAAAAGTCCCGAGGCGACCCACTCAAGGAAATCATAGTCGGACAGATAGAAGATGTCGGGCAGGTTGTTTGCCTGGTTCTTGAGCGTCGTCATATAAGTAGAAGCGCTCTCCGCCTTGTAGCTGACGACGATGTCCGGATTATCCTCCATAAACTTGTTGATCAGCGTCTGATAATTTTCCTGCTCGGCAGTGTCGCCCCAGCCGAAAAATTCGATGGTAACCTGCCCCTGCTCGTTGTAGTCCTCTTCCTTGGGCGAACAAGCGCAGAGCCCCACCGCAACGATCCCCGCCATTAAGACGGCCAAAAGCTGTTTTTTCATCCTGTTTTCCTCCTCTTGATTAGTTTTGCCGCCGCGCACTCGGTCTCTCCCGATTATTATTCGCAGCACGAAACAAAATATCTATTTTTGTTACGCAGGCTCAGTATACCATGAGCTACCCCCTCCGTCAAGATAGTTTTTTAAAATTGCAAAAATAATTGTTTTTGTAATATGAAAGTTGTTGAAATACCATTTTCTTCCGCTTGCCGACGGTATTTGAATTACGGCGGCGGGCAGAAAACCGGTTCTCAAGGCATGCAAAAACGGCGGCACAACCGCGCCGCCGTCCGACTTGAAAAATTTAATTGAATTCCGCCGTATAGACCAATCCCTGCGAATAGTCGCCGAACCGCTCGCCGAACAGATTGAGCCCGCCCTGATGGCGCGCGTCCCCTTTGATGCCGATCCGGAAGGTGATATAGTCCCCTTCCTGTAATTTAAGTTTTTCCACCGTCTGCGTACTCACCGCGGTCTCGTCGAGATAGACGCAGTCGCGCGTGATCTTGAGCGTCTTCATAATGCCGTACTGCGTGGAATAGTCCGACCACCATGCGGGCGTGAGCCTGCCCCGCCGTCCGCCGAAATCCCCGGGCGAGAGCCATGTGGCGACTTCCGTGCCGTTGATCCAGAACGTGATGTCGCTCTCCCAGTCGTTGCGGTAATTGGGCGCTTCGCTGCAGATCTCCATGCTGAACGTGACCGCCGTCACATGCTTATCCTTGAGCATATAGTTGGGTACGCGGTACTCCAGATACCCCTTGGTAAACCAGATGAGCTGCGCTTCGCTGCGGTACGGACTGAAAAACGCACCCGGCATATCGTCCGCTACAATAATGCCGCGTTCGCTTGCCATTCCGCATCCCGCTTCGACGCGGGCGTCGGTAAAGCTGCCGAGCGGGATCTCCTGCGAAAACACCTTGCTGCGCGCCACGCTCGGATCGGTGAGAAAATCGAGGGACAGATGATCGATCTGGCGCGAAATGAGTTTGGCGTTCCCGCGCGTGTTGCGCTTGACCGTCACCGTGATAAAGCCCGCCTTGCGCAGTATGTTCACATGGAACGACACCGTGGAAATGGGCAGTTTCAGCCGTTTGGCAAGTTCCGCAATGGAATAACACGAAGAGCGCAGCAGACGCATGATGTGCCGCCGCACGCTTGCATTGAGCGCCTGAACGATGATGTCCAGACGGTCTTCATCGTCGATGCGAAGGTGAAATTCCCGTTCCGCCATATTGCAGCCTCCCGTTTTGATCGTGCGACAGGGATTCCCTGTCAGTCTTCCACTTCCCGGTACTTCATTGCAAAGACCTGCGTCGGCTTCCATTTGACGCCCTTGAGCGTCCTGCCGCGCGTGGAAGTGGAATCGATGGGCACGTCTTCGGTGACGAGTTCGGTCATCGTGCCGTCGTCCTTGACGATTGCGAGCATGTACGGCACGGTGACATAGTCGGCAAAGAGAATGCTTTCCCCCTTCAAAGACGTGATCTGCACGCCCTTGCGGTAGCGGGGAAGCGGATCGATCTGCGCGGCGATGACGCGCTTGAACCTGCCGTCCGACGTCGCCAGCACGATCTCGCCTTCGCCGTCGATCTGCGAAGCGAACACCACCTCGTCCCCATCCTTTAAGTTGATGCCCTTGACGCCGCCTGAAACCCTGCCCTGCACGGGGATATCGTCCTTTTTGGCGTTCAGGCACATGCCGCCTTTCGTGACGAAGAAGACGGTCACGCCCTCCTCGTCCGCGTCGGGCTGAACGGTGAGAAGGCGATCTCCCTCGTTCAGGCGGATGCCCTGGAACATCGTCTTGCCGACGGCGTATTCCGACCACGCCGTCTTTTTGAGCATGCCCTTGGCGGTGATGAACAGCAGATTCCCGCCGCCCGGCTCCGCAGGCAGAAGCGCGACGGGACGCTCGTCCTTTTCAGCGTCCTCAAAGAGCGCGGCAAGCGTGTAGCCCGCATCGGAGAACTTGCACGCGGCGTTTCCGCCGTACAGACGGTAGCAGTTGCCGCGGTCGGAGACGACGGTCACCTGTTCGTCCGAGAGGATGCGCATATCCCGCAAAATGACGGCGCCGGGCTTGGAATTGGCGCCGATCGCCTTGTTGGACGCCGAAAAATTGCGGTCGGACATACATTTCAGTTTTCCGTCCGCCGTGATGCACAGCACGCTCTGCACGCCGGGCGTCTTGACGTCCGCGCGCTCCGCCTCCGCCTCGTCCTCCGAAAAGACGAGCACGGACTTTCTCGGCGTCTTGTACTTCTTTTTGATCTCGAGCAGCTCTTCCTTGACGACTTCGAGCTGTTTTTTCTGGCTGTTGACGATCGCCGTGAGTTTTTCGATGAGTTCCCTGAGACGGGCGAGCTCCTCCTCCAGCTTGAACACTTCGAGTTTGGTGAGGCGGGCGAGACGCAGATCGAGGATCGCCTGCGCCTGTTTTTCGGACAGATCGAAGCGCTTTCTGAGCTTGTCGCGCGCGTCCGCCGTGGAATCGGCGTTCTTGATGATCTTGACCACCTCGTCGATATTGCGCACGGCGATGATGAGCCCTTCGAGGATATGGCAGCGTTCCTTGGCGGCGGCAAGGTCGAACTTGGTGCGCCGCAGAACGACTTCGCGCTGGTAATTGACGTAATAACGGATAATATCCATCAGCCCCATGAGCATGGGCTTGCCGCCCGCAATGGCGACCATATTGATGCCGAACGTCGTTTCCAGATCGGTGTACTTATACAAAAGCTTCAAGATCTTCTGTACGTCGCCTTCGGGGCGCACTTCCACGACGGCGCGGATGCCCTCGCGGTCGGATTCGTCCTGCACGCGCGAAATGGCGGCAAGTTCCTCCTTTTTCTCCTCCCTGAGGTCTGCGATCTTGCGCAGGAGCGCCGACTTGTTCACCTGGTAGGGAAGTTCGGTGATAACGATGTTCTTCTTGCCGCTGTCGCCGTCCTCCACGCGCACCTTTGCGCGCAGAAGGATGCGCCCTTTCCCCGTCTTGTACGCCTGATTGAGTTCGTTGGCGATGATATAGCCCCCCGTGGGAAAATCGGGCGCGGGGATATACTTTACCATCTCGTTGAGCTTGATGGCCGGACGGTCGATATAGGCGATCACGCCGTCGATGCACTCGGCAAGGTTGTGGGGCGGAATGTTGGTGGCAAGCCCCACCGCAATGCCCGAAGCCCCGTTCACCAACAGATTGGGGAAACGGCCGGGAAGCATGTCCGGTTCCTTGAGCGAATCGTCGAAATTCAGCGAGAACGGCACGGTGTTTTTATCGAGATCGCGCAGAAGCTCCAGCGCGAGCGGCTCCAGCCGCGCCTCGGTATAGCGCATGGCGGCGGCGGGATCGCCGTCCACCGAGCCGAAATTGCCGTGTCCGTTGACGAGCGTGCGCCCCATGTTGAAATCCTGCGCCATGCGCACCATGGCGTCATAGACGGAAGAATCGCCGTGCGGGTGATATTTACCCATGCAGTCGCCGACGATACGCGCCGACTTTTTGTGCGGCTTGTCGGGCGTGAGCCCCATCTCGTACATGGTGTACAGAATGCGCCGCTGCACGGGCTTCAGACCGTCTTCGACGCGGGGAAGCGCACGGTCAAGGATGACGAACTCCGCATACGGGAGCATGGACTGCGGCAGCACCTCTTCGAGCGGCGTGACGAACAGCGAGCCCTTCGGTTCCTGCTTTCTGGGTTCAGTCTTCATTGTCGCCCTCCTTTCTGAGTTTCACCCTGTCCATGAACGCATCCTGCTTGTTGAAGTTGGCGTTTCGGTTGAGGAATTCCTTTCTGCCCTCCACCCTGTCGCCCATCAGCGTGGTGATCATGTCTTCCGCCGCGGCGGCATCCTCGATGGTGACCTGCGTCAGATTTCTGCGCAAAGGATCCATCGTCGTCTTCCAGAGCTGTTCCGCGCTCATCTCCCCCAGCCCCTTATAGCGCTGGATGAGATAGCCGCGCCCCACCTTTTCGATCTTTTCCTGCAGCTCCTTATCGTCATAGGCGTACTCTTCGGCGCTGCCGTTCTGCCGGTATACCTTGTAGAGCGGCGGCATGCCGATGTAGACGTGCCCCGCGTTGACGAGCGGACGCATATAGCGGAAAAAGAAGGTGAGAAGGATACAGCGGATATGGAAGCCGTCCTGATCGGCATCCGACAGGATGATGACCTTGTGGTAGTTGAGTTTGTCCAGATTGAAGTCGTTCCCCACGCCCGCGCCGAGGGCGGAGATGATGGTGCGGATCTCCTCGTTTGCGAGCACCTGATCGAGCCGCTTCTTTTCCACGTTCAGCGGTTTTCCGCGAAGGGGCAGAATGGACTGATACTGCCGTACGCGCGCCTGCTTTGCCGTGCCGCCCGCGGAATCGCCTTCGACGATGAACAGCTCGTTCAGCTCCGGCTTTCTGCCCGAGCATGCGGCGAGCTTTCCGACGAGCGTCAGCGAATCGATGCTGTTCTTTGCGCGCGCCGTGTCCTTTGCCTGCCGCGCCGCAATGCGGACGCGCGCCGCGCCCTGCGCCTTTTTGACGATGTCGTCGAAGACTTTCTTGTTCTTCGCCATGGAAGCAAGTTCGCGCAGCCCTTCGACCACGCAGCTTTCGACGGGCGAACGCGCCTCGGGATTGCCGAGCTTGGTCTTGGTCTGTCCTTCGAACTGCACGTTCTTCATCTTGACGGACAGCACCGCCGTCAGCCCTTCGCGGAAATCTTCGCCGAGGAAATTGGCGTCCTTGTCCTTCAATAATTTGTTGTCCCGCGCATAGTCGTTGAGCATGCGCGTGAGCCCGCCGCGGAAGCCCATCTCGTGATAGCCGCCCTCGGGCGTCGGAATGTTGTTGACGAAGGAGAACAGGCTCTCGGTAAATTCGCCCGTATGCTGAATGGCGAACTCGACGAGAATGCCGTCCCGCTCCCCCTTGTAATACAGCGGCTGCGGGTAGAGCTTGCTCTTGCCCTCGTTGAGGTAGGCGGCAAAATCGGCAATGCCTCCCGTATAGCAGAAGGTCACGGAATACGGCTGCGTCCCCGCCAGATCGAGCTGCTGCGCTCTGTCCTCGTCCCCCTCTTCCACATATTCGTTCGCCGTGATGCGCTCGTCTGTCAGAGTAATGGTAAGCCCCTTGTTGAGGAAGGCAAGCTCTTTCAGACGGTGCGAAACGGTGGAGAGCTGGAACTCCGTCGTGGAGAACACCGCGTCGTCCGGCATGAAATGCACAAACGTGCCGTGCTGCGACTTTGCACACTTGCCCGTCTTTTTGAGCGGCGCAACGGGGATGCCCGATTCGTACTTCTTTTTCTCCTCGTCGTAGTAGGAATGGAACGCCATCTCCCAGGTGTCGCCGTCCTTGTTGACGCGCACTTTCAGCCACTTGGAGAGCGCGTTCGTGACCGAAGCGCCCACGCCGTGCAGACCGCCCGAAAAGGAATAGTTGTGTTCGTCAAACTTGCCGCCCGCATGCAGCTGGGTAAAGACGACCTGTACGCCCGAGACCTTGGTCTTGGGGTGGATGTCGGTGGGAATGCCGCGCCCGTTGTCCTCTACGGACGCGCTGCCGTCTTTATAGATGCGCACGTCGATCCTGTCGCAATACCCGTTCGCCGCCTCGTCGACGGCGTTGTCCACGATCTCCCAGAGGATGTGGTGCAGTCCGCGCACGCCCGTGGAACCGATATACATGCCGGGGCGCAGGCGCACCGCGTCCAGCCCTTCGAGAATGGTGATATCGCCCGCGTCATAATGCTGTTCCGCCATATCTACCTCGTCAAAAATGCAGAAAATTTCTTAGCAATTATACCATATTTTGCGGTCGAGGGCAAGGCTTTTGGACAATATTTAGCGGTTTTTGCGAAAAATGACGAAAAGCCGCCGCAAACAGGCGACGGCTTTTCAGCCATAGATCACGATTTTCAATGCAATATCTTTTGCGTCCCCCCTTACTTTCCGAACATGATCCGTTCGCTGGAGAGAAGGCGCGATATGACGAACACGAGCACAGCCGTGTAGACGAGATTGAGCCCGAAGGAGACAAGGCACTGCCACACTCTCATGGCGCCCGTCAGCACGCCCTGCATGGCGACGACCGCATTGAGAACGGGAATGGCGACTGCCCAATCGCCGATGCCGGACACAAACGCGGCGACAATGGAGAGCACCATCATCAGGATCATCAGAATTCCCGTATAGCTAGAAGCCTCCTTGACCGTGCGGGAGAGCGTGGACACCGTGGCGATCGCGGAGACGATGAGCGGCACGACGGAGACGATGAGAAGCAGCAACATGAAGTATCCGAGCGCGCCGACGCCCGCGACGGCGGCATCCACCGAGATCCCCATGAGCGTCGGAAGGGAAAGCACCACGCCCAGAAAGCCGGACGCCGCGCCGATGAGGGACACGCAGGAGAGCGGCAGCACCTTCCCGAGCGCAATGTCCGTTCTGCGCGCGCTGGTGACGAGAATGGTCGCAAGCGTGCCGCGCTCCTTCTCCCCCGCCACCGATTCGAGCGTGACGGACATGCACGAAGAAAAGATAAAGACGACGATAAGGAATGGCAGGATCCCCGCCATCATGGTGCGCGCAAAGTCCGCGCTCTCGGCAAAGTCGGTCATCGTGAATGCGAACGACCTGCCGTAGCCGTCGAGGATGCCCCCCGCAAGCGAGGCAAACGCCGCGCTCGCCTCGTCCTCCGAATTATAGACGAGCTGCGCCGAAGCGCCGCCCTGCGCCCCCTGCGCGACGGACGCGTCGAAATCTTCGCTGAACACGATCAGCGCAGACGCTTCGCCGCTTTCCACGGCAGCCCGCGCTTCCTCCACAGTGGCAGCTCCTTCGGCGGGCAGATGGACGAATTCCGCCGTCCAGCCCTCGTTCTGCGCGACAGAGGCGTCGATGACGTCCACCACGGCGGACTCGCCCGAAACATACACCTTGAAGTCGTACTTCTGCGCTTCGCCGCCGAACATGGCGGAACCCATGATCGAATAGATGAGATAGATGAGCACGCCCGGCAGGATCATGGTAATAAGCAGCTTCGGATCGCCGAAAAAGCGCGCGAACTCCTTTTTCATGAGCGCAAGCAGCTTCATACCGATTCCCCCTTGATGCTGCGGTAAATTTCAAAGAATCTGTCCTCGATGCTCATTCCGCCGCATACGTCTGCAAGTTTCCCGTCCGCCGCCATCTTTCCGTCGATGACGATCCCCACACGGTCGCACAGCTTTTCGACGAGCGAAAAAATGTGCGTGGACAGGAGGATGCTCTTGCCCATTGCCTTGAGTTCGAGCAAAAAGTCGGTGACCACCTTCGCCGTGAGCACGTCCAGCCCGTTGGTCGGCTCGTCAAAGATGACGACGGCGGGATCGTGCACGATGGAGACGACGAGCGATACCTTCTGCAGCATGCCCGTCGAAAGGTCGCGCACCCTGACCTCGGCAAAGCGGTCGATGCCGAACCGGGAGAACAGCTCCTTTTTCCGCGCGGCAAGCGCGCCCTTTTCCACGCCGTGCATCGCGCCGAAAAAGTCGAACAGATAGGACGGCGTGAAAAAATTTTCCAGCTTCAATTCGCTGGTCATGAACCCGATCGCGTCGCGTACCTTCTGCGGCTCCCTGCGCACCGAGTGCCCGCACACGAACGCGTCTCCCGAATCGGGGGCAATCAGCGTGGCGAGCATGCGGAGCGTTGTGGTCTTGCCCGCGCCGTTGGGACCGAGCAACCCGTAAATTTCGCCGCGGTACGCCGAAAAGGACAGCCCGTCCACGGCGACCTTGCGCGGAAAGGACGTGCGCTCCAATTTTTGCTGCTTGCGCGAGAGCGTGAACGTCTTCCGGAGGTTTTCTGCCCGGACGACTTCCTCGTTCTCCGTGAAATCGCCGAAGGGCGTTTCCGTCTGCATGATGAATTCTCCTTTTATGCCTTTGCTCTTCCGCGCAGAAACGCAGCAAGAACATTGAGTCCTGCAAACAATACCGCCGTGCATGCAAGCACGACAAACATGGCAGGGATGCCGACTTCCGCCCCGAAAAAGTCAAACGTGAGCGAAAATTCCCCCTTCAGGCTCTCCGCAAAGACGGGCGAGAGATGTTCGGCGATCCCGTCAAGCGCGCCGCGCATCATGAAGTTGCGGAACAGCCCCGCCGTATAGCTCCCCGGGATGAAATAGGTAAACTTCTGAATGGCATCCGGGAAATAGCTGATCGGCATATACGCCCCGATGAGAAACCCGACAACGGTGCCGAGAATGATATTGAGCGCTGTGAACGCCCCCTGCGAGCGGAAAAATCCCACCACGAATACGAGCAGAGCGGAGGACGCGACGACGGAAAGCAGCAGTGTGCCGATACAGCCGAAGACGTCGGAAACGCTCAGAAGCCAGATCCCGGATGCCGCAAGCCACACAAAACACACTCCCAGCACGATCGCCCCGATCGCAAGCCCCGCCGCCACGACGGAGAGGAAGTACGCTGCGGGTGTCACCCACTTTGAGACGGGAGAAATGAGGAGATCGGCACAGATCCCGCGCGTTTTATCCTGGATCATGGTACCGCACGCGCACAGTGGAACGGTGATGCAGGCGCAGGACATGGAGCCGGCGAGCATCCAGCTGTCGCAAAACGCCGATATTTCCGCCGCGCCGCCCGTCACGCCCATCCCTTCGAGCGCGGAGAGCAGCCCGTCTTCCTGAATGCGCCCGAGAAAGAGCACATACAGCGCGAGCACGATCAGCGGCGCGAGCAGGGAAAAGAAGACGTTCGCCTTGTCCTTCAGAAAGATCTTCAGATTTCTGCGGGTGAGCAGCCAGAGCGCATAACCGTTCCCGTTCATTTTCCGCCTCCTTCCGCAAGCGTTTTGCCCGTCACGGCAAGAAATACGTCGTCCATATCCCCTTTGACGAATTCGAAATCGGCGGAAAACTCCGGATGGTGCAGCAAAAAATCACGCGCCTGTTCCGCAGTCATTGCCGCGCGCATCCCGCTGCCCGCTTCCGCAAATCCCATTGCGGCAAGCGCCTGTGCATCCGCGCCGTAGAGATACAGATAGTTGCGCGAATATTTGCTTTTGAGTTCGGCGGGTGTATCGTCGGCAACGAGCGCACCCCCGTCTATGACGATCACGCGGTCGGAAGCGTTTGCCTCCTCCATGTAGTGCGTGGTCAGAAAGACCGTCATGCCCGTCTCGCGGCGCAGACGCCCCACCGTCTCCCAAACGGACTTGCGCGTCTGCGGATCGAGCCCCGTAGTCGGTTCGTCCAGAAAGAGGAGCTGCGGCTCGTTCACCAGACCGCGCGCGATGTCCGCCCGCCGCCGCTGTCCGCCCGAAAGTTTTCCGAACGGACGGTCGAGGAGTTCCTCCAGCTCCAGCAGATCGTCCAACTCTGCCAGCCGTTCCCGCCAACGCCTTCCGCGGATACCGTAACATGCGGCGCGCACGGCAAGGTTTTCCCGCACGGTGAGAAGATCGTCCAGAAGGCTTCCCTGAAACACGACGCCGAGCAGCGGACGGATCGCCGCCGCCTGCGTATCGAGATCGAATCCCCCGACGCGTACCCTGCCCGCATCCTTTTTCAAAAGCGTGCAAAGGATATTGACCGTGGTGCTCTTTCCCGCGCCGTTCACGCCGAGAAAGGAAAACATCTCCCCCTTTTCCACCGTAAACGAAATGCCGCGCACTGCCGGAATACTGCCATACGACTTTTCCAGCCCCTCCACTTCCACAATATTTTCAGCCATAGCGCCTCCGTTTGCCCGTAAGGGCGGTTTTTACAGCTGTTTCTCCATCCGAAGACAGTATAATATTACCCCCCCCCAACTTGTCAAGTGAATGAACGTACAAAATTTGTTTCCGCAACGAAACGATGCGTTTCGCCAAAAAATGCGCTCCGAACGAACCGTTCAGAGCGTATCGATGAGCGCAAGCGCGCTTTTGTAATCCGGAGCAAACAGTCCGCGGTACCCCGCGGGACACTCCCTGCGATAGAGAATGAAGTCCACTTCCATCGTGTTTGCGCATACCATGTCCGAAGTCAGGCTGTCGCCGACGTACACGGCACGCCCGCGGTCAAAGTGCGGGATGCGGGACAGCACGTAGCCGGCATACTCCGGCGACGGCTTGGTGTGCCCGACCTCCTCCGAGATAAAGAGCGCGCTAAACCACGGCGCAAGCCCCGCAGCCGCAATGCGTCTGCGCTGCAGCGCCTTCGCGCCGTTGGTCACCGCGTACACCCGCCCGCGGGCAGCGAGCGTCCGCAAAAAGTCCGCCGCGCCTTCGAACGCATAGGCACGTCGCGGCATCCCCTCGAAAAACGTCCGCGAAAGCGCCTCCGCGTCCCCGCGGACGCCCAATTCCCCGAGCAGGATCTCGAACCGCTCGACGACGAGCCGCTCACGCGTCGTTTCGCCGCGCTCGAGCGCCTTCCACAGACCGTCGTTGATGACGTGAAAGCGCGCCGCCGTCCCCTCGTCCGCGGCAATGCCGTGCGCATGCAGCGTGGCAAGGAGCTGTTCGCGCTCCGCCCTGTGAAAGTCGAGCAGCGTGTCGTCCACGTCCAGCAAAAACAAGTCCTTCATGCATCCTCCACAACGGCGAGCTCGCGCAATGCCCGCGTGCATGCGATATACTTCTCGTTCTCGGTCATGCCCCTGTCGTACACCGCGACGGCGGAAAATTCCAGCCCCTTGCTTGCGAACACGCTCATCACGTTGATGCGCGAACGGCTGAGTTTTCCGTCCTCCGCCAGCAGTCTGAATCCCCTGCGGTCGAACAGCGGAAGATATTCCTCCCTGGCAATGACCGCTTTCAGCCCCTGCTTGTCGCGGAAGAACGCGGACAGCCTGCGCAGCGGCAGCGTCTCGACGGGCGCTCCCTCCAGCCCGATGGGCTTCATGTCGGCATCCAGCACGTCGGAGACATACGCCACGATCTCGTTGGTATTGCGGTAGTTCTGATCGAGCGTGTACACGTTCTCCCCCAGGGGCGCCCAGCTCTTCATGCCGCGCCACGGGGTGATATTCTGTTTGAGGTCGCCGAACACATTGAACGCCGCATCCGAATGGATGGTCTTCAACAGCGCGTACTCCCCTTCCGAAATATCCTGTCCTTCATCCACGAACACCAGCCCGTAGCGGGGAAGCAGCCGCCTTCCCGCCGCCGTCAGCACGCTGCAAAGCGCATAGCCGTCCGAAGGATACACCCCCTTCATGCCGTACCTTGCCTTGTACTTTTTTACCGTCTCGCGGTACAGCCAGCGCGCAACGTCGGCGCCGCCCGCGCATCTGCCCAGATCGGCGCAGCGGCGGGACTGCCGCAATACGCCGAAAAATTCCAGAAAGAGCTCCAGCCCCTGCGCCATCTCCGCAACGACGGCGCGGATCTTTTCGATCTCCGCCTTCAGTTCCTCACGGCGGGCAATGCGGTCGGCATACGTCAGGATCTCGGTATCCCCGCGCTTCTGGCGGTACCGCCTTAAATCGACGATCTCCTTTCCGACCGTCTCCGCAAGCGCGGCAAGGTCGTCGTCCGCACGGCGGAAGATCTTCTCGCCGCCTGCGGCGATATAGTGCGCGCAGCGGTAAAATTCGGAGAATTGCCGGAAGAAATAATCGGGCGTGCGCGGCTCCTCTTCCAGCGCGAAGCGCAGGAAGTCCTCCGCCTGCACAAAGGCGCTCATCAGCGCGCGGAAGGGCTTTGTAAAATAAAAGCCCCCTTCCTTGTTCTCCTTGAGCTCCCCCAGGACGGCGCGGCGCACGCGCACGGAGGCATTTTTCACGCGTACGAACTGTTCGCGGCGGCGGACGCAGTCCGCAAGCACTTCGCGCGAGACCTCGCGGCACTCCGCGCCCGCAAACAGCCCGAAGATCTCCCGGTACAGCTTTTCCACCCGCGCGTTCACGTCGGCGGGAAAGCGCGGCGAATACAGATAGGCAAGGTACTCCGCGTTTTCCCGTTCGGAGACAAGGCGGGACTTCAGATCGATCCCCTCGCCCGAAAGCGCGCGGAAATAGTAGTCGTTGAGCGTCGTGGTGCGCACCCGTTCCAATTCGAGCATCTGCGAAAGCTCGTCGATGAACGCATTGAAGCTGACGGACGGCGTGATCACGAGCACGTCGCCGGGGCGCAGGCTCTCGTTGTTGTACATGAGATAGCTGAGACGGTGCAGCATGATCATCGTCTTTCCGCTGCCCGCGCAGCCCTGCAGGACAAAGCTCTCGCTCTCGGGACGGGTGATGATGTCAAATTGTTTTTCCTGAATGGTACGGATGATGTCGCGCACCTTTACGTCGTCCTTGCGGCTGCGGATGATGTCGCGCAGGTAAGGATCGAACAGGATCTCCTCGTCCCGCCCGCCGATCTCCTCGGGCGTGAGCATGTCCCCGACGGAGAGATATTCGTTGCGGAAATCGAGCAGCCTGCCGTTCCTGACGGAGAGCGCCCGCCGCAGGACGGTGCGGTATTCATATTCGTTGATGGCAAACGTGACGCGGCTCTTCTGATAGTAGCGCACGGCAAGGGGCGCGCGCCAGTCCACGATCTCAAGGTTCACGTCCCCCTTCTTTCCGATATAATAGCTGTTGTAGCCCTCTTTGTCGTCCACCACGTCCATGCGCGCAAAGTAGGGTTCGGAAAAGAAGGGACGGTATTCGTCGATCTTCTTTCTGAGCGCGGCGATCTCCGCGTTCTTTTCCTGAATGGCGCGGAACTCCTCCGCGCCGTACCCTTCGCGGGCGCGCAGATCTGCGATCTCCTTCTTTGCCTCGGCGATCCGCCTCTGGTAGCGCAGGATATGGACGAGTTTGAGCATCTTCAGCACGGCGGCAAGATGCTCCTCTTCATAGGCGCGCTGGGCGTCCGCGTCGAGGAGCGCAAGATACCACGCCTTGTCGGCGTCGATCTTGGGACTGAGCAATTCTTTGACCGATTTTCGCTTGTCCATGCTTCCCTCCTTTCCGCGGATGCGCCGCCCGATCGGCAGCATACTTCATCATACCATATTTTCCGCCGTCTGTGTACCCTTTTTCGAAAATTTCCCGAAAAAATATTGCGCCCCGCCGCGCGCCGCCGACGCCCGCAAACAGACCCCCTCTTCCCCCGTCCGCAATTCAACCAAACGGAGAGAAATTCAACCAAACGGAGAGGAAAAAGCAGTTGAGTCATGAAAAAAACATGATATAATATTTACGAATTGTGAAATCCGTGCTATAATACTTACAATATAATGTTAAGAAATCTGGCACGCGCAAGAAAAGTTTTCAGAGGTTACAGGCAATGCCGCAATACGGAAAGATCATCGCAAGGCTCAGAAAAGAAAACAATATGACGCAGGCGGAAATGGGCGCAAGGCTCAACGTCACATTTCAGGCGGTCAGCAAATGGGAAAACGATCAGTCGCAGCCCGACTTTGCAACCATGAATGAGATCGCGAAACTGTTTCACGTCCCCCTGACCGTATTCCTGGAAGAAGATGAATCCGCAGACGAGGCGGCGGCAGCCGCGCCATCCGCAGAGGAAGGTCCGAAAAAAGAGGAAGAAACTGCTATCGGATACTGTTCGGTATGCGGCAATGCGGTTTATGAGAGCACGCTCGGACAGCAGCACCCGGAACTTCTGTGCAGGGAATGCGTCGCTTCTTTCCGGCGCAATCAGGCAGAAGCCCGCCGCCGCGCGGAAGCGGAAGCCAAACGCCGGCAGATGGAAGCCGAACGAAAGGCAAAACAGGCACAGGCGCGGGCGGAATTCCTAAGAGAAGAGGCAAGAAGAAAACGCAACAAGGGACTGATCTGGGGCGGCGTCATCGGCGGGATCCTGCTGCTGATTTTTCTGATCAGCGTCATCTCCTCCTCCCAGGGACAACTGTGGGAAGGCATCCTCGGTTCCGTACTGATCGCCGTCTCTGGCTTTGCGTTTACGGCACAGATGATTTGGGGCGGATTTGTACGCAGCACATTTTCATACGGCGGAGCGATCATCGGCACTCCCGGCGTCATCTTTACACTCGATCTGGACGGCATCCTCTTTCTGATTGGCGTCAAACTGCTGTTTGCCGTCATCCGTTTCATTGTCTATCTGCTGACAACGCTATTTTTCGCCTGCGTTGCCTTCATTTGCAGTCCTTTTACTTTTGTACCTGCCCTCATTCGCATGAACCGCGCAGGCGCATGACCATATCGGAAATCATTATCAGGAGGAATATATGAAAAAAGCAATCAGAATCCTCTGTCTGCTCGCCATGGCAGCGATGATGGCAGTCGGCTTTGCCGCCTGCGATCAGTCGGGAAACGGCGATCAGTCGCAGGGCGATCAAACGCCTTCGGACGAAAAGCAGACCTTCACGGGGATCTCCTTTGAAGACCGTACCGTCACCTACGACGGGAGCGAACACAGCCTTACGATCGAGGGCGAACTTCCCGAAAATGCACAGGTCGTGTACGAAAACAACACGGCGACCAATGCGGGAACCTATCAAGCAACCGCCACGCTGTCCGCCGAAAATTATCAAACGCTGGAACTTTCCGCCACGCTCACCATCGAAAAGGCGACCTTTACGGGCATCACTTTCGAAGGCGATACCGTCATTTACGACGGCAAAGCACACAGCCTTGCGATTTCGTCCGAAGCCGAACTTCCCGCAGGGACGACGGTTACATACCGCAACAACGATCAGACGGAGGGCGGCGAATACACGGTGACCGCCATCGTCTCCAACCCCAACTACGAGACGCTGGAACTGACCGCAACGCTCTATATCCGCACCCTTGCGGACGCAAAGGACATCATCGACAATCTGCTCTCCCGCCCCGATGCATGGAGCTTTCTGCCCGAAGCCTTCCTTCCCGAAAACATGGCGTATGACCGCATGCCCGTCAGCGACTTTACGACGGCGGTCAATGTAAGCGCCATCGGAAAGCGTTCGATCGGGAAACAGCTCAACGTCGTATACGACATCATGAATACCATGCAAACGGTGCTTTCTGCAACGGACACGGTGTTCATGGCGGGAGAAGCGATCGCCGCCGTATACCAGACCTTTATCAACGACAACCCCGATTCCTACAACGAATTTACGGGAAGCGTTGCGATCGGAAACGTCACGTTTTCCATGAAGGTCGCCCTGCAGGATCAGGCAAGCGTTCTGCTGCTGGGCAACGACACGGTCAATATAGAACTGCGCGCAGACAGCGCATCCAACCTCAACAGCGGCAGGATCCAGCTGACGGACGGCGCGGTGCTCAAATACGAAGCGACGGACAGTTCTTTAAAACTTGCGATCAATGCCGAGATTTCCGCAGTGCAGGTCGCGCAGATGCTTGAATTTGTGCGCAGCGAAGACAGCGTGACGGGCTACCTGCACGAATATTACGGCGTAGGCAGCGCCGCGATCAAGACGACGGCGCTCATCACAAGCGACGAAGACTACACGATCGTGACGGGCAACAAGCGCGAATCGGACGATCTTCTGATCGAAGCATACGAGGAAGTGTACGATTCCCGGACAGGCAACTATATCGGCGCGGAAGTGGCAGAGACGGTAAAAGCAGTGGATTACGATACGCTGTGGTTCCCGCTCGACGACGTGCAGGGCTTTTCGACGGTGCGCGCCGTGGAAGATCCCGACGCGACGCCGCTCGTCGGAAACTCCCATCTCGTCTATGTGAACGGAAGTTCCGACGTGTTCGAAACAAAAAACATCGGCGGTCTGGGGCTGGACATGCTCTCCCGCAGATTCGACATTGAAATGAAGGAAGTCTGGTACGTTGTTGCAGAGCAGGACGGCGAAGAGATCACTTACTCCACGCAGAAAACGCTCATCCCCATGCTGTTCGTACAGAAACAGTCGCTGTCCGATTTTGCCGAAGACGTGACCGAGAAAAACGATTCCGTAACGAATGCCGCACTTCCCGCAACTTCCCCCATCACGGCGCCTTTCACGGCATCCAAAGAGACCTATCTCGCCCTGAAAGAGCTGATCACCTATGAACAGATCCAGAGCTTCATCGGAGAAAAAGATCCGTTCTTTTCCGATACCGCACAATAACCGCACATAAAAAACCCGGTCTGCATCAAGTCGTGCAGACCGGGTTTTTTTATAACGTCTATGCGAAAATGAGCTGATTGAGGTACCCCGTGCCGATGAGCACGGCAAGGAAGGAAAAATTGATGAGGGAAAACAGACCGAGATAGCGCAGCGTTTTCCCCGGCTGACGGCGGCGGAATTCTCCCAGCGTGATCAGGCTTGCCAGCGACGCCACAGGCGTACCGAGTCCGCCGATGTTCACGGCAACGAGCAGGTTGTGGTAATCGCCCGTAAAGCGCGAGAGCAGCACCGCGGACGGCACATTGCTGATGATCTGACAGGATGCCGTGCCGACAAGCAGCGCGGACGCGCCGACGAGCGCGCTCAGAAAGGTACGTACTTCGGGGATGCGCGAAAGATTGCCCGAAAAGATAAAAAACGCGCAGAAGGTGAGCAGCAGCCCGTAATCGACGTGCAAAAAGGCGCGCGGTTCCAGAATGAGCAGCGCCGCCGTCACCACGACAAGCCCCACCCAGAAAGGAAATACGCGGAACACGATCATCACCGAGAGCGCAAACAGCACAAAGTAGACGATCATGCGCCAAAGGGCGGGCGCCTGCGCGGGCGGCGTTTGCAGGGAAACGGGTTCGGGTTTTATGACCATGCACGTTCCCGCGATCAACACGAACGCCACGGCAAACGGCAGCGCCATGATTGCAAAAAATTCGCCCGCGCCGATGGAATAATAGGAATACAGATAGAGGTTCTGCGGATTTCCGAACGGCGTGAGCATGCCCCCGAGGTTCGCGGCAACATTCTGCATGATGAACACAAAGGCGGTGTGCTGCTCCTTCTTGCAGGATGAAAGCACATAGTACCCAAGCGGCAGAAAGGTGACGAGCGCCATGTCGTTTGCCATGACCATGGATCCGAAATAGGTGACAAAGACGAGCGCGAACGTCACACGGCGCATATTGCCGAACGCCGTAACGATCTTTGCGGAGAGCCACTCGAAAAAGCGGCGCTCCTTCAGCGCACTGACAACGGCAAGCGTACAAAAGAGGCAGGAGAGCGTGTCAAGATCAAAATAGTCGCCGTAGCCCGCATCCGGAGGCACAAAAAAACACGTTACCGCCGCCGCCACAATGGCAACGAGCAGGACAACGTGGCTCTTGAGCTCCCCGACAAGCGTCCGTCCAAAGGTATGTTTTGAAAGTTGCGGCTGCGTTTCGTCCATAGCGGCATGCGTTTCGTCCATAGCGGCATTATTTATATACCTTTTTGTGAAAAAACGCAAGCGGAATGCACCCGCAATTTTTCTTTTTTATCGTCCCCTTCCCGGTTTTTACGCTTGCCGCCGTTCTGCCATATATAAAAATGTTACCCCGGTTTGGGGTAATTAGATAAATTTTTAGTAAAAAGTGATATGATTATCTCAAATCAATTAAAGGAGTTTTTTTATGGAACAAAAGACGACCAAATGCAGTTTTTGCCGCTTTTTTGAAGGGTATTACACCAAGGGCTTGATACACTTCACCCGCAAAGACTGCGGCATGTGCTGCAAACACAACGCGATCATGAAAAACGGCGACACGTGCGCCGAATTTGCGCTCAGACACAGACCTTGGCGCATGCCGCAGCGCACGATCGAACGCAGTTTGCAGCAAATTCTGACGCAGCTTGCCGTACTCCGGCAGATCATACAGGAACACGAGGAAGAGGAGCGGCTTTGGCATGAACAATTCTGAAGAACAATGCAAAAGCTGCGGTGGCTGCCGCAGCTTTGAACGCATCTACCGAAAGGGATGCCGTCAGTTTTTCGAAACACAATCGGGCTTCTGCGCCGAACAAGATCAAAAAATCGTACAGGAAAGCGACGCGTGCGGGCGTTTTCAGCCACGCGGACATGAGACGGTCCGTGTGCGCGCCGCCGATGTGAACGAAGCGATGGAAGCAGCAAAAGCGCTGCAAGGCTGGCTGTGCAAAAAAACGATCACTTTTTGAGGAAAAAGGCGATTTCGTCGGCGACCTCACGGAACGCCGGTTTGTTCAGCGAATAGATGAGCGTCTGCGCGCGGCGCTCATAGACCACCAATCCGCTTTCGCGCAGCACCGAAAGATGATGCGAAACGGTGGCGCCCGAAAGTTCGAACTGATCGGCGATCTCCCCCGCCGTGTGCGGACGGTGTTTGAGCATGGTCAGGATCTCCCGCCGCGTCCTGTCGGAAAGGGCTTCCCATGCGTCCGCCGTGCGTTTTTTGCGCGTTTTTACGCCTTTTCCCGCGGTTTCCATGTGTTTCTCCTGTATTTCGAATAATTTCTAAATATAGGATAGCATGCTTTGCGCGGTCTGTCAAGTATTTATTTAGAATTCCTTCGAAATAAATAAAATTCACACGGACGCGCACGGGACACAGTACAAAAAAACGGGCTTACGCCCGTTTTTTCAATCGTCGTCGTCATCATCGTCATCGTCGTCATCGTCGTCGTCGTCATCGTCGTCGTCATCGTCCTCTGCCTCGTACAGCTCTTCGACCGTCTCCAGAAATTCGCCGTACAGTTCATCGAAGATATATTCGTCGCCGTAGCGCCCGATCGCGGAAGAAAGTTCTTCAAAGTTTTCCAGAAGTTCGCGCGGGGATTCGTCGCCGTCTTCGAAAACGCAGTCTTCCCCGAGATAGAGGTACTTCGCATTGAAGTCCGTCCGCGTCATGGTGCCCGCCGTGACCGCGTCAAGATCGTCCCGATAGGTTTCCAGCAACCCGCGCACAAGCCCCGCAAATTCCGACCGCAGATGCGACAGCTCCCGTTCGAGATACTCCTCGAAATCCCCCATCGCGTTCTCGTCATACGCGGCGATGAGCGCTTCGAAATCTGTCTGCGACAGTTCGCTCACCGAATACGTGCCGCCGTATTCGCCGTTCAGACGCTCGCGCACGCGCTGTTCGATCTGCTCGGCGTCCTCGCCCGTGGCGTATACGCCGATGCCCTGCTGCGTGATGAGGTGCTTCTGCTCGGAGAGCGCCGCAAACGCCGCGCTTGCATCTTCAGGCGAAAGCCCCGTGAAGTCTTCCCCGTTGATGAGGAGCGCCGCGTCGCGGTTGAGCGCGCGCACGCCCGTGACTTTGTTGTCCTGCACGACAAACTCCACCGAAGGATTGATGCTGATATACAGATTGGCATTCCCGCCGAAGGGAACGGCGGGCTCGCCGCGCAGCGCAAACGGCAGAATGCAGGCAAGCAGCACAAAGACCGCTGCAACGGCGCAGGCAAGGGCGATCAGCGGTCCGCGCCGCCTGTGCGCCGCAAGGACTTCCCCCTCCGCGCGGACGGGCGGGGCAGATCTGACGCGGGCGTACACGTCGGGCGTATGTTCCCTGTCTCTTATACACATCTCCGAGCCCACGAG
>URHP01000011.1 GCA_900547645.1 uncultured Eubacteriales bacterium
CACGAATTACGATACGTCAAGCGAGAAGTTTCAGAACTATTACAAGGATATTTCGCTCCGCATGAAGAACCGCGAGATCGATTTGCTGATTGTCGTCAATATGTTCCTGACGGGCTTTGACGCCACTACGCTCAACACGCTTTGGGTGGACAAAAACCTGAAACAGCACGGACTTTTGCAAGCGTATTCGAGAACAAACAGAATTCTGAACTCTATCAAGACATTTGGCAATATTGTTTGTTTCCGCAATCTGCAAAAGCGCACAGACGATGCCATCTCACTTTTCGGGGATAAAGACGCAGGCGGCATCTGCTTATTAAAAGGTTACAAAGACTATTATTACGGTTACGACGGCAAAGCCGGCTATGTTGACCTGATAGAAGAACTGCAAACCAAGTATCCGCTTTCCGAGCCGCAAATTATCGGTGAACAGGCACAAAAAGATTTTATCGGGCTGTTCGGGGCGATTCTGCGAATGAGGAATATCCTGTCCTCTTTCGATGAGTTTATCGGCAATGAAATTTTGTCCGAGCGCGATATGCAGGATTATCAGGGCAGATACAACGATCTCTATGACGAATGGCGTACTCGCCGCAAAGACGCGGAAAAAGAGGATATTACAGACGATATTGTTTTTGAAATCGAACTAATTAAGCAGGTTGAAATCAATATAGACTATATTCTGCTGCTTGTCAAAAAGTATCACGACGGACATCAGGAAGATAAAGAAATTCTTGTTTCTATTCATAAAGCCATTGATTCCAGCTTGGAATTGCGCAGCAAAAAGGCACTTATCGAAAACTTTATTGCAGGTATCAACGATGTGGACGACGTACTGCTTGAATGGCGTGAATTTGTGATAAAACAGAAAGAAATCGAACTTGCCGCCATCATATCGGAAGAAGGTTTGAAAGACGAGGAAACGAGAAAATTTGTCGAGCGTTCTTTCCGCGACGGAATTATGAAAACGACAGGAACAGACATCGATAAAATCATGCCCGCCATGTCAAGATTTGACGGCGCAAGGGATAAGAAAAAGGATACCGTCATTCAAAGAATGCTGCTGTTCTTTGATAGGTTTTTCGGAATTTCTTGATTATTATTATGCTATTATAACTTATAAATTTGCCGACGGGCATACGGAAGAAATTGAAGTGACGGATGAAGTTGCGGCAGCATTTGAACAGTTGGAAAAGTACGAAAAGAAAGTTGAACGCAAAGAAACCCGTCGGCATATTTCCTATGACAAACTTTTGGATAGCGGATTTGAATTTCCTGACGAGAGCGAAGACATTTTAGATATCCTCGATAAGGAAGAACAAGAAAAATCCGAATGGAAAGAGGAAAAGTTCCGCAGACATAATATTGACGGAAAGAAACAGGAAATCTTTTCCTTGCTTACCTATCGGCAAGCCGACGCATTTTTTCGGCATAAATACCTGCATATAAAGAAAACCGAGATCGCAAAAAGTATGAACGTAACCGAAGGCGCGGTCAGGAAACTTATTAAAAAAGCCGAAGCCAACTTGCAAGAGTATAAATTGGCGCACGATAAAGAGGTCAAGCTGTTGGAAGCGATTTTCGGCTCTGTTTTATAGGGGTACGATTTTTTCGCCCCTTATGGCTATATTATGAGGGGACTTTTCTCAAAACTGAATAAAGATTGGAAAGTCAGTCCGTTATCGGGCTGATTTTTCGTTTGTGAAAGTTTTGTAAAACTTTTGCCAGAACACCCAAAACAGGTTAACTTTTTACCCCCTCTTATTCCCTTATAAGTGAGGGGGTTTTTACATGGAGGTGATTTATGAGTAAACGAGACGAAAGACAAGAACGGCTTTTGCGATTCATCCGCAGGCGGAGCGGGCGGCGGTTTACCGTGGCGGTCATGGCAAAAGAGTTCGGCGTAAGCGAACGGACGATACAGGACGACCTTTCTTTGTTGGAAGCGTTCGGGCAAATCAGGCGCACGCCAAGCTATAACTCTCTGCACCGGCAAAACGGAAACATAATCGTCTATACGGGCAGCCGCAAGCGGCAATCTCAAAAAACGGACGAAGGATAAAATCAACACGTTGAGGGGTGAAGTCGGTTCAAACAAAAATGGAGCAAAAAGACCTATTTTTTGGAACAGGATAAGAAGTGAGACGCAGTTTGCGCCACACTTACATTCTCACGGCAAGGCGGGATACCCGCTTCCGTCCTTTGAAGGGTGAAATTTATAGCTTGCAAAAATGCCGTTGTAAGCCTTATATTGCGCGCATCGGTCAGGAAATCAAAGTAGTATTTCCCGTCGTTTACAAGCGAATTCATGCGCAGATACAGACTTATTGCGGCGTTGTTGCAACAAATAAATATGATATGGAGGTAATGTGTATATTTACAGCAACAATTCGGCAGTCAACATTGAACATCTCATTGCAGACGAGGTAAAACGGCTTTCAGCTCAGTTCGGAAAGAGTTTTCTCGATTGCGATGACATCATCAAACTTACGGGTTTAGGCAGGGACAATGTACGGGCACTTATGCGCAGCCGGCGTTTTCCTGTTACCAAAGTTGGAAAAAGACAGGTCGTGAGCATACTCAATTTTGTCGCATGGCAGATGAGCGAAAACGCAGGAGGCAACAATTATGCCGCGTAAAAAAGCCACATCAAAACGTGCAAACAACGAAGGCAGCGTCTATAAAAACAAGCGAGGACTTTGGGTGGCGCAGGCGACAATCGGCTATGATGAAAACGGCAAACAGATACGCAAAGCCGTTTCAGGCAAAACGCGTGCGGAAGCCATTGCCAACCTTGCCCCTTATCTTCCCAAAAACGGCGCCCGCAAACAGTTGATACAACAGAATATGTCTCTCCAAAATCATATGCAATTTTGGTTGATGAAGTACAAAAGGCGAACAATCGCGCCGCGCACATTTGAGCGGTACATAGTGAATGCGAAACGATATATTTACCCGTATATGGGGAATTACTTGCCGCAGAATATCTCCCCCAATCTGTTGCAGGATTTTCTCGGCGGTATGCTCGATAACGGCTATGCGCTCGATACAGTCAAGCATATCAAGTACCAGCTCGGACAATATTTTGAATACTGTATTGATGAGGAAATCATAGACAAGAACCCCGTGAACAAAGTACGCCTGCAATCACGGGAACGAAAGACAAAAGACGCCGCTGAAGAACAGGAATACAAAGCAATTCCCGAAGAACTGCGCGACCGCTTTTTACAGGCAATCGGTACAAGCGTACTGTTCAAACCGCTTTGCCTGACTTCTATGTTTGCAGGCTTGCGCATCGGAGAAGTGCTTGCTCTCAAATGGAAAGACTTCGATGAAAAGAACAAGACGCTTTCCGTCGTCCGCACACAGACGGTAGAGCCGACCTTTGACGAAAACGGAAACATTACCAAGCGGGAATACGTCGTCGGTAAGACAAAGACGGCAGGCAGCGTGCGCGTTCTGCCTATTCCGGATTTACTTGTCGAAGCATTGAAAGAATGGAAAAAACTGCGCGTAATGCAGGAGCTGATGACCAAAGCTCCCGTGAGCAAGGCTGACGATTTTATCTTTGCCAACAACAACGGAGAAATGCGTTCCTACCACGGCACACGGACAATGTTTATGCGGCTTTTGAAAAAGCACGGATTAGAAGATGCGGGCATTCATTTTTATAAGTTGCGACATACCTTTTCCAATACGCTTTTTGAAGCGCAGGAAAATCCGAAAGTTATCCAAACGCTCATGGGGCATAAAAAGGTAGAAACGACGATGATCTACAACACCGCTACGACAAATAAATATTTGCAGAAAGCGGTCGATGTGTTTGACGAGCGGTATGCTCCGAGCGAGCAACAAGTTACGGCGGCACAACCGTCTGAAAAATCGTTTGCTGCGATTTCAGACGAAAACGAAGAAAGCCACGGCGACCAATTCCTGCAAAATGTAGCGCGGCTTATGGACGAGTATGGCGTATCCACTTTGGACGAACTTATGGAAGCCATGGACGACGACCATCCGAAACCGCGACGAACAAAAGATTTTGAAATGTAGCAAATAAGTAAAAGCCATCGCCCGTTAAGGCGGTGGCTTTCATCATATTCAAAAGGAATAAAAAGCTGTTTGCTATTGTTTGCTACCGAACCCGAAAAAGGCAGTTTCAAAGCGATTTTGACCGTCTGAAAAACGGCTTTTCAAATTCCGCAGAAAGTGGAATTAAGAACTGATAAAAATAGCAAAAAATGTTTGCTACCGTGTTTGCTATTGATTTTGTGTTTTTCCTTGGTTGTGTAAAACGGCGTCAAAATAAAGAAAAAACCACAATATCTTGTGGTTTACCTGTGGAGCTGATAGCGGGATTTGAACCCGCGACCTCGTCCTTACCAAGGACGTGCTCTACCTACTGAGCCATATCAGCAAATGAAGTTTTTCGCATATTCCGCGTGTCACACGTAACACTTAAACAGTATAATAAAAAGCGGGAAATTCGTCAAGCGTTTTTCCCGCATTCCATGAAATCGGCGAAAGAATTTTTCACTTTTCCGCCGTCCGCCCCTGCGCGTCCGTCAATAAAAAACGCGCGGGGGCATATACTGTCTGCGTGAAACGTATCCTCTTTACCGGCGGCGGAAGCGCAGGGCACGTGGTGCCCAACCTCGCCGTCATGCAGGAACTCAAAGGCAGATACGAACTTGCCTATATGGGAACGGACGGGATCGAACGCGGGCTTGTCGCTTCCTTTGGCTGCCCTTATTTCCTCGTCAATTGTCCGAAACTCGTTCGCTCCGTCACGCCGAAAAATCTTGCCATCCCCTTCCGGCTGGCTGCGGCGCAAAAGCGTGCGCTCTGCGTGCTCCGGGAACGCACGCCCGACCTTGTCTTTGCCAAGGGAGGCTATGCAAGTTTCCCCGCCGTATGGGCGGCGCATCGGCTGAAAGTGCCCGTTCTGACACATGAGAGCGATCTCTCCCCGGGGCTTTGCACACGGCTTGTAGCAAGAAAATGCCGGTATGTGCTCACCTCCTTCCCGGAGACTGCCAAAAAATTCCCGAACGGAAAATACGTCGGCTCTCCCGTCCGCCGCGCCCTGCTCGGCAGAGACCGGAATGCCGCGCTGGCAAAATACGGTTTTGGCGGAAAGCCCGTTCTGCTTGTGCTCGGCGGTGGAAGCGGAAGCCGCGCGCTCAATGAAGCGGTACGCGCCGACCTTTCCGAACTGCTGCCGCGCTTCGACATCCTGCATCTGTGCGGAAAGGGAAACCTGTGCCAGGATCCCCCGCGCGGTTACGTTCAGCGCGAATTTGAAACGGACATGGCGAGCGCATACGCCTGCGCCGATCTTGTGCTGTCCCGTGCGGGCAGCAATACCGTGTTTGAGCTGATCGCCCTCGGAAAGCCCGCGCTGCTCGTCCCGTTAGAGCATGCATCCCGCGGCGATCAGGCGGAAAATGCGCGCTATTTTGCCGAAAAGGAGCTCTGTGCGCTCCTGCGGGAGCGAGACCTCGGTCAACTGACTTCCGCACTGCTGTGCCTGTACGGAAATGCAAAGATCCGTGCGGCGCTGAAAACCAATTCTGCGGCGATCGGGACGGACGCGATCGTGGGCGTCATCCGCGAAGTTATTGGCTGACGTACCCCTTCCCGAAAATGTCCCCCTGAATGTAAATTTCGGGAACATCGCCGAGCAGGACGCTTTCGGCAATCAGGACTTCGGACGAAGTGGAAAAGTTTGTCTTGCGCCCGGGCAGCACCACGGAGATCTCCGCCGTCACTTCCAGATAGACGGAATGCCGCGTCTGATTGATTCCCGCACTGCCGAAATCGGACGCAAAGCGGCAGGTAACGACCGCGACGGGAATGAGCTCGATCGCGACGGGCGGACCGAATCCCGCGAGCGCTTCGATGCCCGTGAAGGCGCCGAGCGGGATCTCGATCCCCTCTTCCCCCATCGCCTGCAGTTTTTTCTGTGAAAGGTAGGCGACGTCGCGCGCGATGCGGTTGATCTCATAGGCGTTGGAAGTGAGGGCGCGGATCTCGCCTGTGGAATTGCGTTCGACCGTGACAAGCTCTTCGTAACGAACGTCGTCCGAAAGCGTTTCGAACACGGCCTCGTTGACGGCGGTCGTCGTACGGGCGCGCATCGTCTCCTCCGTCACGGAGAGCATGACGCTCGTCACGCTGCAATAGATGAGCATGATCAGCCCGACGATAAGCAGCGCGCCGAGGATGAGACAGACGCGCCGCACGATGCGGTTGTTGCGCGAACGATACTTCACATACCATTGTATGCGTGCCGGTCGGCACACATGCCACCGCAGAAGATGCGCAACAGAAAAACGGAACGCAATGCGTTCCGTTTTCCGTTCATCTTTGGTTTTTCTCGGCTCAGTCGTTCGACTCGTAGTAACAGTCGGAACGCTGCGTGGGAGGCATCGTTTCGCCTTCGCCCACATAGATGGTGTTGATCACATTGCCCTGGGCGTCCACAACGTTGTAGGAACCCGTCTTAGGGCAGGTATCACCGCAATTGAGTCTCATAATTCACCTCCGATATTCCTATCTTGCGGAGATGAACGATTATTATACGCCGGGAGCAAAAAAATCAGAAGATCCCGAGTGCATTCAGCCAGAAACAGGTCAGAGACAGACAGACGAGATAGATGCTGAACCACATATAATTTGCCTTGCGGATGACGCGGAGCATGAGTTTGATGGCAAGAAATCCGAACACAGCCGCAAGCACCACGCCGACCGCGATCCCGATGAATCCGTTTGTACCGATTTCGGCAACGGCGGCAGGTTCCCGAACCACGCCGTACACTTCAACGGCGAAGCTGCCCAAAATCACGGGAATGCTCATCAGGAAGGAGAACTTGGCAACATCTTCGCGCTTCGCGCCCGTCACCGTTCCCGCAACGATGGTGGATCCGCTGCGCGAGATCCCGGGAAAGAGCGCGACCGCCTGCATGAGCCCCATGGCAACCAAATTGCCCCATCCCAAAGGACGCGGCTGTTTCTGACGCTTGGCGATCAGCTCCGCAACGAGCAGCAAAAGTCCCGTCACCGCAAAACAGACGGCAAGGTTCAACAGCGCCGTAGGTCCCGAAAAGAAGGCGTCGATCTGATCATTGAACAGCAGTCCGATAACGCCCGCGGGAATGGTGGCGACGATGAGCATGAGAAGCGTCTTGAAGGGTTTTCTGAAGAGTGCCAGAATATCCCGCCAGAACACGGCGATCACGGCGATCAGCGTGCCGAGATGCATCATGACGTTGATAAACGTCATCATCCCTTCTCCGAAATCGAGCCCGATGATCTGCAAAAACGTGAGATGTCCGCTAGACGAAACGGGCAGGAACTCCGTGAGTCCCTGCACCGCTCCCAGGACGCACGATTTCCAGACGGCTTCCCAAAGTTCCATAATAACTCCTTACGACGCCGTATCCAATCCGGTAAGATCGGCGTAGCGGTCCTCATAGACGACCGCGCTGTCGTGATAGGTATCGATCGCCGCCGACTGGAACATCGACGAATATTCGCTCACAAGGTCGGAACAAAGCGCTTCATAGAAGAGGTAAGAGAAAGTACCTTCCGTCTCGATCTGACTCCAGTCGAACGTATAGGGATCTTGCACGTCGCCCTCGCCGTCCGAAACGAACGAGAACGTGCAGTAAATGATGTGCCAGCCGTAATCGGTGGGAACCACCGCATAGTTGCCTGCGCCGAGACGGCAGACATACTGTGCCGCATACTCGAATTCCGCCATATAATCGGTCTTGCCCGTCGTAACCGAATAACCGAGATAGCTGTTCAGTCCCGCCGTATCCGTATTGTATGCGAAGGAAAGTTCGTTCATGACGGAGAACGCAACATTCTCTGCGGAGCCCGCACGGAACATTTCGTTCGCATTGAAGCCGTCCGTACCGAAATCGACCTTGCCCGTATAATAGATGAACTTGCTGTAATCGACGGTATTGTTGACGTAATAATCTTCGACTTCGCGGCTGTAATACGCCGTATTGTCCGCGGCGGGCGTGACCACGTCATCCGTGATGCTCTCCACATAGCTGCCCGCGGGAACGGTGTACGCCGTTTCGCCCGAGACTGCGGAAGCGGACTGCCTCAGATAGCCCTCCATCTCCGCAATGAACTGATCGATCGAGATGCGGTTGGGCGTAAGGACATAGTTGTCGTCCGCGTCCTTGCTTACCGTGCCGTTGTAGGTGTATCTGCCGTAATAATTGGGGACGCGCTCATACTGCGTGCTGTCCAGAATGCTGTCCCGGAAGAAGAGATAATCGCGGCTCGTATCCCCGCCGTTGTAGAGGTTGTCCACCGTGACTTCGTCGCCGCTGCGGAAGGAATAGTCCTCCGTCCCCGTGAACCAGGTGTTGCGCTGGTCGGTGCCGCGGACCTTCGAGAGCAGATCGGCGCGCTGGTTGAACTTGTTGCCCTTGGGATCGCCGAAGTCGGTAGAGGCGGATTCGAGCTGCTGCGTCTGCGATGCGGAGAACGGAATGAGGATATTGATGACAAATCCGTAATTCGCTTCGGGTGCGGTGAGCACGAACGACGTATCCGAAACGCCGTCAAGCGCGGTCTCGAACGACGAGGTATCCGCCGCAAACGTCCTCTGCTGTCCGGAATATGCTTCGTCGTACATATCCTGCGCATCCTGCTGCGTCACGTCTGCACGGATCGCCGTTTCAAACTTGTCCGTCAGCTTGTTGATGAGCGCGGATTCGTAGGAATTCTGCAGCTCCATCTTGAAGTAGCTGAGATTTTCGATGTCGCTCGTATTCTCGCCCGCGGAAATGAGATCATTGGCGCGCAGGCTGGCAAGAAAGGCGCCGTACGCCTTGCGGCGCGTGGTGGGCGTGGAATCTTCCTGCACTTCATAGCCGACGCAATCCGCCGCCGAATTCGAGCCCGTGTAGATGCGGTATGCTTCGTTATAGTAGTCTTCGTCTTCGGTGTTGATGCCCGTGGGAGTCGTGCGCGCGGTCTCCGTGCTCGTTTCCCCTTCCGCCTGCTCGATATAGTTGGTCTCCTGCGAATCGAGCGTCTCGTTGAAGAGAACGCGCGTATCGTACAGAGCCTTCGCCTGTTCCTGATCGGTCAGGAAATATTCCAGCGCCGCAAGCGACTTCTCGTCCTCCGCAGCGGCTTCCACTGCGGCGCGGTAGCCGTCCGCGTCGAAATCCTCCGTCTCGTCGTCGAGCAGATAGAGCATCGCGTACTGAATATAGATCTGGCGGTTGACAAGCGTCTCGCTGATCATGTTGAACGTATCGCGGTAGGTCCAGCCGTAGCTCTGCATCATGGAATAACCCGTAGACACAAAGTACGCGACCATATCGCGCTTGGTGATCTCCGCCGTCTGAATGACGTCCGCGTAATCCGCATATTCGCTCGAAGCGAAATTCGCGCTGTTCGCAATATTGACCTCTGCGATGGTCTGCGCATAATCCTTGCTGACGTTCGTCGTGACGAGACCGCACCCGGCGAGAACGCTTCCGCTCAACGCCGCGGCAAGCGCGACCGCCGCCACCTTCGCTGTTTTCTTCATCTTTTACTCCGAAACAATTTCACGGGGAAACCCCGCATTCCTCGACTATACTCGTCTATTATACCGTATTTACTCGAATTTCGCAATGATTTCGCGGTGAAAATCACGCAAAACTTCGTGCAAACTTCAAAAATTTTGTCATGAGGATCATCGTCTTTCCGCCGTCCGCCTGCGGACGGAAGGTAACGACGGGCGCGCTGGTCATATCCAGCCCGACGCTGCCCGCATACTTTTCCATGGCTGCCCCCAGCCCTTTGTCGCCGAGCGCCGACAGGGAGGAAAATTCCAGCGCGCCGCCCTTTCTGCCGACGGAGATCTTTCTGACGCCGAAGGGAGCGGCATAACTCTTCAAGACGGCGATCACGAGCAGGTTGAGCGTCTCGGGCGGGAGCGGGCCGTACGTCTCCTCCATCGAACGGCAGACGCGCTTGTAGTCGTCGAGCGTGCGGATGTCGGCGATCTGCTTGTAGCAGTCCATGCGCCCCGCGCCCGATTCGACGTATCCGTCCGGGATATAGGCGGTTGCCTTGATGTCGAGTTCGACGCTGTCCTGCCGCTCGCCCGTCAGCTCCTCCTTGAGGATCTTGGCGTACAGTTCGTAGCCGACCTTATCCATGTGCCCGTGCTGTTCGGCGCCCAGCACGTTGCCCGCGCCGCGGATCTCCAGATCGCGCATGGCGATCTTGAACCCGGAGCCGAGTTCCGTAAACTGCATGATGGCTTTCAGCCGTTCGGCGGCGCCGGAAGTCATGACGCGTTCGGGCTTATAGGTGAAATATGCATGTGCGAGCCTGGTCCCCCGCCCCACTCTGCCGCGGAGCTGATAGAGCTGCGAGATCCCCAGCCTATCCGCGTCGATGACGATGAGCGTGTTCGCGTTGGGCAGATCGATGCCGTTTTCGATGATGGTCGTCGTGACGAGCACGTCATATTCGCCGCGGTAAAATCCGAATACGTTTTTTTCCAGCGTCGCCCTGTCCATTCTGCCGTGCGCCACGCAGATACGCGCCTCCGGAACAAATTCCGAGAGCCGCCTTGCATACTGATAGATGCTCTCCACGCGGTTATACAGCAAAAAGATCTGCCCGCCGCGCGCGATCTCCCGCAGCACCGCGTCCCGCACGAGCGTCTCCGTCTCCTCGGCGACGTACGTCTGCACGGGAAGGCGCGCGTGGGGCGGCGTCTGAATGGTGGAAATATCGCGGATCCCCGAAAGCGAGAGATGCAGCGTACGCGGGATGGGCGTCGCCGTCATGGTCAGACAGTCCACATCCCGCTTGTAATTTTTGATCTTTTCCTTGTGCTCGACGCCGAAGCGCTGCTCCTCGTCCAACACCAGCAGCCCGAGGTCACGGAACTTCACGTCGGACGAGAGCAGCCGGTGCGTTCCGATGACGAGATCGATGCTCCCTTTTTGCAGTCCCGCCAGAATTTCCGCCGTCTCCTTTTCGGTGCGGAACCGGTTGAGACAGGCGACGCGCACGCCGAATTCCTTCATGCGTTCGGTCGCCGTCGTGAAGTGCTGCTCGGAGAGTACGGTGGACGGGCACATGAGCGCCGCCTGTCTGCCCGCCAGCACGCACAGATACACGGCGCGCAGAGCGACTTCCGTCTTTCCGAATCCCACATCGCCGCAAAGCAGGCGGTCCATGACCTTTTCGGAGCGCATATCCGCGAGGATCTCCTCGGTGGATGCCGCCTGATCGGGCGTATCTTCATAGGGAAACGCCGCGATAAATTCGTCCATCTCCTCAAAATAATCGGGGAAGACATAACCCTTCTTTTCCTGCCGCTCGGCATACAGCGCCTTCAGATCGAAAGCGAGCTTTTTGAGGGACGCACGCACGCGCGCCTTGACGCGTTCAAACTCGCCGCCGCCGATCTTGGACAGCGTCGGTTCGTCGCCCCCCATATATTTGGAGAGCACGTCCATCGACTCGACAGGCACGTGCAGCACGTCGCCCCCCTTGTAGACGAGGGAGACGTACTCCTTGGTGCCGTCCGTCGTTTCGATGCGCTCCACGCCCGTGACCTTGCCGACGCCGTACGTTTCATGCACGGCGAAGTCGCCGATCTCGGGCGCAAAAAAGAGGTCGCCCCGCTTGCGCTTGATGCGCCTTGCGCCCGCCGCCTTGGGAAAAAGATCGGAAGAACCGATCACGGCAAGTTTGTTTTCGTGCAGGACGAACCCCTTTTCAAGCGTTTCATCCAGCACGGCGATGTCGGTAAAGTCCTCCAGTTTTGCGGGAAGCGGACGGACGGGAAGATATTCCTCGGAGAGTGCGTCGCGCATCTTCTGCGCGCGCTCGGGCGTCCCGCACCAGAGCATGACGCGATAGCCCGTTCTGCGCCACGCCTTCAGGTCGGTGATGAGATCGGGCAGCGAACCAAGGTACCTGCGCGCAGGCGTGGACGTAAAGTTGAAGAGCTTGAGCGGCTGAAAAAAGCAGGTGTTCCCCGCAAAGGTCTGCAGCGCGACGGTGCGGAAATCGGAAAACCGTTCCATGCGGGCGGCGGGCGCAAGCTGTTCCGCCGAAAAGGACATGACCTCGCCCCCCTTTTCCAATTCGGAAAACCGCTCGAAATGTTCCTTGTACATGCCCTCGAGCTTGTCGCGGATGAGTTTGCATTCGTCGAATACAAGCAGCGTTCCGGCGGGAAGCACGGAAAAAAGATCGCAGGAATTTTGCAAAAGCGGAAGGATGAAATCGGTCGCGCCGCCCGCTTCGATCTCCTCCGCGATCGACTGCATCCGCGAATAGGCGGCGGAAGTCTTCGCCTGTTTGCACTCGGCGCGCAGGCGGGCAAGCACGCGCTCCCGCTCGCCGTCGCCGAACACGACGTCCGTCGCGGCGGCGATTTCAATGGACGGAAGTTTTTCATAGCGTTCGCCCGTCACCTCGTCGTACGGTTTGATACTCTCCACTTCGTCGCCGAAAAAGTCGATGCGGACGGGATGCTCCGCATTGACGGGATAGAGATCGAGCACGTCGCCGCGCACGGCGAACGTGCCGCGGCTCTCGGGCGAATATTCACGGACATAGCCCGCCGCCGCAAGCTCGTCCACGAGCGCACGCATATCCCGCTCGCCGCCGACTTCCAGACGAAACACGGGTAGGCGCGCCGGCACCAGCTGCGCCGCCGCCTCGATGTCCGCAACGAGCACCTCCGCCCCCGCCTGCCACTGCGCAAGCGCGGCAAGGCGCCTGTAGAGCGCATCCTTTGAACCCGCCTTGCGGTAGGTAAGCACCTCGTCCTTGGCGGCAAGGAGCGCAACGCGCTTCCCGGAAAGCGTGCGGATCGCCGCTGCGGCGTGCTGCGCCGTGAGCGCGTCCGCCGTCAGATAGACGACGCGCCCTTCGAACAGCGAAGCGATCCAATATTTCTGCGCGTCCGACACCCCGGACACCGCCGTCGGGATCCCGTTCGCAACGGCGGCGCCGAGCAGCGGATAGTCGCCGTTCAGCGTGTCGAACGAGAAAAAGCCCTTCATGCTCATCCGTTATACCTGCCCATGACGAGATCGATGCGTTCCCCGCGCGCAAGCGCCACCGCGGCTTCCGCCGCACGGCGGCACGCGGATGAAAACAGGTCGTAATCCTCCCGCCTGACGTCGGTCAGCACATAGTTGATGATGGGAATATTCACGCTCTCATCGCGGATGCCGATGCGGATGCGCGCAAAATCGGACACGCCCGTCTCCGCGATCACCGACCGCATGCCGTTGTGCGTGCCCGCGCTGCCCGAAGGGCGGATGCGGACATGCCCCTTGGGGAGATCGTAATCGTCGTAGATGACGACCATTTCCGCGGGCGTGAGCTTATAGCGCGCCATCAGCTGTTTCACGGCACGCCCCGAAGCGTTCATATAGGTGAGCGGACGGGCGATCAGAATTTTCTCCCCGCCGGAGTACGCCTCCGCGACGCTTGCTTCGCACTCCTTTTTTTTGAACTTTGCGCCCAAAAGCTCCGCGGCATCCGCCGCGGCAAGAAAGCCCATGTTGTGAAACGTCTTTGCGTATTTTTCTTCGGGATTGCCGAGTCCGACGATGAGAAACATAACCGCTCCGTCCGGCGCCTGCGCGCCTTTTCATAAAAGAACGCCGCGCACACCGTGCGCGGCGGAAAATTCAGTCGTAGATCTTGCTCATCGGCTTATCGAGATAGACGTTCTCGATCGCCGCCGCAAAGATGTCCGCCGTCGTGATGACCTTCATCTTGGGCAGCCGCTTCTCCTCGGGCAGATAGATGGTATCGAGCATGACGAGCTCCTCGATGGGAGACTTTTCAATGCGCTCGATCGCCGGTCCCGAGAGCACGGCGTGCGTGCAGCAGGCGTAAATGTTGGTCGCGCCCGCATCGACGAGCGCCTGCGCGCCCTGCACGATGGTGCCGCCCGTATCGATCATGTCGTCCACCAGAAGGCACTTCTTGCCCTCGACGTTGCCGATGATATTCATGACTTCCATCACGTTTGCGCGCGGGCGGCGTTTATCGATGATCGCCATGGGGCAGCCGAGCCGCTCCGCCACCTTGCGCGCGCGGTTGACGCTTCCGACGTCGGGCGAAACGACGATGAAATTCTCGTCCATGTGCTCCGCAAAATAATTGTAGAGCGTGGGACCGCCGAGAAGATTATCCACGGGAATGTTGAAAAATCCCTGGATCTGCGCGGCGTGAAGGTCCATGGTGAGCACGCGGTCCGCGCCCGCGGACGTGAGCAGGTCGGCGACCAGCTTCGCCGTGATGGGATCGCGCGAGCGCGCCTTTCTGTCCTGACGCGCATATCCGAAATAGGGCATGACCGCCGTGATGCGCCCCGCAGAAGCGCGTTTCGCCGCGTCGATCATGATGAGAAGCTCCATCAGATTGTCGTTGACGGGCGTGGAGGTGGACTGGATGATGAAAAGATCGCGTCCGCGCACCGTTTCCGCAATATGGACGCTCGTTTCCCCGTCCGAAAACTTGCCGACCTCGATCGCGCCGAGCGCCGTGTTCAGCTTGGCCGCGATCGCCTCAGCGAGGGGTCTGTTGGAGTTGCCCGCAAACAGTTTGATTTCGTTACCGTGTGTGATCATGCCTTCTCCTGTATTTTGTGCGCTTGGCGGAGGATCTGTGTCCCCGCCGCGCAAAATTGTGCCGCAAACCTTCTCCGGCGCGCTCCATTCCCCTCGTCCGCGCCGATCCGCAGAAGATATTATACACCAACGCGGACGCTTCGTCAATCATTCTCGCAGGTTTCGCCCGCCATGAAAAAAATAATTTTTGCCGCGCTGCCCCCGTCGCGGCAAATGCCGGATCAAGCAAGACCCGCGCATTCAGCTGAATGCGCGGGTCTCCCCAATATAGTTTGCATAAAGAATTATGCTTTATGCCGCGGCAAAGGATCAGCGGGTGCGCACACGGATCGCCGTGACGCTGCACGCTTTGATCTCGTAACCGAAGGTATTTCCGTCCGTGAATTTCCCGATGGTGTGCGAGGGATAGGCGGCAACCGTCGTGAACTGCAGATCGTTCGTATCGTTATATCCGAGCCCGTACACTTCGCACACTTCCGCAATATCCGCAAGCTGTACGCCCTCGAGCCCCGCCAGCGAAACGTTGAATCTGACTGCGCTTTCGCCCGCGTTGACGATCTTGATGATGATGTCCCCCGTCTCTTCGTCCGCGCTCGTCACGTAATAGATCTGATCGACGACGCGCTCCGCGCCGCTGCTTCCCGCAAAAGTGATCGTCGGCGCGCTGCCCGAAGCAAAAGCGATCGAAGACGCCACCTTGTAGTCGCCGCTGTTTTGCATGAAGAGCTGCTGCACATAGTAGCTCGGCGTACGCACAAGTTGGGTATTCGTATAATACATCATGTCAATCGCCCAATGGCGGCTGTTTTCAAGGTTGGCAAACATGGGCGCATAGGCGGCAAGTTTGACGATGTCGCCGTTGCGCTCGAAGCCCGTCATCATGGCGGCCTCCGAAAGCGCGTTCAGAAGATTGCTCGCTTCGCCGTTCCGGAACGTGGTGGTATCCTGTCTGACGCCGTCTCCGCCCGGAGAACGGACGATATTCGTATTCGCCGCGTATTCGCCGACGAATACGTCGTAATACCCATACGGATCGTCCGCGGGACGGGAATAGCTGTCGTAGAGATCGTGGTTATAGAACAGATCGGTATAGTTGACGTAATAGTGCTGATCGACCACGCCGTAATCGGCAACGCGGTACATGTCGATCGTATTGTTCCCGTTTTTGTTATTCACGAAGACCTGCGCCGCCGCCTGCGCCACGCCCGTCCTCGAAAGGTCTGGATCCTCGCAATGGGTGAACATGGTGCAGTTCCCCACGATCAGGCGCACGCTTCCGTAAAGGTCGTTTTCCTGCGCCTTCTCGGCGAATGCTACGACGAACTTTTCATAATAGTCCCGGTAATATTCGCCCCACTGCTCGTTCCCGATGCCGAGATAATCCATTTCGAAGGGTTCGGGATGCCCCATATTGACGCGCACCTGCGCCCAATATGCTTCGTCTTCGTCGTCGGATTCCGGATCGCCCTTGGCGAACGCAACCAAATCGAATGCGTCCTGAATGAAGTCGTCCACCCCGTTTCCGTGGCGGCCGTCGAGCGCCCTTGCTCCCAGCACCTGGCAGCTGTATCCGCAGTTGAGAATGGGGATCGCCTTGGCGCCGAGTTCCTCGCAGAGCAGGAAATATTCATAGAACCCGAGCCCGTATTCCATCTGATAATAGGTGCCCATATTGGACAGATTCCAGCGGTTGGTGTTATAGCTGCGAGTCGCCTGCTCGCCGTAGGACGTCTGCTGACTCGTCTCGCCGTCTACATTTAAGGAATAGGTAAACGCGGGAACGGTATCCCCCCCCGCGGACGCGACCGCGCCGATGGAATTTTTCCAGTCGTAATAGCCCGTATCCGTGCCGTCCCCTTCGATGATGCATCCGCCGGGGAAGCGGAAGAACTTGGGCGAAAGGTCCTCGATCGCCTCAAAGAGATAGCTCTTGATGCCCGTTGCCTCGTTCTTGTCCTGTGTTTCCAGCATGACGTTGTCGAGATAAAGCGTCCCCGCCGTATCGAACGTCATGACAAAGTACAGATCTTCGGACGCGGTGGCATTGGCGGTGAGCGTCGTCTGATACTTCACCCAGCCCGCGCCGCTCGGATTGACTTCGCCCGATGCGTAGACCGTTGTCCCGTCCGTGACCGACAGCGTGATCTTGCCCGTATAGTCCTTGATAAACGCGGAAAAGACGTAGGAAACGCCCTCTTCCACCGCCATCGGCACAAAGGGATGTCCGCTGTTGGTCAGCGTCGCGCCGCTTTCATTCACCGTAACGCGGAGATTGTCCTGATCGACATAGGTGCCGTCCTCGTTGCGGAACGCGGAATTTCCGGAGAGCACGCCGCCGTCCGTAACGACCGTGATCGCCGCGCCCGTAGCCGACCAGCCGTGAGATTTCCCGCCCAAAAGATTCTGCCTGTTCGCAAACGAACTGTTGATCAGCAGATTGTCGTCGAGCGCAAAGGAAGCATAGTTGATGTCCTCCAGAAACAGCCCGAACAGGTCTGCGGAGATGCGGTTGCTCTCCGACGTCTTGTCGATCGCGCCCGTCAGCGAGAGCGTCGCGGCAGCATCGGAAAACGCGGGCGCTTCGGCGTCCGGCGTCTCCGGCACGAACGGTTCTTCCCCGGACGGATCATCGCCGTCCCCGGGATCCGCACCCGGATTCTTTGGCGCACAGGCGCCGAGCAGCATCGCAAGCCCCACGATCCCGGAGACGAGCAGCGCGGAAATCCTCTTCTTCATTCTTTTTCCCCCTTCCGCCATATAGCTGTCTGTATTATAGCACACTTTTTTCCATTCGGCAATACCTTTGGAAAAATATTTCAAATTTTTTTCAAATAGTTCAATCGGCGCTAAACCTATTGAAGCCCGCAGACAAATTCCGAAAATCAAAAGGCAGATTCTGCCATCGGAATAAATTCTGAATTTGTACGGGAAAAGTGACAAAAGCGCATGAAAAGCAGTTGCATTTTGGGCGGATTTGTTGTAAAATAACTGTTGTTCCTGCAGAGATGTCTGAGTGGTTTAAGGAGCACGATTGGAAATCGTGTGACGGGGGTGACTCGTCCGGAGGTTCGAATCCTCTTCTCTGCGCCATATGAAAATAATACGAACTCTTTTTCGGAGTTCGTATTATTTTTTGTCCGCAAGTTCTTTGAGATGCGTACCCGATTGAAATAGCCTTTGAATTTTGCTTTTGCGATCGGCAAAAAATATCTGTCTTTCCCCCTGCCGGACGACGGCGCCAATCGTTTTGCACTTCGTTGATTGTGACCGTTTATGACAAATTAGTCAGACATCGAAAATGCCGGAACGACAGAAAGCGCGCCGCGGAAGATTCCGCGGCGCGCCTGTTGTTTGGAAACCAAATTATTTTACGATTTTTTTCCAGCCGTAGGGATCGGGCGCGGTCCCGTACTGAATGCCCGTAATCGTATCGTAGAGCATCTTTGTGACTGCCCCCATCTTCCCGCCGCCGATCGTATAATCTCTGTCGCGGTAGCGGATGAGTCCGACGGGTGAAATGACTGCCGCCGTCCCCGTGCCGAACGCTTCGTCCAGCGTGCCGTTTTGCTGCGCGGCAAGCACTTCGTCAATGGAAATGCGGCGCTCCGTCACCCGATAACCCTTGTCCTTCAGGATCTGAATACAGCTCTTGCGCGTGATGCCGGGCAGAATGGAGCCGACGAGCGCAGGCGTGATCACCTCTCCGCCGATGACAAAGAACATGTTCATGCTGCCCACTTCTTCGACGTACTTTTTTTCGTTGGCATCCAGCCAAAGCACCTGATCGAAGCCCTTTTCCTCGGCTTCCTCTCCCGCCTTCATGGAAGCGGCGTAATTCCCGAGGCACTTTGCCTCCCCCGTGCCGCCGATGGTCGCGCGGGTGTAGCGGTCTTCGACAACGAGTTTGGTGGGTTCCAGCCCGTGCGCATAGTAACTGCCGACGGGAGAAAGGATGATAAAGAACAGATATTCGGTGGAAGCATGCACGCCGAGCATAACGCGCGTCGCCACAATGGCGGGACGAATATAGAGCGCGGTGCCGGGCTCCGTCGGGATCCAGTCTTTTTCCAGCTTCAGAAGCCGTTCCAGCCCCTCTTCCGCTACTTCCGCGGGGAAATTCGGAATACACATGCGCGTTGCCGAACGGTTCATGCGCGCCCAGTTTTCGTCGGGACGGAAGACGGCGATCGTCCCGTCCGGCTGACGGAACGCCTTCATGCCCTCGAAAATGCCCTGCGCATAGTGGAAAATGCTCGTGGCAAGGTCAAAGGGCTTGGGCTCGTTCGGCTCGATCTTCGCGTCGTGCCAGCCCTCCCCCGCAGTATACTTCATCGTAAACATGTAGTCGGTGAAGTAGTGCCCGAACCCGAGCTGCGTGCCCTTTGCGGGCTTTTCTTTCAACTGTTTCCTTTCGATAAATTCCATACGGAAGCCTCCGCAACAATCATACTGCAATTATACTCCCCCGCCGCTCATTTATCAAGCGGAAAGGGCGCAAAATACCGCCTTTGTTCGCAAATTTCCGCCTTGCCGCGCAGCTGATCGGTCAATGCGGCGCAAAACTGTGCGCCGCTGCCCTCACGGACGGCGACGACGAAAGACGCCTTTTCGGCAAATTCGCGCGAAAGGATCTCGCACCGCCCCTCGAAAAAGCGCGTCAGCGCGTTGATCTCGGGATAGTCCGCGCGCACGCAGTATTCGATACACACGTCCCAGAGCGCCAGACGGGCGCCGTCCAGGCATTCCGCCGCGCACGAAGAATATGCGCGCGTCAGTCCGCCCGCGCCCAGCTTGACGCCGCCGAAATAGCGCACGACGGCAACGGCGCATTCATACAATTTGCGCGCGCGCAGCACCCCCAGAATGGGCATGCCCGCCGTGCCCTGCGGTTCGCCGTCGTCCGAAAATCGCATGAGATTGCCAAGGCGGTCCGCAACAAAGGCGTAACAGACGTGCGTCGCAAGCGGATGTTCCGCCCGCACCTCCTGCAAAAAGGCGCGCGCCGACGCTTCCCCCTCCGTATGCGCGGCATAGGTCAGAAAGCGCGATTTTTCGATCACCTTTTCCGACGTATGCGGCGCGGCAACGCTCAGATAACTCATCCGACGATGACTTTCAGGCGCACCTTCTTGCCCTTGAACAGCGTGAAGGGCGACGCGGGAAGCGCGGCGCCGGCGTCCGTCACCTTCTCGCCGTTGACGGAGACGCCGCCCTGCTCGACGAGACGGCGCGCTTCGCCGTTGGACTTGCACAGCCCCGTTGCAAGCAGCGCCTGAAGCACCGTCTGCGTGTCGGCAGGCACCGTCTTTTCGGGCATCTCGCCCTCGCCGCCGAATGCCGCGTGCGCTTCCGAACGCGCCGCGTCCGCTTTTTGCGCACCGTGCACCATCTTGGTGAGCTCATAGGCGAGCACTTCTTTGGCGCGGTTGATGCGCTCGTCCCGATAGCGGGTAAGTTCCGCGATCTCATCCAGCGGAAGGAAGGTGAGCAGCTTCAGACACTTTTCAACGTCCGCGTCCGCCGTATTGCGCCAATACTGATAAAATTCATAGGGAGAGGTCTTGTTTTCGTCCAGCCATACGGCGCCCTTCTGCGTCTTGCCCATCTTCTTGCCCTCGCTCGTCGTGAGCAGGGTAAAGGTCATGGCGAACGCCGCTTTGCGCTCCTTGCGGCGGATGAGGTCGGCGCCCGCAAGAATGTTGCTCCACTGATCGTCCCCGCCGAGCTGCAAAAGACAGCCGTACCTGCGGTTGAGGACAAGGAAGTCATACGCCTGCATGAGCATGTAATTGAATTCCAGGAACGTGAGCCCCTTCTCCATGCGCGAACGGTAACATTCCGCCGTGAGCATCTTGTTGACGGAAAAATATACCCCTACGTCGCGCAGGAAATCGACATAATTGAGGTCAAGCAGCCAGTCGGCATTGTCCACGACGATCGCACCGTTTTCCCCGTCGAAGCGGATGAAGCGCGCCATCTGCTTTTTGAAGCACTCGACGTGATACGCGACCGTTTCGCGCGTCATCATCGAACGCATGTCCGTCCTGCCCGAAGGATCGCCGATCATGCCCGTGCCGCCGCCGATGAGGATGATCGGTCTGTGTCCCGCATCCTGCATGTGCTTCATGGCGATGAGCTGCATGAAATGCCCGACGTGCAGGCTGTCCGCCGTCGGATCGAACCCGATATAAAAGGGAACGCTCTCGCTGCCGAGCTTTTCGTAGAGCTCTTCTTCGTACACCGTCTGTTTGATGAATCCCCGCTCGCGCAGGGTGTCCATGACGTTCTTCATCCTATCACCTGTTCTCCTTTTTTGATCCGCCGATATGAAAAAACGGTCTGCGCCGCGCGCAAACCGTACCGTACCGAATTCGATCCACGCGCGAAAAAGTATTACGCCGAAACGTAATACGCGTAGCCGTAAATTGCAACCGCAAGCGAATTCTTCATACCGTTATTATACGACGCGCGCGCGCCTTTGTCAAACGCTTGCACGCACTTTACGCAAAATCGGGCGCAAATTCGCGCTCCTTTGCATTCAGGCCCTCCAGCGAGCGCAGGCGCGAAAAGGCGGCATCCGCCGTCCCCGCCCGCGCAAGACGGGCGCGGAGCGCGGCGTTGCGCGCGGCGCGTTCGCGGCGGCGCAGGCGTTCGAGAATGAGATCCATATCCACAGAGAGCTTATCCATACTCCCTATGATACGCATCATACTTGACAGATATTGTCATGTATGCTAAAATATTTTCAGAAATTTTTTTACGGAAGACCGGCTATGAAATACCAGATCATGATCGAGATGCTCTTTTTGCTGCTCGCGCGCAGAAAAGTGACGGCGTCAGAACTTGCGGCGCGTTTTTCCATTTCGCAGCGCTCCGTCTACCGCTACGTGGAGGAAATGACGGTATCGGGCGTCCCCATCGACGTAGCGCGCGGCGCAGGCGGCGGCATCTATATTTCGGATGCCTACAAACTGCCCCGCGGCTTCTTCACGCGCGAAGAATACGCCCGCACGCTGGGCGCGATGCAGGCGATGGACAGCGAACTCGGCGATCCGGTGCTCGCTTCGGCGATCAAAAAGCTGACGGCGCAGATGAAGACGGAACGGCGGGACGCGGCGCTCTCGGGCAACATCCTTGTTGACAGCGGCGCGTGGGGAAGCGAGCGCCGGTTTTCGGACAAGCTGGCGCTTGTCGAGCGCGCGACCGACGAGCAGGAAACGCTGGAGATCGACTATGTGGACCGCGGCGGAGAACGTACCCACCGCATCATTCTGCCGCACCTGCTCGTCTACAAACAGAATATCTGGTATGTATACGCCTTCTGCAGGACGCGCAACGCCTTCCGGCTGTTCAAGATCGGACGCATGCGCTCCATCGTGAAGACGGGCACCCGCTTTAACCGCATTCCCTTCAGACGGGAGGATATACCCCTCTCCTTCTGGACCGCCGAAGCGAGCGTGGAAGCGCGCTTCCTGCTCACGGAAGAAGCGCTCCCCTTCGCCGAAGAATGGCTGGGCGTGGAAGCGGTGTACGAAAAGGACGGAAAACGCTATGCCGAGGCGACGCTGCCCGACGACGAATCGCTCGTCGGCAAGATCCTTTCCGCCGGCGCGGGATTCACCGTACTCGCCCCTGCGTCGCTTACCGAACGGGTGAAACGCGAAGCGGAAAAGATCGCCGCAAGTTACCATACCGTATAAAATTACAATAATACAATAAAAAACGCTCCCGAGGGAGCGTTTTTTGATGATCACGCGATGGTGAAGCGATCGATCGTAAGGTTTGCGGACATCAGCGTCTTGGCGTCCGACCAACTGTAGGAATACTTTCCGTGTCCGACGGATACGACGGTGATCGTATATCCGTTCAGCGTATAGATCTGCGTGACTTTCGCGTGCGCGTAATCCTTGGAGGAAAGCTCGGAATCCTGATAGCTGTTCGTTCCGCCCGTCGCGTCGTCTGCAGGGACGGTATCGGCGCTGTTGTCGAAGGCGTAACGGTAATCGGTGGACTGCAGAACGATCTCCGAAGCGAAGGACGCCGAAAACGTTCCCGTCATTTCGATCTGGTTGCTGTGATGATCTTTGAACCAGCCGTTGTACCAGCGCTGCCCCGACATGGTGCCGCTGACCATGCTGTACCACAGCGCTTCAAGCTGCGTATCTTCCTCAAAGACTGTCGCCGTGAATTGCCGCCAGCCCTCTTCCGTATTCTGCCACCAGCCGAAGAAGGTCTGATCCGCCGCCTCAGGCTCGGAAAGGGAAATTTCCATGCCCTGTTCGTAATAGACGGTCTGCGTTTCGCCGAGGACGTTTGCATACGTGACTTCCACGGGATTTTCAAAGAGGGCGATCTGCGCGCCTTCCGCGCCGATCTGCGCCGTCATGAACGTGGCGGGGAACGCAGAGAGGTCGAGCGCATTCCCCTGCGCGTCGCGCAGGACGCCGTCGGCGCGCATGGTATAGACGATCGTTTCGCCGTAGTACGTGACGGAAACTTCCGCCCCGTAATACATCTGCGTTGCGAACGAGTACGTTCCGTCGTCGTTTTCCGTCCATCCGTCGCCGGGCGAAACGGGAGAAACGAACGTCACATCGTAAAGATTGGGCATATAGACGGCTTCCGCCGTGCCGCCGGGCGCAAACGCGAACTCCTTCCAACGAAGCGTATAGCCCTCGCGCGCTTCATATCCGGAAAGATCGGGATAGCTGAGCGCAGTGAACAGGCGGTCGCCCGCGTACCACACGTCCTGCTCGCCCGCCTGTTCGCCGTCCACCGTATAGCGGACGGTGGATCTCTGCGGTTCAAGATAGGCGTTGACCGCCTGCGACGCCCAGTCGTACGCCGCAAACATTTCCGCAGATGCGCCGAAATCCAAGGAGACGTCCGCCGTCTCGTCGGATGCCCCCGCTTCCCAGACGCCGCAGGGATTGCGGAAGGTCAGATTGGCGGTGACGCCGATGATATCCACAAGTTTGGTCGTCACGTCGAGGGTGCGCAGGACATTGTCCGTTCCGTTATAATTTGCAGATCTGAGCGTAACGGCGATGTTGTCCAGCACGTCGCCCGTCAGAACGGGACCGTTGAGATTGAGCGTCCACCTGCTGCCCGCTTCCTCTTTCTGATAACCGTAACTCGACAGAATGTCGGAGAGGATCACGCCGTAATCGCCTTCGCTCTGACCGCCGCCCGTCATCGTAATGGGATCGGTGGGAATGCTGCCTGCAATCAGATCGCTCAGATTGAGCATAAAGACGAGCTGCTCCATGATCCCCGAGAGGAAATTGGAGGCAGGCATGACGCGATAGGCAGGCGCTTCGCCGTCCAGCGTACGGCGCAGATACGCCATGCCTTCCTTAAGCGTCAGTTCCGTCGTGCCCGAGCTCTTGAACGCGATGAGCCCGCCCAGGCCGCTACGGTCATAGCGGAGTTTGAGGTGCATGGCAATGTTCCCGCTTGCGTCAACGAAAACGGACAGACCGTTCACGCCCACGGTGATCGCGTCCCAGCTGCCGATGGAGAGCGTCGCGCTGCCGCTCATATAGAATTGCTCGTTGAGGGCGTACGAGCCGTCCTCCTCTTCATGCGTCGCGGAAGCCGCGACCGACTTGATGAGTTCGTCCACGCCCGAGAACGTATAATTGTTGTAGAGCTGATATGCAAGCGTACGCACGCTGCCGTCCGGCAGGGTGAGCGTTGCGCCGTCCGATGTTTCCGCAAGCGCGAGCGCGTCATAGGCAAACCCGAACGAAACGCCCGTATTTTCGCTGTTGCCGTTTCCGTAAATATTGCCGAGCGAGACGCCCGCAAGCAGGGAACCGTTCTCTCCCGCCTTCTTGGTCAGTTCGATCGTGAGCGGTGCAAGCCCTTCGTCGCCATAGACGAGGTCGGAATCGAGCTTGACGGAAAACGCGATCGTGCCGTCCTCGCGCCGCACGATGCCGAGCGAAGTCAGATACTTTCCGGGATCGGCCGCAACGACGTCCTCCGCCGCCCCGCCGACCGCGTCCGCGAGCCCGCCGAGCACGTCTTCGAGCGCGGCGTCGATGCCCAGCGTTCCCATGAGAATACCGCCGAGCGCGGAGAGCTGCGCCTTATCCGTATCCGTCAGCCATTCGGAGACGAAGAACGCATCCAGCGTCTCAAACAGTGCGGACACCGTCTCCTGCGGCAGCCCGAGCCCCGCCAAAAAACCTGCAAGCGTATCCTGCGTGAGCGATACGCCGCTCGCGAGGATGGTGAGGAGGTCGCTCGCCGACACCGCGAACCGCAGGGGCTGACAGTTTGCCTCCCCTGCCGCATATTTGGAGATGCTGACGAAGAAGTCAAGTTCGCCGTCCGCCTTCGCGTCAAACATCCAGAAGTCGAGATAGAGATCGGTGCCGCCCTCGCGCAGGTCGTCAAGCGTCAGGCTGAAATACACATATGCCCCTGGTTCGACGGTGACCGAAGTATTTTCCCGATCCACCGTCACGGGGAATCCGCCGCCCGCCGTCCCCGAATGGTAGGCAAGTTCGCCCGAGATCGCAAACACGTCGGAGCCGTCCGCCGCGGCGACCGTTGCGCCATTGAACGTCACGGTCACATCGGACGAAGCGAGCGTTGCGACCGCCGCGCCCGCAAAATCAAGCAGTTCGCACAGATCGGAAACCGTCATCAGTCCGTCTGCGGGAAGCTGCTCCGCCCCGCCTTCGGCAGCCGATACGCCGAGTTCCCCCGAAAGGGTGACGTCGCCGCACGCCGTCTTCCCCAATGCGAGAAGCAGACCGCTTTCCGCCGCACGCAGATCGAACGTGAACGCCCCGTAAGAGAGCGTGGCAAGGCTGCCTTCCGCATCGGACGCTCCGCCGAACGAAATCCCTCCGATGATCGAGGGCAGGTCGAGAGACGCAAGCAGTTCGGTGACCGCCGCGCCCGCGCCGAGCTGCGCCGAAAGTTCCGCTACGGATCCGGGCAGCGCGCCCTCCGCCGAGCGGTTGATGACGGCAGCGATGCGCGCATACACCTGCTCAAAGGTATCGCCGAGCCTGTAAAGCTCGTCGTAGACAAGTTCCACGCCCACCGTACCATATACGATGCGCACACGCGAAGCGTCCGCATCGACCGAGATCGTCTGGCGCGTCCCGTTTGCCGTGACCGCAAGATCCATGACAAGCCCGAATCCGTCCTTCCAGGAAAGGACGCCGTTTTCGACGGCAAGCCCGAGTTTGATGTTCCGATACTGCAGGGAAAGCGCACCCTCCAGCGCAATGCGTCCCTGCCCGATCGCCGCCGCCAGCGTATCGATGACGGGCGACGCGTCCGCATAGCCTTCCGTGTCCACGGCAAACGCCCTGCCGGGGACGACGTTCACGCCGATCCCGAGCGCACGGGCGGTGAGCACATTTTCCGCGACGGAAAGTTCCACGTCGCCGAGCGCAAAATCCACGCCGAACGCCCCGAGCAGCTGCGTCCCCGCAAGCACGATCTGCGCCGCGCCGTCCTGTTCGGAGACGGAGACGAGCGCGCCGAAGTCGAGCGAAAGAATGCGTTCGAGCAGATCAGTCTCCTCTTCGGACGCCGTCTGCATGCCGAGCGCAGCGGAAAGCAGCGCACTCAGATCCTGTACGGAAACCTTCAGCTTCATGCCTTCCAGCTTCAGGCAGAGGGCGCCGTCCGCATAGGCGATCTCCGCCGTCTTGGCAGCGCCGGCATAGGAGAACGTAAACGCGCCCTGCACCGCGCGGGTATTCATGTCGAGGGAGACCGCCCCGTTCACGGCAAGCTCACCCGCCGCATACGAAACGTCCGCCTGCAAATAGTCCTGCGAAAGCAGCGAAAGCACGTTCTTGGCAAGCGCAACCGCGTCGGTATATCCCTCCGTCCCGACGGAAAACGCTTCGCCTTCGGTCAGCGAAAGCTGCACGCCGAGCACGTTCGCGCCGACCGCGCCGTCCTTGACGAAGAGCGCGACGTCGCCGAGTTCGAAATCGACACCGAGCGCCGCAAGCAGCTGCGTCCCTTTTGCGGCGATCTGCAGCGCGCCGTCCTGTTCGGAGACGGTGAAGTTTGCCGCGAAGTCGGGCGACAGCAATGCGGACAGCAGCGAGGAAAGATCGGGCATTGCCACATCGGCGGACGGCAACGTCAGATAGCCGCCGATCAGCCCGATCGCCTCTTTGACGTCCGCTTTCAGACGGATGCCGTCCACCGTGAGATAGACGTCTCCGCCCGCATAGGCAAAGGACACGCTCTTTTTCGCGCCGCGATAGGAAAGCGTGAAATCGCCGCGCACCTGCACGTCGTCCGCAAGCATCACGTCCGCATTCCCCGTCAGGGAGAACGCGCCGTCCGCATAGGAGAACCCGAGCGCAAGCGCATCGCCCGAAGCGATGTCCGCGATCGTATCCGCATAGGGCATCAAATCAACATACGCCTGCTTTTCCGCATCGGTGAGCGCGGGCACGCTCTCCTGCGAGTAGGCGAGTTCCGCGCCGATCTGCATGCCGAAGGCAGTCAGATCCGCCGCCACGCCGCCGAGCGACACGGAGCCGTCCTCCGCGATCGCAAAGGTAAAGCGCACGGGGATGTCCATCCCGAACAGAGACAGCGTGGACGAGAGCTGCGCGCTCGTTCCGTCCTCCGCCTGCGTAAATTCCCCTGCGCCGAGCTGCGCGAGCAGCGTGTCCGTATCCAATGTGAGTTCCGGTGCGGAGCCGTCCGCCGGAGCAAGGAGCGACGCCAGATCGGAGACGCTCATGCGCACCCTGGTCCCGTCGCCGTAGCGCAGCCAGACGGCGTTTTCCGCATAGTGCAGCGTTACCGCGCCGAGCTGCGCACGCAGCTCCATGTCATTCATGTCCGAAACGTCCACGTAGACGAGTCCGGAGAGCGGCGCGCCGTCGAGCGTCAGATCGAGCGCGAACGTAACGGGCTGCGTCAGGACGGGCGCGAACGCCTCGGCAAGGCAGTCCGCCGCCGTCAGGCTGCCCCCTTCGGGCGCGCCTGTGGCGGGTTTATCCGCATAATTTTTGAAGTAATTTTCGTACGCGTCCGAATATGCCCTGTCCGTGCCGTATTCGTACACGGTGGTATAGTCCGCCGTACACTTTGCAGGGGCGCCCTTCGTAGCGGTGTACGCTTCGTCGATCTGCGACGAAAGCACCTGCCAGGTCGCATCGAAGGTATAGGTCACCGTGATATATTCGAACGTGGGCAGAGAGGTAAGTGCGCCCGTATACATCATCTGGTTGACGTAGTAAGCGGGGGCTTTGTCGGTGGCGGGATCGAGGTAATACGTCTGCGAATACGTCCCGTCGCCGTTGTCCGTCACGTCGGACGCGTCGAGCAGCGTCTCCTCGTTGATGACGTACACGGAAAACTCCGTGCCGGGAAGTCCGCGCGTCGCCTTGTAATCCGCCACGGACATATTGCCGTAAGGCTCGCCCTCCCGCCATGCGGTATCGATGCCGTTATAGGTGGAAGGTCCGCCTGCGGCCTCCCGCCAGATCACGCGGTCGCCCACCCAGCAGAACTGCTTTGCCGACTTGATCAGGCTGGACGTCGTGATGTCCGTCTGAATGAGCACGCCGTCCGAATACTGCTTCCAGGTGTTGACCTTCTGGTTGAGTATGGTGTTGACGTTGCCGTCCATCTCCGAATACCACACGGGCTGCGCGCGGAACCTGGCGTTCATGTAACCGATATTTTCGAGCGCGGAGTGCATATCGGGCGTGGAGCCGTCCTCGGGAAGCGCGTACAGCACGGTCGCAAAGCCGTCGTCCACCAGATTGGGCACCGCCTTGTTGAAAAAGAGCGCGTTGATCCCGAACGTTCCGCCCACAAGAATGGCGCACGCGGAAAAAGCCGCAAGCACTTTCTTCAGCCTGCGGTGATGCTTCGCCTTCAGACGGAGCCCGCCCTTTCTCCTGCGGACGGGACGGGGGATCGCGTCCCCTTCCAGCGTGGTCAGCTCTTCCGGATTCTGTTTGATTTTACGTTTCATATTCCGTTCCTCCGCCGCTTTCTGATCCGCGACGGTTTGTAACAAATTTTTATGACACGATTGTAACACGAACGTGACGGAATGTCAACAAAATATATGACAAAATTCACGGAAATTTGCCGCTTCGCCGTCTTTTTTCCGCCACGCAAAAGCGCCCTCTCTTGTTAGAGAGGGCGCTTTTGCGGAATTTTATGCATTGTATCATTCGCCCATGAGCGCGCGGACCAGCTCGTCTTCGACCGGCGGGCGGGAAAAGAAGTCGCGCGGGATCCCGCCAGCGACGCTCCGGTCGAGCGCGACGGTCCCCTTTTTCAGCACGATGACGCGCTGCGCGAGCACCGCAGCTTCATGCACGTCGTGCGTGACGAACACCACGGTCTGCCGCCGCTCCTGCCACAGCTGCGCCACAAGTTCCAGAAGCGTCCTTTTCAACGACAGATCGAGGGAGGAAAACGGCTCGTCCATGAGCAGCGTTTCGTGCGGATACAAAAAGGCGCGCGCAATGGCGACGCGCTGCCGCTCGCCCCCGGAAAGTTCGCGCGGGTACGATTTTTCCTTACCCGACAGCCCCACTCTGCGCAGCATTTCGCCTGCAACGTCCCACAGCCGTTTGGGCAGGACAAAGCGCAGATTTTCCTCCGCGGTGAGATTGGGCAACAGTTTCGGGGACTGAAAGAGATAGGAACACGGTCTGCGCCCTTCCACCTTCCCTTCGCAGGAAGTCAGTCCCGCAAGGATATTCAAAAGCGTCGTCTTGCCCGCGCCGCTCTCGCCGAGCACTGCGGCGATCTCCCCTTCGCGCAATTCGAAAGAGAGGTCGTCCAGCGCGGCACAGCTGCCGTACCGCTTGGTCACGTGTTCGAGAGTCATCTGCGCCACCTCACAATCAGAAAATAGGCGAGCCTGCACAGCCCTTCCAGCGCGAAGCCCAACAGAAGCACCAGCAGCGTGAGCGCCATGAGCTCAGGCATTTCCAGATACATCTTCGCTTCCTGCATCATGCCGCCGAGCGAACGGTAGGTGGAAGCAAGCACCTCGCCCGAAATGACGATCTTCAGTCCCAGCGAAAAGATGCCGCCCGCCTGTTTGAGCAGCACGGGAGCCGCCAGCGGAAGATACATTTTCACGATGCGGCGGCCGAGCGGCACGCGGAAAGCGCGCGCAAGCTCTCCGTATTCCTCCCCCGCTTCGTCCAGCCCCGCGAGCGCGGCGGCATAGACGGCGGGAAAGAGCACGAGCGCGGAGACGATCACGGGAGCGACCGCGGGCGTCGTCCAGAGCAAAAGCATGAGAATGACCGCCATGGTGGGAACGGTGCGCAGAACGGAGATCACGGGCGCGAAAAAGGCGCGCACCCAGCCCCACAGATGCGCGGCGACCGTCATGACGACGCCGAGCAGGAGGGAGGCAAGGAACGCCCACAGCGTCCGCAGAAAGGTATTTCCGAAGGCGCGCCAAAAGGACGCGCTTACAAGAAGGCGTCCCATTTCCGAACAGGCGTCCCAAAAAGAGGGCAGCACATAGTCATTCCGGACGATATAGTAGGCGATCAGCCACGCCAGCCACAGCGCGACGATCGCAAGCAGGGAAAACAGCGCGTTCCGCTTTGCCATGCGTTACTTTCCGGCAGTTGCGGCGATCTTGGTGCTGGCGGCAGGCTCGGGGCAGAGATAATAGTCGCATCCGCCCGCAGGGGTAACGTTCGCCGCGTCCACCGCTTTCAGATTGACCTTGTCTGCAGCGGGCTGCGCATCGTTGTCCATCACCTGATAGGCAATGTCATATTTATCGAGCACGGCGCGGAAGGTGAGCCCGGGGACGTTGGCAAGCTGCACGACGCCCACCGTCGTTCCGACGAGCGCGGAGAGATTGTCCGCCGTGATCGCCGCGCGGTCGCCCGTCGTCAGAAGATACATGTTGCCGTTGGTCACGATGCCGAGCATCTTGTACGCCTCGCCCGTGCCGAGCAGTTTGGAAGCCGCATTGACGGGAAGGATGCAAAAGTCCGCCGCGGGATCCGCCCCCGAGACCTGCGCCCCGATCGTATCGGAGGCGACGATATGAAATTCAAACGCCGTCCCCTCCCCCTGCTCCGCAACGGCATTGGCGAGCGCAAGAGCGGGCGCACCGTCGGGCGCGTACACCGTATAGGTATCGGAAGCCGCTCCCGCCGCAGGTTCCTGCGTATAGTAGAACCCCTCTGCGACCGCCTTCGCCGCCGTGGAATCGACGGCGGAAAGCTCCGCGAGGTAGGAATTGACGCGCGTACGCGTCGCCTCTTCCGACGCGGAATAGTAGCGCACCGAGCAGTTGGCAATGACTTCCGCCGTCAGATTTTTGGCGTTGAGCGAGGGCGTCATGCCCTCCGTATAATATGCGGCGAGCGAATCGACGACGGTCTGCGCGGTCGCCGATGCAAGATACGCCGCGCTGCCCTCCATATAGGAGATCATCGTTCCGACGGCGCCCGCATCGCTCTCCAGCACGGACGTCTTGGCAACCAGGACCGCCTGCGGATACCCGTTCTCCCCGCCGTACAGCTGCTGCAGATCTCCCGCCATGCGGAAGGCGTTGCCGCCGCCCGAAGTTCCCTCTTCATCCTTGGGCGCACATGCGCCGGCCGCAAAGAGCGCCGCTCCCAGAACGAGCGCCGTTCCGATCGCAAACATTTTTTTCATGATCTGTTTCCTCCGAACAATAAAATTCAAAACTGACTGAATAAGGTCTTGGCGGTCACGCCGTCGAGCTGACCGATCTTGCCCGTGAGGGCATTCACGACGGACGCCGGCGCATCAAGCACGACGCACAGCACGGAGACGCCCTTTTCACGGTACGGGATCCCCATTCTGCCCACGATATGATCGCCGAACGCGGAGAGATAGGCGTTGAGTTTTTCCGTCGATCCGCGATTCTGCACAATGACGGACAGCACCGCGATCCGCTTTTCTTCCATAAAAAAATCCCCTTGCCCGAAGCGCAAAGGGAGACGGCGCACGTACTGCGTGCGCAAAAATTCTGTTTCGTCTCCTTTGCGGTCAGAATGCTCTTTCCGTTCAGGCGAGAATGATTATAGCACAGTCCGACGCGGCGCGTCAAGCAGATCGGCGCGCCGCGTTCATGATTTCTGATTTTTCAAAGCCGCCTGTACGGCGGCGCGGTCGGGAAGCGCGTCGATCGCGCCACGCCCCAACGTGTTGAGCGCGCCGCAGGCATTGGCGAACCGCAGCGCTTCATTGAGAAATTGCTCCGTAAACGCAGAGAACGGTACGCAGTCCGTCTGCGCAAGGACGCCCGCCCAAAAGGCGTCGCCCGCGCCCGTCGTATCGACGGGACGGACGCGAATGCTCTGCGCGCCGCCCTCATTGCCGCGGAAGCGCCAACGGCTGCCGCGCGCGCCCAACGACACGCACACCAACCGATCCGCAAGTTCGGTTTGCACGAACGATTCTCCGAAAACCGCCAGCTCTTCCTCCGAAAATTTGATAAGATCGGCGCGGACGAGCATATCGCGGTATGCAGCGACCGCCGACGCTCTGTCCGGAAAGACGTCGTCGCGGAAATTGACGTCAAAACTCACGCGTTTCCCCGCCGCATGCGCCCTGTCGGCGAGCCTGTACGCATAACCTTTCCCCGCTTCTTCGGACAGCATGAGCGAACCGATATGCACGGTATCCGCACGCGCGAACAGATCATCCGGGATCTCGGGCAAATGATAATCGGCGGTATGCTTCCGATAAAAGGAAAAGGAACGTTCGCCCCGTTCGTCCAGCTCGACGAACGCAAGCGTCGTATTGTACTGTCCGCTGCGCGTGACGCACAACCCGCTCAGCCCGCGCGCCGCCGCATAATCCGCAAGAAACGCACCGATCGCATCCTGTCTCTTATACACATCTCCGAGCCCACGAGACTAGCGCTCAT
>URHP01000012.1 GCA_900547645.1 uncultured Eubacteriales bacterium
ACAGGCACAGTGAACGGCGGGCGGACTGCTCCCGTCTTCCGCTGCGATGCGCTGAAAATCGGCGAGACGGTTGCCGAAGGCGTCTTTTTGACGGTGGGGGACGTCGGAAGATCCTATCAGATCATATTACATACCGCATTGACGGAGGGGATTCATGAACATTTTTACGGCGCTGAAACAATGGCTGCAAAAAATGGGGGCGGGCGCAAACGTCGTCCACTATCTTTGCGGGAGCGAAGCGCTTCCGCTGCCGCTCTCTCCCGAGGAGGAAGCGCAGCTTCTGTCCAAGCTGGAAGCGGGAGAGGATGCGGAGACGGTCAAAGCCAAGCTCATCGAACATAATCTGCGGTTGGTCGTGTATATCTCCCGCAAATTCGAAAACACGGGCGTGGATGCGGACGATCTCATCTCCATCGGCACGATCGGGCTGATCAAGGCGATCAATTCCTTCCGCACCGATAAAAATATCAAGCTGGCGACCTATGCTTCCCGCTGCATTGAAAACGAGATACTCATGTACCTCAGGCGCACGGTAAAACTCAAGAGCGAGGTTTCCTTTGACGAACCGCTCAATACCGACTTCGAAGGGAACGAGCTGCTGCTGTCCGATATTCTCGGGACGGACAGCGAGACGGTATACGGCGGCGTAGAGGCGAATGTAGAAAAAGAGCTCCTCAAAGAGGCGCTCAAAAAACTGCCCGAACGTGAGCGGCGCATCATGTATATGCGCTTCGGATTGGGAGGGCAGGAGGAGATGACGCAAAAGGACGTTGCCGATCGGCTCGGGATCTCGCAGAGCTATATTTCGCGGCTGGAAAAGAAGATCATCGAACGGCTGAAAAAGGAAATTTCCAAGTTGGTCTGACGGGGTTCCGGCAGACGCTTTACAGTCATTTATCGGAAAGCAGGCTTAAAAGTGCCTGCTTTTTCTGTTCGGAAAGTCTGCGATAGCTCTCCAGCAGGTGTTTTTTGTCTTTGCTGACGATCTCCGTCATTTCGTCTTCCTGAAAAAATTGCGCGAGGGTGATTCCGAACGCATTGCACAGGCATTCGAGGATGTCGAGTTTCGGCGGCGTATTGTGCTCATAGATCGAGGCAAGCGTGGACTGCGGGATCATCGCTTCCGATGCAAGCCGATAATCCGTCCAGCCCCTGTCGTTTTTGAGTTGTCTGATATGCTCGATCACATTTTTCATTGGTAAATATTATATCGCTTGTTTACGTATGAGATATAGCGCAAAAAAGTTGACAAAATAACGTGTTTGCGTTATAATAATGCTGTAAATGCGTACGTATGGCAGTTTTTTCCTGTCAGAAAGTCTGGTTGGGCAAGCGTGCGTTTTATTTTTTCCGATTTTTTTTGTAAACCAAATTAACCGTTATCGCGCCGACGTTGCTTTCATAATGTGACAATCGCCGTTGTCTGTCTGTGCGGCGCGCCATATGTTTTTGTTTATTGCTATGCGCATTGACAGAGTCCATGTATTTTGATTTTTTCATGTTCGGTTTCAAAAAAATTTTTTACGGTCTGTCATTGATTTTATCGTAAGATCCGGAGTTGCCATGGAACAGGAACCACAGACGCCGCAGCCTGCAAAGCAGGGCGGCGAACAAACAGCAAAGTCTTCCCGCCGCAAGAGCGATATCATCGCGCTGGTGGTGATGATCGTACTGTCCGTCATCCTCATTCCCGTGTTGGTGATCAATGTCACGCTGATCATCAAGGGGAGTACAAACCGCAGCGTTCCGCCCGATGTATTCGGGATCGCGCCGCTTGCAGTTACCTCGGGTTCGATGGACGGGGACAGGGAAGACAGTTTTGCCGAAGGGGCGCTCATTTTCGTGCGCATTCTTGACGACGGGGAAAAGCAGTCGTTAGGCGAGGGAGACATTGTGACGTTCCGCTCGTCCGACAACGTCTATGTCACGCACCGTATTGTGTCTGTGACGCGGGACGAGGGCGGCGCGATCGTTTCCGTTGTGACGCGCGGCGATGCCAATGCCGCTACAGACGGTGCGATCCCCATTGCCAATGTGGTGGGACTCTGCACGGGGAGTGTGGGCGGTCTGGGCGATTTCGCCATCTTTTTGCAGACGCCCGTCGGGATTCTCGTGTTCATCGGAATCCCTGTGCTGCTGTTCATTGCCTATGATGTGACGCGCATCGTGCTCTATAACCGCAAGGTAAAGGCGGAGGAGGCGGCAAACGGCGCACAGCAAGCGCTCGGCGAAAAGCAGAGCGAACTTGAAAATGCGCGCAGCGAATTGCGCGATAAGGAAGAAGAGCTTGCACGCCTGCGCGCGCTGGTCGAAGCGCAGGGACTGAACGCCGAAGACGCCGGGCATTCCCCCGATGAAAAAAATTCTGACGATATTCAAAAAAGTACTTGACAAATCGCGGGGGGGATATAATGGAATTGTCCTTAACCGCAATGCGCCTGCAATGGGGACAATTTGCAGGGGCGGGAAGCAAATTTGCAAACGGGTAAATTCGGCAACTGTGCCACACGCATTGCCGTTTTACATAAAAAACTATCATGAGGAGTAGGAAAACAATGACAAAGAAGAAGAGTATCTTCATCAAGCTGTTCGTTGCGCTCGTCGCACTGACGCTGATCAGTTGCTGCTTCCTCGGAAGCACCTTCGCGCGCTATACGAGCGAAGACAGCGGTACGGCAAGCGTCAATGTTGCCAAGTGGAACATTGATATGGCGGGGAACGCAGGTACTTCCGGTGAATTGGATGTCACTTTTACCGATCAGCTTTCCCCCGACTTTGATACGCCTTTCAGCGGAAGCACAAACCGTACGAATGCAACGGAAAGGCTTCTTGTGGCTACGATTAAAAATACAGGCGACGTTGCCGCCATGGTAACAGTGACTGCCGGCGCTCTCGAATATGCGGGGACGGAGTTGGGAGAAGTCGGAATCACATCTCCGGATAGCACAGAAAAGCCTACGCAAGCACAGTTCAACGAAGTGTTTTCGATCAAACTTTATCAGAATCCCGCCGACAATGCAGAGGCCGCTACGGAGATCAGTGGTGAAATTGAGTTGGCTGCCAAGACGGGGATTGTTTATATCTATGCTGAAATTACATGGACGACGCCTGATCAGGCTTACGGCGAAGCAGTAGCGGATGCAATTGATACTTGGTTTGGTGAAAACCTTACAAGTATTAAGAGCACGATTACTTATAGAGCCGTGCAGGCTTCGGAAATTCCTAGCAATCCTAACGATTGATTGCGATTGATATTAAATTATGCCGTGCCGCGTAGGTGTGGTATCGATGGCAGGCGATATGGACAGGGCGGGATGCTCTGTTTCCGTGCGTCCGCCGTGTACGCCTTTCCGTGTTCGGAAAGTGCGTACACGGATCGCGGGCGGACAAATCAAGAACAAAAAGATGATTGAAAGATACGAACGGAGACGCCATGCAGGATCGTGAAGACCAATTGAATCGCGGCGAAGAGACGGAAGCTGCCGGGGATGCCGGTTCGCAAGGGGCGCCGCAGGATATTCCGCATGAGCAGGATATGGCTGCGCCTGAGGGGCGGCCCGATCCGGACGAGGCTCCCGACGAAAGTGCGGAAGCGGCGGCGCAGACTGAGAGCGGCGAAGCAGGAGCGGAACACATTCCTGTGCGGACGGAAGGGGAGCGCTCCACATTTGCAACGCGCATGGCTGACGCGGGTTATTCCGTGGGCAGGCGCTATGATGCGGTCAAAAATGCATTTTTGAGTTATAAATCGACAGCAAAGAAGCCGAAACAACTCCGCGCGCGCATCACAAGCAGCGGGGAGACGTTTGGCGTGGGCAGAAATCTGCTTGCCAAACTTGTTCTGGTGGGCGGGTATCTGCGCTTATTCCTTGCGCTCGATCCGAACGCCTACAATCCGCAGAAATATCACCATAAAGACTATACAGAGGTCGTGCGTTACGCAAAGACGCCTTTCATGATAAAACTTTCATCCGACCGTCAGGTGCGCTATGCGCTGGAGCTGATCGACGAACTGATGCGCGCGAACAGCTTTGAACCGGATGAAACATATGTCCCCAAAGATCAGGCGGGGATCTTCCAATCGCCGCGCAGAAAAAAAGTTAAGGTCGTCTATGTGGGCTCGGACGGCGCGGAGATCGCTGCGGCGCGGCTCCCCGTACGGGACGCTCTCGGGGAGGAACCCGACGAGGAGAGCGACGCCGGGATCGGCGAGCCCGAGGCGATCGACGTCCGTCTTCCCAGGCGCGGAACGGTCGCGGATAAGAAGGGAAACCGCGTCGGAAAGATCAGAAAATGTATCTGGCGCGATGAGAACGGCGAAGAAAACGGCGAATTCCGCAAGGAGGACGTCAACGTCTTTCTCTATGCGAACGACGTCCGTACGGCGTACGTCGATAAAAACGACAACATTCTGACGCTCGATCATACCTATGTGGCGACCATCCGCCGATTCGGTTGGCTGCCCATTCTGATCATCGTCATCATCCTCGCGGTCGCGACCGTGCTGTCCGCCGTGCTGAGTTCTTACTTCCTCTCCCGTTCGGAGAACAGCGACTATGCGCCTGTGCTCTTCATTGCGCATGAGGATGGGACACAGTGGCAGGAGCAGGAAAACCTGCCCGTGTTTCTGAATGAGCGGTTCGGCGATTCCGTCATTGCTCCCGGCATGAACGGAACGTACCGTTTCACGCTGCGCAACGATAACCGCCATGCGCTCGTGTTCTCGCTTGCTTTCGATGAGGAAAATGAATACGGCATCGGGCTTGGCTATAAACTCAAGCGCGACGGCGTCTATATTGCCGGCGAAACGGGACATCTGCAGGCGCCGCAGCTCTCCGTGGCGGACATGACCATCGAAGCGCATTCTTCCACGGTATTTGAAATCGAATGGTATTGGAGGGATAACGACGCTGCGGATACCGCCGCGGGCGAAAACGGCGCGGATTATACGCTGCATATTTCGTTCACGGCTTCCGTGCGGGCGTAGCGGAACATGCGCAGAGCGGTTCGTATCGTAACAATCGTCGTCAAGGGTGTGCTCATAGCCGTCGTCGGCGTTCTTGCGTTTTACAATCTCTACATGCTGATCGCGCGCTATGCCTTTCGAAACGAGATGCCGACCTTTTTCGGGCTTGCATTTTCGGTCGTGGCGACGGGCAGTATGGAGCCGGAGATTTCCGCAGGCGACGTGATCATCACCTGCGCGCAGGATTCCTATGCCGTCGGCGACGTTGTTACCTATCGCGATGAAGCGCGCGGCGGGTATGTTACGCACCGCATCGTGCGCATCGGAAACGAGGGGTATATCACCAAGGGCGACGCAAACAACGCGGAGGATTCCGCGCCCGTGGCGGCCGATTCGGTGGTGGGAAAGGTCGTCTCCGTGTGGGCGGGCTTCGGTGCGGCGGTGCAGTTTCTGCAGAGTCCGCTCGGACTGTTTGCCGTGCTTGCGGGCGGAATCGTTCTTTGGCTGATCACCGATTTACTTACGGGAACTTTCAGGAAAAAAGATGAACAAGACCAGGAAGACAAAGACGAATAAGATGAAAAGGATCCCGATCCTTTCCTATCTCTGTTATCTTCTCGTCGTGAGCATTCTGTTCACGGGCGTTACTTTTTCGCGCTATACAACCGCTACAAGCGGCGATCTCGGCGCGGCGGTCACGCCTTTTGTTGCATCCTATGAGATCAATGATATTTCGTCCAACACCTATACGAACGCCAATTTCTGGCTGAACAACAAAAATCAGCAGGGGACGCCGCGAACGGTGCGCTTTACGCTGCGCAATTATGAGCGCGGAGAAGACGGGCAGCCCGTCCGCATCAGCGCGCTGAAGCTCAAAGCGACGCTCCGCCTGTATCTGCCCGCCGAGTTTGCGGATAACCTTGTGCTGCAGGTGACGGGCGGGAACGGCGAAACTGCTGTTACGCCGCAGATCGTCCTCGGCAATCTCATTTATCAGGTCAACGACGGCGGCACGGGCGATTACACTTATGCGGAAGACGCGCAGGGGAACCGGATCTATGCGCAGTATCCCGCAGCGGGCGCCGCCGTGCGCGAGAGCGGGCGTTTTCCCGATTACAGCGCCCGCGCGGGCGCTGCGCCCGAGCGTTACGCCATGCAGGGCGGGATCGCGGACGGAAGCGGGACCGTCACCGCAGAGGGCGCATACAGCAAGATCACGATCGCCGCATCAAAACAAAAGATGCAGTATTCGGTCGGGTTCCGCCGTGAGCGCGGGCAGGGCGCGGGTTCTGAGATCTATTCTCAGCTCTATCTCGATCTGGAAAAGGAGATCCCATTCTATACGATCGACATCGATCTTTCTGGGGAAGCGCTTGAAGACGCCTTCGATCTTGATTTCGACCGTGCGGGAGTTCCGCAGGAAAAGCAGTTTGTTCTCTATCTGACGCTTGCCGAAAATATCCGCAGCGAGGATTACAATTACGACTGGGTGCGTCAGGACGATCAGGCTTCGCAGGGCAAGCCGGAATCGCTCGATCATTTGCTGACGGCGCCCGGGGCCGATTCCGACGAAAGCGTCTATATCTTTAACGGTGCGCAGGTCACGGGCTATCACTTCGATGCCAGTGCCGCTACCGTGAATGCCGATCTTTCGCCGCGGAATACGGATACGCAGATCCGTGTGCAGAAGACGTACGGTCGGGATGCGGACGGCAACTATAACGGAAATAATCCCGTATCGTTTTCGCATGTCGCGCCCATCAGTGAAACGACCGTAAACTATGTTCATGCGATCGGAACATTTTACCGGGCGAATGAAACGGGGGACGGCGTAGCGGAAGCAGTCCTCCCGGCGGTTCCGCAGATCGGCGATTATCAGTCGCTGTACGGTGTATGCACCAATCTGGACGGAAAACAGGGAGAAGACGGCTATTATCTGATTTCTCTGGCGGGGATCACGGACAATGCGTTCTGGATCCGTCACCATGAAGGCGGGGCAGAACGTGAGCTTTCAATTTCGTATTCGCTCAGCAAAAGTTATTTCGCGCAACTCGGCGTTGTCTTTACGCAGGCATCGTCAACGGGAGGGAACGGCGTATGACAAATAAGCGCAGCATGATCCTCGGGATCCTTCTTTTGCTGGTCATTGTTACGTTGATGACCTTCTCGCTGACGTATGCGCGCTATTCCGATGAAGTGGAGCCGGACGGCGTGATTTCGGGCGATCTGGAGTATATTGTTTCCAACGAAGTCGAAATCAAGTCGGTGGATGAGTTTTTTGCGGCGATCGAGAACGGCTATACCAATATCAAGATTGATGACAGTGTCGATAATCCGCTCATCATCACGGGCGGCGTGTCCGATGTCAATTCCGATCTGACCATCGACCTCAACGGGCATGAGCTGCAGCGTAATAACCGCGAACCCGTGCTCAACGTCACGAACGGCGTCCGTCTTACCATCATTGACAGTAAGGGCGGCGGTGGGTTTTACAATCCTGTCGGCAGCGTTCTGCGCATCAGCGGCGGCACGCTCACCGTTGCGGCAGGGATCTTTGAAAGCGGTCCCCGCACGGGATATGCCTATACGGAACCGGGCGCGGGAGAGGTCGCCACGCGCTTCCGGAGCGAATATGCCGCGGGCTCCGGAAACAGTTGGTCTACGCCGGCGGGTGCGCAGATCGCGGGTGTAAATTCCGTGATTTACTATGCGGCAAATCTCGAGGACGGAACGTATACGGAGCAAGGATCCGTCTCCATGCCCGTCATTCAGCCCAATATTTCGCAAGCGACCGTGACAGGGGAAGACGGGCAGTTGGTCCGCCGCGTCAACGGCAATATGTATTTCGATCGTTCGGCGGGTACCCCCGCTGGGCTTTCCGGCGATACCTATCTTTATTTTACGATCGCGGGCGCCAATGTGGAGAACGCCAACATGGCGGCGACGGACAAGAGCGCAGATTTTTACTATACCTATTATGTGACGGAAAATGCGGGCGGTACCGCCTATGTGTATGCGGCAGATCAGACGTCGGCGCCCGATCCTGAAAACGGGCGTTATCTCGTCACCGTGTACGGATATGAGGACGTCAAAGAGAGTGCCAATCCCGATTCGGAGGCAATTTCTCTGCCGACCGTGCCGCCCGAATATGCCGCCATTCAGATGAACAGCGGCAATCTCTATGTGCGCGGCGGCAGGTATACTTCGTATTTCGGCGAGGAAAACACCTATTGCGTGCAGGCAACGGGCGGCTATATGGCGGTCGAGCAGGGCGGATTCGAAGCGCTCGGCAGCGGCGTCTGCGTGGGCATTGCCTATGAACAGACGGAGGACGGCGACTATCTGCGCGTCGCCGACGGCAGTTTTTATTCACAGGTCGGCGACACCATCCGTGTGTCGAACGGCCGCATGGAAGTTGCGGGCGGTTCGTTTGAAAAGGAAACGGAAAATCTCAGCGGAACGCATGCACTCGGCGCCAACGGCGCAGCGATCCGGATCAGCGGCGGCATTCTGGAGATGAACGGAAGGGAAGAAATCACGTTTGATCTGACGGGATCGTATATGTACGGAATCCTGTCCGAAGCCTCGGCAGACGATACGGCATCTTCTGCGACGGTGAGCAATGCGTCATTTACATTCAACGAAAATATCGGCAACGGTCAGTACGGAACGCATAACTACGGCATCTATTCCGTGGGAAATCTGACGTGCAACGATGTGTCTTTTACGGTCAACGGCGGATATTCCTCGGGGATCCTTGCCACGGGCGGGAAGGTGCAGATCGGCGGCAGTGCGTTTCACTGTATTGTCAATTGCCATGACGAGGCGCTGTCAAGCACGGCGATCAGCGCCGAGGGCGGCGAAGTCGTCATTGCAAGTGCGCAAACTGCGATTGAAACGGACGGACTTGGGATCACTTCACGCGCACCTGTAGGTTCGTTGTTGAGTGAAGGTTCAAAAATTTCTTTGGAAGGAGAGGTCACGTTGACTTCTTTCCGCGGCACGGCAATATATATGAGCGGCGGATCGCTGACCGTCAGCGGAACGGCAGATATTACAAGTACAATTAAAGGGAATGCATGGGTGGCGCCTCCCGACCTGGCGTTTGGAAGTCCCGTCGGAGAACCGATCGCAGAGATCTATAACGGAATTTATCTGCAGGGCGGCTCTCTTGACGCCTCGCAGGGGACACTGAATGTCCGCCATGAAGGAATGATGCTTGTTAATGAAGATATTAATAGCGAAAACGATCAAAAAAATTATGATTATCGTTATGCGCCGCGGAGCTTTGCGCTTCGTGTTGAGAGTGGCGGAGTGACGATTACAAAGGGGGAGATCACAAATTCGATCGGTGGCGGTGTGTATGTTTCGGGAGGAGATGTCATTTTGGGAACAAATGGCGGAAACAATGAAGACTTGCAAATTTCTACCACAGGAAACAGCACATATACTACTTATAGAAATGGCGGTATCATACAATATACAATTGCTGGTCAGGACGGTAACTGGACTTATCGAGTCAGTCGCGACGGTGGTTCCGCCTTGGATGTGAATGGCGGTAGTTTAACTGTATATAGTGGCACATATTCAGCGAAGCAGGGAAACGGCATTATTGTACGTGGCGGCGATGCGAAAATTTATAACGGTGAATTTATCGGAACAGATGCATATGTGCATACCTATGATAGCGGCGAGGAAAGCCCCGTTTCAGGTATTGGTGCATCAAATGCATTTAAGTTGTTCGGTGGAACGGTTCGGATATATGACGGGATATTCAGTGACGATACGAGCAACAATTCTCCGGGCGGGAGCTGTGTGTTTGTAACTGGGTTTGAAAGTCAGGCGAATGCATATATCTATGGTGGAACATATATGGCGCATGGGCAATCCGGATTCAGTGTCTACGAGAATGTCCATCTTATCTTTGAAGAAAGAGACTCGGATGAGTTTGGAACAGGCACGAGCGATATTTCTGTTTCCGCCTTTGCTGTCGGAATTGCTATAGAGAATACGACGCATTCCAACGTGATGGTTGAAATTCACGGCGGCGAATATCGCAGTACGCATACGTCTGGAAATCGTGACGGAATCTGGTACAGCAATGCAAACGCACAATTAATTATAGCACGGGGACGCTTTATTGGAAGTACGCGTTCAGGGATATATTTTGAAGTTGAACCTGCAGCAGAAAAGGTTTCGATTTCAGGAGGAACATTTATTGGGGCTCAACCGGATCAGATAAGTTCTGGCTGGTCAGGGCTTGGAACTGATGATTATTGGAGCAACGGGGCAATCAGCACAAGCGGCTCATTTACGGGAAATATTTTTACCGGGTATAGATATAACGGAAATGTCATTAATTATTCCGATATTTTTTCCGTCAATTCGATCCGTGTGGGCGATGATATTGAAAATATGGATAATAATACGACGGAACTTGGCGGCGGAACAGTGCATGATGATTTTGCAAGGTATCGAGTGGTATATATTTCCGATTAACTTACATGAAAGTATTGATAAAATTTTTAGAAGGGGTGCACATCAGTGCATCCTTTCTTTAAAAAGTTTTCTCACGAAAATATTTAGAAGAGTATGTTTTTCAGAAAGTCGCGCATACTTCATCCGCAAAGATACGCGGGCATTCCGCGCAAGGAGGTGTGTATGCTGCAAAAAGTCTATATCTGCGGAGTAGACACGGCGGGGCTTCCGAAACTCTCTCATAAAGAGAACGAAGAACTCATGCGCCGTCTGAAGGCGGGCGACGAAAAGGCGCGCGAAAAGTTTATTGTCGGAAATATGCGCCTTGTGCTGTCGCTGGTCAAACGATTCTGGGCGAAGAATGCCAACGCGGACGACGTGTTTCAAGCGGGCTGCGTGGGACTCATCAAAGCGATCGACGGATTCGATCTTTCCTTTAACGTCAAATTTTCCACTTATGCCGTTCCGATGATCCTTGGGGAAATCAAGCGATATCTGCGCGACGGCAATTCGCTGCGTGTCTCGCGTTCCATCCGCGACGCGGCATACCGCATTCTAAAGGTCCGCGAAAGCCTGGAAGAACGGGATGAAGAAGCGACCATCGAACGCATCGCCGAGGTGATGCAGGTTCAGGAACGGGAAGTCGTCTATGCGCTGGATGCGATCTCCGATCCCGTTTCCCTGTACGAACCGGTCTACAATAAATCGGGCGATACCCTGCAGCTTCTCGATCAACTCTTTGATGAGACGCAGAGTGAAGAACTTTGGACGGAACGCGTTGCCTTGAAGGATGCAATTTCTCGTCTTGCCGAACGCGAACGCAAAATTCTGACGCTTCGCTATTATGAGGGAAAGACGCAGACGGAGATCTCTGCGGAAGTGGGGATCTCGCAGGCACAGGTTTCTCGCCTTGAAAAGAATGCCATCGGAGCCTTGCGAAAAGAAATCTCCTGAAGGAAGCACACATCTTTTTCCCGTCATGCAGCAGGCGACGCCCGAAAGGGTTCCCGCAAAAAGACGAAGTATTTTTGCGGGAAGCAATTCAAGGGGATTCGCCATGCTGCTCAGTATGACATGTTTTTTCCGTCATTCCGAGCAGCACGAGGAATCCCTTAACACCGTTATCTTGGGCAGTCAGGAACTTTTTGCCTTGTATGCGCATACAATGAAAGCATGGAGACGAGTTTTTCCGAACTGCACAGAAAAGAAGCGGTCAACCTGACGGACGGAAAGCGGCTGGGAAGGGTGTGTGACGTTGTATTTACCTATCCGGAAGGGCGCGTACAGGGCATTGTCGTCCCGGGCGGAAAGGGCTTCCGCTGGGGACGCGCAGAACTGTTCATCGACTTGAAGTGCGTCAAAAAAATCGGGATCGACGTCGTTTTGGTAGATATTAAGGCGGCGCCGAAACCCGAAAAAAGGGGGAAGTGGGGGGCGCCGCCTCCGCGTGAATCGACCTATTCACCGCAATCAGATCGACGGGATTATGGTGATTATGAGTAAAATTTAGCGATTTTTATGCAAATACATAGTAGTATGTCTGACATAGTATATTGCATATTGGCTTAAAAATAAGATAAAATCAGCCCGTCCGGTTACGGACGGGCGTTTTTTAAGGATTATTCGGTCGGTAACAGTCGCACATTCTTCCGTCCGGCAGGAAGCCGGTATCCGAACATTTGGAGCACGCATATTCAGGAACGAAATCGGCGTCCGTCAGATGCAGACGCTTCATGGCTGCGGCGCGCGCGGCCTTCGCCTGTTCGAGACGGGTGCGGATGACCGGCAGCGTGTCGGGCGCAAACACTTCCGCTTTTGCAAGTTCGATTTCGCCTTTTTTGATCGCGCTTTCGGCGCGCGCGTACGCTTCGTCTTTTTCTGCCGTCGCGGCGGCCTGTTCGGCGCGGGCAACCGCCTTTCTGCGGCGCGCCGCATACCAGCGTTCGCGCTCGCTGCGTGCGTCTGCCGAAATTGCCGCTTCGCTCTTGAACGGCGCTCGCGTCGCGGGGGCGGATTGTTCGGGAATTGCGGCGGGGGAGGAGATCCCTTCCCGCTTCCATTCGGAGAGCAGTTTGTTCATGTAGGGCAGGGGTGTTGCCGCGCCGGATGCGCGTTTTGCCGCTTCCAGAATCATTTCATCTGAAAAATTCCAGCTCCGCCATGTCTCGATCATGTCGAGTGCTGCCTGGGTTTTTCGGATCACGCCGCAGGCAGTCTGAATCTTTTGCAGAAGGCGGAGCTGTCTGTCGCGCGCGGCGCAGTATTCTCTGACGCTGCCTTCGTCAACGATTCCCGCGGCATACAGATTGTCGAGCATTGCGTCGAATTCGGGAAACCCGTAAGAAAGTTTCAGCGCAAGCGCGGCAAGAAGGGTAAGGCTCTCGCCGTCGTAACCGCGTTCCAGCCATTTTTCGGCATATTCTTCACAGTCAGTGCGGGGATTTTGTACCTTGACGCCCAATTTGCGCGCGACCTTGTAGACGGCGTCCGCCTGTTCCTTGCGCAAAAGCAGGTAGTCACGCGCTTCCTGCTCGCTGTGCGCGCCCTTTTCATGCAGTTCTGTGACGAGCGCGTCGAGCGTGGAAAGGGAACCCTTCCCCAATGCTTCGGCGCATGCTGCCGTCGCGCCTTCCTCCATGCCGAGCGCCGCCCACTTTTCCAGATATGCGTAATCCGCTTCCTGCGGCTTGCGATAGATCCCCAGCAGCGTGAACAGGCGGGAAAGTTCTTTTTCGCGCGTATGATAGTCCGCAAGATCGGCTTCCACCTGTTCGTAAGTAAATTTGCGCTCGCGCACAAGTTTTGCCGCCTTGTTGAGAACATGAGAACAAGACAGCTTTTCTCCGTCCTTTTTCGCACAGTACTCCGCAACGAGCAGAAATGCCTGCTGCTCCATCGGATTGTTTTCGAGAAATTCGAGGATGCGCTGCATTTCGTAGGGTTTGAAATCTTTTTTTGCGCGTTGCAGGATCTGATAAAGTTCGCGGTTGAAGGCGGCATATTTTTCGGGGCGGACGGTTTTGGGACGTCCTGCGGCAGCGTTTACGGGCAGATATTCTACAAACAGCGGCTCGCGGGAGAGGACGCGCACCAGGTCGCATTCCTCCCAGAAGGAAAAGATCTCGACAAGCTTCTGTTCGGACAGTTTCAGCAGTTTTGCGCACGTCGCCGCGTCGAAGTCGCCGGCCACCTGACAGAGGTACAGCCCGTACAGATAGACGCGCACGGCGTCGCCGTCCGCCTGCGGCAGATATTTTGTGATGAACTGATTTTCCACGCTCGTAAACATGTTTGAGCCGAAATCTTTGGAAAAGGCGGCGAACGACATAAAAATTTTCTCCCGAGTTTCACTTTTGCGTTTTCCCGAATGCGGGGCGAACGCTTGCATTTTTCCGAAAGCCGTTGTATAATAGTATATCATAAACGGCGGACAAAAGCAATGGCTTTTCCGTCCGCCGCATCGATTTTTCCGGACTGTCATTGAACGCATGAATATTCTGCACACTTCCGACTGGCATATCGGCAAACGCCTGATGGACCGCGAGCGTCTGCCCGAACAGATCGCGGCGCTTGAAGAGATCGCCCGCATCTGCGACGAGCGAGAGGTCGACCTTGTGCTCGTCGCCGGCGACGTTTACGATACCTATATGCCTTCCGCCGAGGCGGAGGAAGCGTTTTTTCATGCCGTCAAACGCATCGCGGGGAAGCGCCGCGCCGTTGTGCTCGTCAGCGGCAATCATGACGACGGCGTCCGCCTTGGCGCTGCCGCGCCGCTCGCCGCGGAAGAGGGGATCTATCTTTTCGGCGCGGGAAGGGACGTCATGCCCGTCGGTGGAACGCGCGGCGTTCGCGCCGTTGCTTCCGGTGAAGGGTATGTGGTGATCGGCGATGAAAAGGGGGACCGCGTCTATCTCAATGCGCTGCCCTATCCCAACGAAGCGCGCCTGAAGGAAGAGAAGTCGGACGAGGGATATACGGACAAGCTCCGCCGCTGGATCGCACGCGGAGAAGCCGGATTTTCCGGAGGAATGCCGCATATTCTTCTTTCTCATCTCTTCGTCGCAGGGGGAAGCACGAGCGAGAGCGAACGGGACATCGATCTCGGCGGTGCCCGCGCCGTACCGCTTTCCCTGTTTGCCGGATTTGACTACGTTGCGCTCGGGCATCTGCACAAACCGCAGAAATTGGGCGGGACTGTGCGTTACAGCGGTTCGCTCTTGCAGTATTCGTTTGACGAACAGGAGAACAAGCAGGTCGTTTTGCTCAGAACGGCGGGGGAGCAGATCGTCTCCATGGAAGAGATCGCGCTTTCCTCCGGAAAAAAGCTCGTCCGGCTTGAGGAAGAGGATCCCGACCGCGCCGTTGCACTGCTTCGACGGTATGAAGGCGCTTGGATCGAACTGACGCTGCGCCTCAAAGCGCCGCTCACTTCGCAGGAGACACAGGCGCTCCGTGCCGCGAACGAAGGACTTGTTTCCCTGATCGTCCGTACGCAGGGAGAGAGCGCTGCTCCCGCGGTCCGCCGCAGTGCGCTGTCGCCCAAAGAACTGTTTGCGGAATACTACCGTTCCGTTTACGGCGAACCGCCTGCGGACGAATTGACGCAAGCCTTTCTCGGGTTGTTGGAGGAGGGCGTATGAAGCCGGTTTTGCTGGAGTTTTGCGGGATCAATTCCTTTTCCGAACCTGCCCGGATCGATTTTACCAGATTGCTGGAATTCGGTATTTTCGGTATTTTTGGGGATACGGGATCGGGCAAGAGCACGATTTTGGACTGTATCGGGTTCGCGCTTTACGGAAATGTTGCGCGTTCCCGTTCGGGAAGTATTGCCGATATTATTCACTACGCTGCAGACAGAGCGTATGTACATTTTGTTTTTGAGATCGTTTTTGAGGGGCGTCGCACGCAGTACCGCGTCGAACGTGAGCTCAGGCGCAAAAACGCGGCGCAGACCTTGAAGGTTTATGAGAAAAAGGGGGACGCTTTTATCGTCGTTTCGGAGGGCGTACGGGACGGGAATGCCTTTCTGGAGCGCGTGATCGGGTTGGAACAGCGCGATTTTGAAAAGTGCATCGCCCTTCCGCAGGGGGAATTTGCGCAGTTCGTCAAGTCTGCACGCGCGGACCGTCTGAAGCTCGTTGCCAGACTCTTTGATCTGGAAGCGTACGGCGAAGGGCTGCTGAAACGGACGGGCGGAAAGATGGCGCAGGCGCGGGAAGAGCTGAGCGTCGTGCAGGCGCGGCTGGAACAGTTTCAGGAGATCACCGCGGAATCAAATGCCGCGCTGAAGGAAAAGACCGATCGCCTGACCGGAGAGAACGAAGCGCTGCGCGAAGCGCTTGCAGCATTGCGGGAAAAAGAAAAACAGTTGTCCGTACGCGTGGGACTGCGCGCCGAACAGGACAGACTGTCCGCGGAAATGGCGCGGCTGGAAGAACAGAAAGAGAGCATGCGCGCTTTGAGCGACGGGTTGGAACGCCTCGGAAAGGCATCCGTCGCCGTGCGGGACGCACGGGAAGCGGAGAACGCCGCACGCCGCGCGCAGATCTGCGAACAGACGCTGATCGAGGCGGGGAAGGCGGAGGAGACGGCAAAGAAGCGTCTCGATGACGCCTTGTCATGGAATGCGGATGCTGCGGAGGCGGAGGACCGCTCTCTGTCCGAGCGCATCCTGCAGGCAAAAAACGATGCATTCCGCGCCGAAGAACTTGCAAAAGCGCGCAAAAAACTGAGCGACATCGAACAGCGGCTTGCACAGGAGCGCGCCGCTTTCCCCGGGTTTTCCTATGAATCGGAGCGTGAGCGCCTGGAGCGGGCAATCGCGGCGCAGGGAAGCGGAGATTTCCTCTCCTATGCCGAGCAGAACGGGAAAGCCGCTCTGCTGTGCGGGGAATATGCCGTATTTTCGGGGGAGCTGACCGCGCTGACGCAAAAATATCCGGCGATCGAAGAGGACAGCCGTCCGCTCATTGAAAAATACACTGCGCTCTCACAGGGCGGTACGACGGATTTTGCGCGCCTGCGCGCGCAGTTCGAGGCGGCGGAAGAGGAGCGCGAGCGCTTGCGCGGCGAACTGCTCTCACTTGAAAAAGCAAAGGGACGGTATGATCGCCATCTTGCCGAAGTCCAGTCGCTTTCCGAAGCGCGTACGGAGACGACGGAGCGGATCCGCACGCTTTCCGAAGGATTTGTTCCGTCCGCAGAGCCGGTTTCCGCGCTGGAAGAGCGGCTTTCGGCGCTTCGGCGCGAGCGGAAACGCCGTACACAGGAGCGGGACGCGGCGCAGAGCGCCTACGCGGATGCGCTGACAAAGCGCACCGCGGCGGAGGAGCAGACGCGCGCTGCACGGGAAAGCGCCGCGTCGGCGCAGGCGAGACTTGCGCAGTCGCTGGCAGACGGCGCCTTTTCAAATGCGCAGGAGGCCGCCGGGCTGTGCCGGACATACGGGGATCCCGACCGCGCGCGGAGCCGCGTGGAGGAATATAAAAATACGTATGCGGCGGTGCGCAGCCGGCTGCGCGAACTGTCGAAAGAGGATCTCTCTGCCGCCACGAAAGAAGCGCATTCCGCTCTGCGGGCGGAGCTTTCTGCAAAGGAGGAGCGCGCCGCGCAGTGTGCGCGCGAACTTGCCGTGGCGCAGGAGGAACTTGCGCGCGGAGAAGAGGGGCTGCGGCGGAAAAAGGAGCTGGAAACGCAGCGCGCCGCACTGGAAAGGACGTTTTCGCTCTACGAACGTCTCAGAAAGCTGCTCGAAGGCAATAAATTCATGGAATTCGTCGCTGAAGAGTATTTACAGACGGTCGCTGCCAATGCAAGCGGACGGCTGCTGTCTCTCACGGACGGCAGATATTTTCTGCGCTATGAGGGCGGGTTCTTTGTCGGGGACAATTACAACGGCGGGGAGCTGCGCGGCGTCTATACGCTTTCGGGCGGTGAGACGTTTCTCGTTTCGCTCTCGTTGGCGCTGGCGCTGAGCGCGGAGATCTGTGCCCGTTCGCTGCGCCCCATTGAATTTTTCTTTTTGGACGAGGGCTTCGGTACCCTCGACGAACACCTTGTGGACGTCGTGATGGACAGCCTCGAGCGGCTGAAAAACGAGCATTTTTCTATCGGGATCATCTCGCATGTCGAGGAACTCAAACACAGGATCGAGCGGAAGCTCTTGGTCAGAAAGGCGACCGAGCAGCATGGCTCGCAAATCGTAATGGAGTGAGGTAGGCTTTTGGCAAGTACGTTTTTGACGCCCGTCACGCTTTGGAAGGATTTTGACGATTCTCTTCCGCTCAATGAAGAGACGCTCTCCGAACGCAGGGAGGAGGGTGCAATCTGCCGCGACGTTCGCTTTTCGGGCAGACAGGTCGGCGGGGAGCGGGTGCGTATTTTCGCGCGCTATGTCCTGCCCGCGGGGGAGGAGCGTTTTCCTGCGGTCATGATCCTGTTTGAAGCGGGGTGTCCCTTTGACGAAGCGTTCGTACGCAGATTCGTTTCGCGCGGGTACGGCGTCCTGTGCGTCGATTACTGCGGCGACAACGGAACGGATGCACATACCATCTATCCGGATGCCGTCGATTATGCGAATTATGTGCGTGCGGGAAGCCATCTCGATCGTGCGGAACCTTCCGCAAGGGAGACGAGCTGGTACGAATGGGCGGGCGTCGCGCGGTATGCCGCCAAGTTCCTTTCGTCGCGTTCCGAAGTGACTCGCTTCGGGGCGATCGGTCTTCGTACGGGCGGGGAAGTACTCTTTAAAATCGCGCCGTACGCACCGCTTTCCTGTATGATCTCGGTGTGCGCCGCCGGATGGCTCGCCTATCGCGGCATGGAAAAATTTGCAGACGGGGAGAAAAAGGTCTTTGACGAAGAAAAGCATCGCTTTATTGCGGGCATCGATTCCCAGAGCTATGCGCCCTATGTAAAATGTCCCGTGCTGTTGCTTTCCGCCATCAACGATAAGAAGCATGATTACGACAGAGTATACGATACTTTCCAGCAGCTCAATCCCGAAGTGCAGAAGGCGTTTCTCTATTCTTCGCACGGAAACGGGCTGATCGGCATGCATTCGCTTGCCGATGTCGATCTGTTTCTCGATAAATATCTGAAGGAGCGTTCCGTGTTTGTCAGCGGTCCCATCGGGCTTTCCGTCGAAGAAGACGGGGAGGGGAATCTTGTCGCCCGCGCGACTTTCGACGAAGAAGGGGAACTGCGCGAATGCGGCATCTTTTACACCGAGCGCATCACGGGTTCGCATGCGCGGGACTGGACGCGCGTGCTCGGCGGACCTGCCAATGTCCGGGACAGCGTCGGCACCTTTCCGCTCAGTCTCTATGAAAAGAGCGATCGCGCCCTCGTGTATGCGTTCGCCAATTATTCCAACAACTTTTCGATGACGTCCAAAATCCAGGAAGTCATCGTTAAGAAGCCCTATAAAAACGCCTGTGTCAAGAGCCGCATCGTCTATTCTTCGGAGCGGGATGCGCTCAACGGGATCTCCGGATTCCGCCGCCGCGCGCGGTCGGTTGCAGATTGCTTTGCGGACGGGCGGGGCGTAGATGCCAAACTCCTTCCCGGATACGGAGGGATTCTCGGCGCAACGGCAGAGGCGGGGCTTGTATCCTACCGCGTCAACGAACCGCGCTATTCCGCGCCGGAAGGGGCGTCTTTGCGATTTGACGCCTATTGTGCGGAGGATGCGTCTCTGAAGGTCACGTTCTATTTCGATGACGACGAAGAGAACGGATTCAGTGCGGAAGCGCGTGTTGCGGGCGGCGGGAAATGGAAAAGCGTTCTCTTTGATGCGTCCGATTTCAAGTCGGCGACGGGCGCTCATCTGGAAAGTTTTTCCGGTGCGCTCTCTCTTGTGTTTGTGAGCGGCGCGGAAGTTTTGGTCAACAATATCGTATGGATCTGACGACGCTGTGCCTTCACGCCGTTGTGGAGACGAAAAAACCTCATCCGTGCGGCGGAAAGCTCTGGGAGATCGTCCGCACGGGCGCGGACTATAAGATCAGATGCCTTACCTGCGGCAGAGTGGTCATGCTCACGCCGGACGAGCTGAAAAAGCGCGTCAGGCGCGTCGTAAAGGAGGGGGTATGATCCGCCGTCCCGCAATGCTCAACGAGCGCAAAGAAAGTCGCGCGTCTTTTATCGTACTGTGCGTCATCTTTGTGATCGTACTCATAATTGTCATACTTGATCTGCTGCGCATTTTCTGCCTTATGACCATCGAGATCAAGGGTGATTCCATGCTGGATACGCTTTACGGCGGCGAGCGCGTCCTTGTCGACGGTACCGTGGATTATGAAGGCGGCGACATCGTCTATGCCGTGCGCGGGAACCGGGCGGAGCGCGGCGACATCGTGATCATCGATACGACGGACAGCTCTGCATATGATCCGGACGGTCATGCGGTTTTTACGGCAAGCATCATTGTAAAACGGCTGATTGCCGTGGAGGGCGATTGCGTCAAGTGCGAACAGGGCGTCGTCTATCTGAATCGCGCGGGCAGCGGATATGCGCCGCTTACGGAATCATACGTCAGAGGGACAACTCCCGATTTTTCGGAAGTGCGCGTCGGTGAGGGCGAGATCTTCTTTTTGGGAGACAACCGCACGCTCAGCGCGGATTCCGAGGACATTGTCAGGGACGGATACGATCTGCTTACCGTGGACGACATCATGGGCGTTGTACCTGCGTGGGCGGTATCCGTCAAAGGATTCAGTACGGCATGGGAAAATTTCCGTTCTGCGATCTACGGAATTTTTGCTTGAAAATAACTTCATCCGGAGGAAACTATGATACAACTTACGGCAGACAGCACCTGCGATCTGGGCGCAAGCATCTCCGCCCGCGGCATCGGCATCATGCCGCTCTCCGTCATACTCGGGGAGAAACCATATCTGGACGGCGTGGATATTGTTCCGCAGGATATTTTCGATTATGTTGAGCGGACGGGGCAGCTTCCCAAGACCGCCGCGCCGAGCATCGGCGATTATGAAGACTTTTTCCGGCCCTATGTTGAGGATGGAAACACAGTCATTCATTTCAATATTTCTTCCAAGGCGTCCTCTTCCTGCTCGTATGCGCAGGAGGCAGCAAAAGCGTTTCCCGGGAAGGTGTTCGTCGTAGACAGCAAGGCGCTTTCTACGAGGCAGGGGCTGCTCATTCTCAAGGCTGCAGACATGCGCGACGCCGGTGCGTCCGCCGAAGAGATCGTGGAAAAGGTCAACGCGCTGCGTCCGCTCGTCAATACTTCCTTCGTGCCCGACCGTCTGGACTATCTGTACAAGGGCGGCAGATGTTCGCGCATGGCGTTTTACGGCGCAAATCTGCTGAAGATCCATCCGCTCATCGAGATGAACGACGGACAGCTTGTCGCAGGCAAAAAATATCGCGGAAGCATGGTCAAATGCATCGAACAGTATATCGACGATCTCGCCGTCAAATATCCGAAATATGAAAAGACGCGCTGTTTCATTACGCACAGCATGGCAGATGAAGCCGTTGTGGAAGCGGCGCGGAAGAAGGTGGCGGCAAATTTCACGTTTGACGAAGTTCTGGAGACGGTTGCCGGCTCTGTCATTACGGGGCACTGCGGCAGAAATACGCTCGGCGTCCTGTTCATTGCGGAGGGGAACGCATGACCAAGCTCTATTCCGATGCCGATCTCTGGGATGCATACAGGCAGCGCCGCCGCATCCTGGCGGGATTTTTTGCGGTGACGGGCGCGTATGCCGCCGGATTTCTGGCGCTTCTGATCTATTATATCATGTTGCCTTATGAAGATCCCAATCAGGGCTGGGTTATCGGCGTGACTTGTGCGATCACCGCGCTATATATCATGTTTCTGTTCCCGTATATGGGCATCTGCTTCAAGCGAAGCAATGCATATTGCAAGATGCTCCGCTTTATTTCGGTCGGACTGAAGGAATCCTTCGTTGCGCCGTTTGCGGGGATCGAGGACTGGACGACGCGCGACGGCGTGGACGTCAATGTGGCAACTTTTTCGGTGCGCAACATCAAGCGCGACGAAACCATGATCCGTCAGATCTATGTGGACGGCGAAAAGGATTTCCCGCCCTTTGAAGAGGGAAAGTCCGTTCACATCATCTCGCAGGGCAACCTGCTCATTGAATATGAACTTATGAAGGAGAATAAAACGGTATGCGAGCAGTCGTAACGGTAACGGGTTCGGACAGAAGGGGCATTATCGCAAAGGTGAGCGGCTTTCTGTATGAACGCAATGTGAACATCGAGGATATTTCCCAGACCATTCTGGGCGATCAGTTTGCCATGATCATGATGGTGGATACTTCGGAGAGCAAAGTGGAGTTCGCCGAACTGGCGGCGCAGCTTGCACAGATGGGCGAAAAGATCGGCATGAGCGTCAGACTTCAGCATGCGGATATTTTCGACGCCATGCACAACGTATAACCCCGCAGCGTCTGCGGTGAGATTTTTCGGCAGGATCTATGTTCAGTAAATTTGACGTCATTGAAACAATTGAAATGATTGAAAAGGAGCATCTCGACATCCGTACGGTGACGATGGGGATCTCGCTCCTTTCCTGTATCCGCGCGACGGCGGAAGAGACGGCGGAAGTGGTCTACGATCTCGTCTGCCGCAAGGCGGAAAAACTTGTCCCGACTGCCAATGCGCTCTCGGGCGAATACGGTATTCCCATTGTCAACAAGCGCGTTTCCGTCACGCCCGTTTCTCTGATCACGGCGGCGTTTCCGGAAAAGAGCGCGCTTGTCGGTCGGGCGCTCGACCGTGCGGCAAAACAGCTCGGCATCGATTTCCTCGGCGGCTATTCCGCGCTCGTCCACAAGGGAACGGCAGACTATGAGGAAGTCTTTTTGCGGACCATTCCCGAAGTGCTTTCGTCCACCGAACGGCTCTGTTCTTCCGTCAACGTCGGTTCGTCCAAATCGGGCATCAATATGGACGCCGTCCGCGCCATGGGCGAGATCGTCCTGCAGACGGCGCGCCTTACGAAGGAGCAGGACGGGCTCGGCTGCGCGAAACTCGTCGTCTTCTGCAACGCCGTGGAGGACAATCCTTTCATGGCGGGCGCGTTCCACGGTGTGGGCGAGGCGGACACGGTGATCAATGTGGGTGTTTCCGGTCCCGGCGTTGTGCAGCATGCGCTGAAATTTATTCCGGACGCCGATCTCACGGATGCGGCGGAGCTGATCAAACGCACGGCGTTCAAAATCACGCGTGCGGGGCAGCTCGTTGCAAAAGAGGCGGCAAAGCGGCTCGGCGCGCGGTTCGGTATTGTCGATCTTTCGCTGGCGCCTACGCCCGCGCGGGGGGATTCCGTTGCGCATATTCTGGAAGAACTCGGTCTGGAAGTCGTCGGCGGGCACGGCACAACGGCGGCGCTCGCCATGCTCAACGATGCGGTAAAGAAGGGGGGCGTCATGGCATCCTCCCGCGTCGGCGGGCTTTCCGGCGCCTTTATTCCCGTTTCCGAAGATATCGGTATGATCGAATCGGCGACGGCGGGCAGAATTTCGCTCGATAAGCTGGAAGCAATGACCTGCGTCTGTTCGGTGGGATTGGATATGATCGCCATTCCGGGCGATACGCCCGCTTCCACCATCTCCGCGATCATTGCGGACGAAGCGGCGATCGGCATGGTCAACAACAAGACGACGGCGGTGCGCGTCATTCCTGCGCCCGGGAAGAATGTGGGCGACGAAGTCAGCTTCGGCGGACTTCTGGGCAGGGCGCCCGTCATGCCCGTACATACGGGAGATGCGAGCAAATTCATCCGCCGCGGCGGACTCATTCCCGCGCCCATTCACAGTTTTAAAAATTGACATCAACGTTTAAGGAGTACGAGTTATGGAACGCAAGGAAGTGGAAACCAAATACCGTTGGAAGATGGAGGACGTATTCGAGAGCGACGAAGCGTGGGAGCAGGCGTTTTCTGCACTGGAGACGCTGCCCGATTTTGCCGCTTACCGCGGAAAACTTACGTCGGCGGAAAATGTGGCTGCATATTTTGCGCTGACGGAGGACTATGAAAAAAAGCTCATGCGCGTCTATCTGTATGCGCATTCGCGCAATGACGAGGACGTGCGCGTCACCAAGTACAGCGCATATGTTGCCAAAGTCATGAGCCTGTTTACCAAGTACGGCGCGGCGACGTCGTTTGCGGAACCGGAGCTGACCGCGCTTCCCGAAGAGACGCTCAAAGCGTTTGCCGCCCATCCGTGCCTGAAGGACTACGATTATTATCTGTCCCGTATGATCGCGCGCAAAAAGCACGTTCTCTCCGAAAAGGAAGAGCTCATCCTTGCGCAGACGGCGGAGCCGATGAGCGTTTCCTCCGACGTGTTCGGCATGCTCGACGACGCAGAACTCAATCTGCCGTATATCATGTATGAAGGCAAGCGCGTCAAGCTTTCGCACGGGCTGTATTCCGTGATCCTGAGCGGAAAGGACAGGGCAGCGCGTGCCAATGTGTTCAAAAAATATTATTCGGCGTATGAAAAGATCATCAACACGCTTGCCACGACCTATTTCGGCAACGTGAAGAAGGATATTTTTTATAAAAATGTGCGCGGTTACGGCAGCTGTCTTGAAATGGCGCTCTCGGAAGAGGATGTCACGCGCGACGTGTACGACAACTTGATTGCTGCCGTGGAAGCGGGCGCGCCCGTCATGCATCGCTATATGGAGGTGCGCAAAAAGACGCTCGGCTACGACAAGATGCACATGTACGATCTGTATATCCCGCTCGTGGAGGACGCGGAACTGCGGCTCTCCTACGAAGACGCGTACGAGCTTGTGCTGAAGGGGCTTTCCCCGCTCGGAGAGGATTACGTCGCCCTCTTGAAAAAGGGACGCGACGAACGCTGGATCGACGTGTGCGAAACGGAGGGTAAGTGCGGCGGCGCCTATTCCATCGGCGTGTACGGGGTACATCCGTTCGTCCTGCTGAACTATCAGCAGACGACGCACGACGTATTTACGATCGCGCATGAGATGGGACATTCTCTGCATTCCTGGTTCTCCAACAGTTCGCAGCCGTATGCCAAGGCGGATTATAAGATCTTTGTCGCCGAAGTTGCAAGCACGGTCAACGAAGTGCTTTTGCTCAAATATCTGCTCAAGACGTCGGAAGACCGCAAACTCAGAAAGTATCTGCTCAATTATTTTATGGATATGATCCGCACGACGCTGTTCCGTCAGACGCAGTTTGCGGAGTTCGAGCAGCAGGCGCACGCCATGGCGGAACGCGGCGAACCGCTCAACAAGGACAATCTGTCCGCGCTCTACTATTCGCTCAACAAGAAATATTACGGAAAGGCGCTGACGCATGACAGGCAGATCGCCATTGAATGGGCGCGCATCCCGCATTTCTATCGTTCCTTTTATGTCTACAAATACGCGACGGGAATCACGGCGGCGATCGCCATTGCCGACCGCATCCTCACCGAGGGTGCGCCCGCGGTGGAGCGTTACTTCAACTTCTTGAAGGGTGGCTGTTCGACCGATCCCGTCACGCTTCTGAAGGGAGCGGGCGCCGATCTCACCCAAAAAGAGACGTTCGCCGCGGCGATGAAGGAATTCTCCGACGCGCTCGAAGAATTTGAATCGCTCGCATAACAAAATATAAGGAAGAACGACATGGCAAACAATCAGATGCCGCACAACCTCGAAGCGGAGGCGGCGCTCCTCGGCTGTATCATCATTGACGGCGATATTCAGTCCGAGCTGCTGGAGACGCTCAAAGAGGACGATTTTTATCAGGAATCCGACCGTCTCGTATTCGAAGCGATGAAGAAGGTATACGGCGCGCGCAAGCCCGTGGACGTCGTCACGCTCACCGATATGCTCGAGCGGGAGGGAACGCTGGAACGCGCGGGCGGGCTGCAGCGCATTACCGAGCTTGCGGAAGTCACGCCTTCGGCGGCAAATTACAAACAGTATTTTGAGATCGTCCGTCGCGACGCCATCCGCCGCAGTCTCATCCGTGCCGCCAAAGGGATCATCGAAGTGAGTACGGAAGGGACGGAGGCGCGCGACGCCATCGCCTATGCCGAAAAGCAGGTATACGATATTTCCAAGCAGGAGGACAACAGCCAGCTTGCAGGACTTGCGGACGGCGAGGTCATCCGGCAGGTGCTCGGGAAGTTTGAAGATATTCAGTCCGATCCGAACGCGTTCCGCGGGCTGGAGACGGGATTCAAACATCTCGACCGCATCACAAACGGTCTGCAGAAATCCGACCTGATCGTCATTGCGGCGCGTCCCGGCATGGGAAAGACGTCGCTTGCCATGAACATCGTTGAAAATGTCTGCCTCAACAAGGGAAAGACCGCGGCGGTGTTCTCCCTCGAAATGCCGCGCAGCCAGATCGTGCAACGACTGCTTTGCGCGCACGCGGACGTCAGTATGGAAAAGGCGCTCTCGGGCAAGCTCGCGCAGAAGGAGTGGAAAAACCTCATGATCGCGAGCGACAAGCTGCAGCGCAGCAAGCTCTATATCGACGATTCCTCGCGCGTGACGCCCGCAGAAATATTGTCCAAGTGCCGCCGCCTTTCGGCGTCCGTCGGTTCGCTCGATCTGGTCATGATCGACTATATTCAGCTCATGGGCGGTGCGCCCGGAAGCAGCAAGGGGGGCGGTTCGTTTGAAAACCGTCAGCAGGAGATCGCCTCCATCACGCGCGATCTCAAGATCATGGCGAAAGAGCTGGACGTGCCCGTCATTGCGCTTTCTCAGCTCCGACGCATCCAGACCAAGGAGCCGCAACTCTCCGATTTGAGAGAGTCGGGCGCGATCGAGCAGGACGCGGATATCGTCATGTTCATCAACCGTCCCGACGTTACGGCGACGGCGGAAGAACTTGCCAAAAAGACCATTGTCAAAGGCGCTGCGGAGCTCATTCTTGCAAAGCACAGAAACGGTTCCTTGGGCAGGATCCAGCTGCGTTTCATCGGCGAAAGCACCAAATTCGTGGACGTGGACGAGCAAAATCTTCCGGACGAAGAGCCGACGCACGATACGCTGCCGCCCGAAAGGTATGAGGACAGCGCGGAGAACGTCTTCCCGGGCTACGACGATACGGGGATCCCGGAATGACCACGCACATTCTGCCCGTCACGGAACAATCTCTTGCCTGGGCGAAGGAACTGATCGATGCGGGGGAGGTCGTCGCCTTCCATACCGAGACGGTGTACGGGCTCGGCGCGGACGCTGCGAACGATGCTGCGGTAAAAAAAGTCTTTGCGCTCAAGGGACGCCCTGCGGACAATCCGCTCATTGCGCACGTACATACGTCGTATGATATTGCGCGGCTTGTCGAGACACCCGCATGGACGGCGCGTCTGCGCGAACGTTTTCTGCCCGGTCCGCTGACGATGGTGTATCCGTCGAAAGGGAACGTGAGTCCGTTCGTTTCATGCGGTCTGCCCACGCTCTCCCTGCGCGTACCGTCTTCTCCGACGGCGCAGGCGTTTTTGCGTGCCGTCGACCGTCCGATCGCTGCACCCAGCGCGAACCGTTCCAAACATGTTTCTCCCGTGACGGCGCAGCATGTTTACGATGATTTTGCGGGGGAGATTCCTCTGATCCTCGACGGCGGAGTCTGCACGGGCGGCATTGAAAGTACGGTCCTTGACTGTACGGGGAGCGTCCCGCTGATTCTGCGGGCAGGGTTGGTCACGCGGGAGATGATCGCCGCGGAGGTCGGTGCGTGCGAATATTACCGCATGCGCGAGGGAGAAAAGCCGAAGAGTCCCGGCATGGCATATAAACACTATGCACCCGCCTGCCGGACGGCGTTCTTTCCCTCGGATGACGTGGAAGGCGCGCTCCGCTGTTACCGTGCGGAAGCAGGCAGAGGGGGCAGTCCCGTGCTCTTGTGCGAGCATGACGTCGCTCTGGCATACGCCGACTGCAGGCTGCTCGATCTCGGCGCGACGCCGGAGGAGATGGCTTCCAACCTTTACGCCCATCTGCGCAGCGGGGAGAAGTCTGCGACGCTGCTCATCGGCGTGGAGCCGAAGGCGCGCGGCGGCGTCATGGACGGCGTTCGCAACCGGCTTCTGCGCGCGTTCGGACAGGACGCAAGGGAGAACCGTCATGAAGCATAAGAAGATTTTGTTTGTCTGTACGGGCAACACCTGCCGTTCGCCCATGGCGGAAGCGGCGCTCCGTGCGGAGCTGAAACGCCGTAAGATCCGTTGGTATACGGTATCTTCGGCGGGGCTGCGGGCGCAGGAGGGCGCGCCGATGTCGGAGAATGCCCGTGCGGCGCTCTCCCGAGCAGGGATTCCGTATCCGGAAGCATTTCGCGCGCGCAAACTGACGGAAAAAATGATCGGGGAAGCGTATGCCGTCGTCTGCATGACGCGGGAGCAGGCGGAACGGATCCGCAGCGCGAACGTAACGAGCATGGCGGTGTTTGCGGGAAGGGATATTCCCGATCCGTACGGTCAGACGGAGCAGATCTATTGCGATACGCTGCGGACCATCTGCGACTGTCTGCCGCAGATGATCGCGATACTCAATATCGGAAATGAAAATCAATAGGGGGATATAACGATGAAAATTGCACTTGCATGCGATCACGGCGGACTTGCGTTGAAAAATGCGGTCGCGGACTGGCTTGGGAAAAACGAGTATGAAGTTGTGGATTTCGGCACGGATTCTGCCGCTTCCTGCGATTATCCGGATTTTGCGCTCAAAGCGGCGGAAGCGGTTGCAGCGGGGGAATGCGCATACGGCGTACTTGTCTGTACGACGGGGATCGGTATTTCCATTGCAGCGAACAAGGTGCGCGGCGTCCGCTGTGCGCTCTGCTCCGAGCCGCTCTCTGCAAAGATGACGCGCCTTCACAACGATGCAAATATGCTTGCGCTCGGCGGCGGGATGATCGGCGTCAATCTTGGATTGGAGATCGTGAAAACCTTTCTGGAAACGCCGTTTTCCGCAGAGGAAAAGCATATCCGTCGTATCGGAAAAATTGCGGCGATCGAGGAAAAGTACTGCAAATGATTGCGGGAGGGAACGCCTATGACCAAAGCGCTGCGCGATAAGATCGTCGAATCGCTCACATCCGTACTGCCCATCGCGCTCATCGTGCTTGTAATAAGCGTTGCATTTGTGCCGATGGATACGGGTACGTTCGTACTCTTTCTGGTCGGCGTTCTTCTCCTGATCGTCGGGCTTGGCTGCTTTATGATGGGCGCGGATATGTCGATGCTCGTCATCGGCGAAAAGATCGGTGCCACCATGACGCATTCCCGCAAGATCTGGCTGATCGCGCTGCTCTCCTTTGTGATCGGCATTATTGTCACGATCGCGGAGCCCGATCTGCAGATCCTGGCAGAACAGGTACCCGCCGTTGCAGAGCAGACGCCGCTCGGCAACTATCTGCTCATTCTCACAGTTGCAGTTGGCGTCGGGATCTTTCTCATGATCGGCATGCTGCGCATTGTGTTTCATATTCCGTTGCACTATCTGCTGATCGTCTTCTATGCCGTCGCATTTGTGCTCAGCATTTTTGTTTCGCCCGATTTTTGGGCCGTCTCCTTTGATTCCGGCGGGGTGACGACGGGACCGATGACCGTTCCGTTCATCATGTCGCTCGGCGTTGGCGTCGCGTCCATCCGCAGCGGAAAGGGGAGTAAAAACGATTCTTTCGGTCTCGTCGCTCTTTCCAGCGTCGGACCGATCATTGCCGTATTGACGCTCGGGATCATCTTCAATATCCATGACGTGAAATATACGGTGGAAGGTTTGACGCAGGTGACGGATACGCGCGGGGTATTTTTCGAATATCTGTACGGATTCGGAAATTATGCTGCGGAAGTCGCCATTGCGCTTTCGCCGATCATCGCTTTCTTTATTCTCTTTCAGATCGCGTCGCGTGCTTTCCGTAAACGCCAGATCGTGCGGATCGTCGTCGGATTCGTGTATACGTTTGTGGGGCTTGCGCTCTTCCTGACGGGTGCAAACGTCGGCTTTATGCCCGTCGGTCGTGCGGTCGGGCAGGGACTTGCACAGCTTTGGGGCGGTTGGCTGCTCATCCCCGTGGGAATGATCATCGGATATTTCGTGGTTGCGGCGGAACCCGCCGTCCACGTCCTCAATAAGCAGGTGGAGCGCATGAGCGCGGGGGCGATCACGTCTTCCGCCATGATGAAAGGGCTCTGCATCGGCGTCTGCGTTTCGCTCGGATTGGCGATGGCGCGTATTCTGACGGGGATCAATATTATGTGGATCCTGATCCCCGGCTATGTGATCGCGCTTGCATTGACCTTTTTCACACCGCCGCTCTTTACAGGGATCGCGTTCGATTCCGGCGGCGTCGCCAGCGGCGCAATGGTCTCTTCCTTCGTGTTGCCCATGGCGATCGGCGCGTGCAGTATTCTTGATCCGGGCGGGATCATGACGCAGGCGTTCGGCTGCGTCGCGTTCGTTGCGTTGACGCCCCTTATATCCATTCAGATTTTGGGGATCGTCTATAAACACAAGACAAGTAAGATCAAGCGGAATTTCCTGACCGTGGAAGACAGAGTGCTGGAATACGAGGTGAACTGACATGGCGGAACCGATGGAGGCAAGGCAGCCGAGAAAGGAAAATGTACGGGAAGTTCTGCGCGCCGCGGGAAGCACGCTCGGCAGTAAGTTGGGCGTCCGTGCGGCGCAGAAGCATCCGAACCGTGTCAAGCTGCTGATCAGCATCGTCAACAACAAGGATGAAGTGCGTCTCAAAGAGGTGATCGATGAATGTTCCGTTTCCCTCGCGCTTGCCTTTTCCGGAACGGGAACTGCGCATTCGCAGGTGCTTGACTATCTCGGGATCGGTGAAACAGAGAAAATCATTGCGCTGTCACTCATTCCGGAAAGCGACGAAGAGACGATCATGCGGGAGATCCGTACGAAAATTTCGCTCTATCTGGTGGGGCGCGGGATCTCGTTCACTGTTCCGCTGACGGGGATCTCCGAGATCGTGGCAAACGGACTGACGGGGGCGGCATCCAATAAAACGGTGGACGGGGGTAAGATCATGACGAACGAAACAAGGCAGTACGATCTGATTGCTGTCTCTTATACACATCTCCGAGCCCACGAGACTAGCGCTCATCTCGT
>URHP01000013.1 GCA_900547645.1 uncultured Eubacteriales bacterium
CCCGCCATAAAGAACCCCCCCCCCCCGTTTGAAACCGAGACACTCGCGTCCCGCACGGCGGACTACATCAACGCCCGCCTGTTCGACGACCTGTCCGTACAGTCCATTGCCAAACATTTTTATGTGAGCGTCTCGCAGCTCAACCGGCAGTTTAAAAAGGCGACGGGCTTCCCCATCTGGGAATACATCGTTGGAAAGCGGTTGGTCTCCGCCCGCAACCTCATCCGCGAGGGCGTGCCGGCAACGCATGCCTACACGCAGTGCGGATTCAATGACTATTCCTCCTTTTACCGCCTGTACGCCAAGCGGTTCGGCGTCTCTCCGAAGGCGGATACCATCGGCGGAAAGGTCAAAAATCCGTAAAAAACGCCGCAGATAACGCTATCCACGTCGTCTGCGGCGCAGGACAATACAGCGGCAATCATTCAACAACAATGCGCCCCTCGGCTGTGCCGAGGGGCGCAATTGATTTTTTCAGATCTGCCGCATCAGGTCTCGGAAGCAGCTTCCAGAGCCTTGGCCGCTTCAAGGGCAGCTTCATACTCCGCGCTTTCCCTGGTATAGCAGGAATACTCCGAGAAGATCGCGTTCTGCGCCATTGTGTAGGTGCCGACCGCCGACGCCTCCGTAAAGCCGTTTACCGTCACTTTGCCGAGGTAGTCGTCGTTCACCCACAGATAGAAGTCCGTGCCGTCGCGCAGCATGGTCAGGGAATTGGTGAGATGCCGCTCGCCCTGGCGGAACTGAACGCCGGGATGCCATACCGTACCGGGCCACTGCCATGCCGCCGATACGGGATCGTAGGTGACGAACACCGTGTCGTCCGTCGTGAATTTCGGCTTGACGTCAAAGGCGAAATAGCACATATCGTTTCCCGCCTTGCAGAACAGCCCCGCCTTGGGATTCTGGTCGTCGCCGTTGTTCCCGAGAATATCGATAGTCGCCGTAAACAGGAATCCCGTCGATTCCACGCCCTTGACAAAGGCGTATTCGTCGGAGATCTTGTTGACGGATTTATGCTCGATATAGGGATATTCGCCGTTATCGTAATTGAGATCGACGTTGTGCGTCGGCTGTTCGCCGCTCGGCGAACGCCCGAACGTGGCGCCGCCGCCCTCCGTAACGGTATAGGTACGCGTCTGCGAAACCAGCTCGGGATCGGACGTGCTGACACGGACGCTGAACGTACCGACCGTGTTGCAGCGATAGGCGACCGAGGTATCTTCCGTCTTCATTACGCTTTGAAACTTGCCGTCCGCTGCCGCGACCTGATAGTCGAACACGGTGCCTTCGGCAAAGTTCTGCGCATTCACGACGAAGGCGTTGAGCTCGCCCGCTTCCAGCGTCGTACACTGCACGCTGAGCGAGAGCGAAGGATCGCCCGCGGGCTGCGGCGGCTGCCCGCCGTTATCGCCGCCGTCGCCGCTGTCAATCTTGGGTGCGCACGCCGCAAACACGCCGACCGCAAGGGATGCGGCAAGTCCGAGACTCAAAAATTTCCAGAATTTCGTTTTCATGTCACACCTCACTCGCCGTAAATTTTCATTTCATACAGACGGAAGTCCGCATTGCGCGAGGAGCTTCCGAACATGACCGTACCGACGGACTGCGTCGACATACGGAACGCAAGCCCTTCCGCAACAAGTTCGCCGCCGACGTAGACATCGAAGGTGTTCTCCGCGACGTCGGCAACGACTTTGATGTCCACCGCCACGTTCCGCTCGTAATGCCCGATGACCGTCTTCACGTTGCCGTTGTACGCCACAAGATTGTAGGCGTTGTCGGCAAACTCGAAGGCAATGCAGATCGCGTTGTCGCCGTTCTCGTTGAGCAGATACAGGCTGCCCCATTCGCCCTCGTTGAAGCTCGCGCGCGTCTCCATGGTGAAGATGCCGCTCTGCGCTTCGAACGCATACTGCACAAAGGCGGTCTCCTGATTGGCCTGCTCCTTGAACGTGCGGATATTGAAGTACTTGCCGTCCTCCCCTTCCGCAACGCTCACATCGGGCGTGAGGTACTTGGTGTGATAGGTGAAGCCGAAGGGTTCCAGCCCCGTGTACGCCTTGTCGAAGCACTCATACAGGAGGTATTCCCTGTCCCCGTCCGTCATGTTGCGCGATGCATACAGCGCGTTCAGTGCGCTTTCCAGATCGTCAAGCGCCTGCGTGACCTGTGCGTCTTCGAGTGCGTCGGCGGAATCGATGAGCGCATAGGCATTGTCGATCGCGCCCATGAGCGCCGCATACTCCGCCTCGCCGTATTCGCCCAGACCATCGCCCGTGACAACGTTGTAGTAATTACCGATCGCGTTGACCGCCGAAGAGAGGCTTGCGCGCAGCGCGGCGTCCCTGATCTGCGCCTGCGCGTCACCGTCGATCGGCGTGCGCGCCGTCTGCACAAAGGTGTTGTTATTCGGCGTTTCACTCGTCCTGCTCAGATAGATCTTGTCGATCGCCACGCCGTCCTGCGAGCAATAGACCGTAAAGGTATGCACGCCGGCGGTGAGATTGACGGTGCTGCCCTGTCTCCACTGGAAGACTTCCTCGCGCGACCAGTTGAAGTCCGCGATCACGAACTGATACCGGCCGTCCAGCCCGACGGCATAGCAGCTCGAACGGGGCGAAGGATTGTTGATGTTCACCCACACGCGGTAGGTGCCGGGAGTGTTGACCACAATGGTATAGTTGAGCGTGGGCGCTTCCGTCTCCCAGCGACCGTCATAGTCTACGCGCAGATCTTCCGTACGCATGGAGATGCCTGCATCCGTCTGAGCGACCAGCCACCTGCCCTCTTTCCATGCGCCCGTTTCCTCGGTGCCGATCTCGGCGGCTTCCGCCTCGATGGCGAGCTTGCCGTTCTGCTCGATGAACGCACCCGTGCCGTAGCCGCGCCCGATGTCGTAGCCCTCGGGAAGTTCATAGGCGGATTCATAGTAAGATTCGTAATACGCCTTGTCTGCGGGAGCCGTGTTGTAGGTGGTGTTGTAGCTTTCGAGCGGTCCGAAGTAGGAATCGAGCTTCTCGCCCGTGTATACGACGAGCTTGTCGATCGTGATATACGGATCGATCATATAGATGCGGATGGTGTTCAGCCCTGCGTTCTTGATGTCGAGCGTCACCTGATGCTTGATGATCTGCGTGAAGACGCCCTCTTCCCATGCGGGATTGTTGGTGCCGTAGTCGTTTTCGCCTTCGACAACGATGGGCGTTTCATTGTTGACGGACACCGCAAAACGGATGCGGTCGCGCGAACGCAGGGAAGGCAGACGGTAGATCTCCGTTTCAAAGGAACCCGTATTTGCAAAGTACACGTTGTACTCCAGATAGGGCGCCTGGGATTCGAAGTTGCTCTCGCCGTAGCCGACGAGCGTCTCGGTGTACGCCGTCACCATGTCGCCGGACACCCTGCCAAGATCCTTGATGACCGACCAATAGGTGGTATCCGTCTCGCGGGATGCCGAATAGTGCTCCGCCTCGATGGAAACATAGCCGTCCTGTTCGACATACGTCTTTTCGCCGAGCTGATAGTCGTCCTTCTGAACGTTCACGGTGATCGTCTTGGTCTGTCCGTTCGCACTGATGGAGACGGTGCCCGAATCGGATGCGCTCACCTTATCCCAATCGATGCTGATCCAAAGACGCACTTCGTCCGTGACGACGTCCTCCGTCTCGCTGACGAGAATGAAATCACTGTCGTCGCTGACCTGGAATTCGAAGCTGCCTGCGCCCTTGTTGAACACGTCCACATACTTTCTGCCCTGCGCATAGTTGCCGAAGGAAAGCACGGAATTCTGCGTTTCCGCCTGTTCGCCTTCCGCGATCACACCCATCTCCGTTTCGCCGAGCGTGAATGTGGGGCTGCCGCTTGCAAACCCTGCCATTGCGGGCGAATGGTACACTTCGGGATCGACGAGATGGTTCCATTTGCCGTCCTGCAGCACGACGTTGTAGTAAGAAATTTCGTCCTTGCGCTTTTCGTTGAACTCCTTGGATTTCATGAAGCAGTTCCACGCCGTCGCGTTGCGTCCCTGCGCATAGGCGACGTTGCCCTTCTGCGCATAATAGAATTCCGCATTGGTGAAGTATGCGCAGCGGATCTCAAACAGGAACAATTCGTAGAAGCAGTCGCGCTGACGCGCGGGAATGGCGTCGTACATGGCTTCCGCGCGTTCCCACAGATCTTTGTACTGTGCGGCGCGGCGCTCCATCTCATCGCCGTACGCGTCCGTAAAAATGTCCACGGACATCTGCTCGAGCTTGCGCGCGTTGGTCATCTGCGTATATTCTCTGACGATCTGCGTGAGATCTTCCGAGAACTCCGCGCCGAATTCGCGCGCCGCCACCTGCGAGACGTACGTTTCGAATACGTTCTCGTTGTTGTACTTTTCGATGTCATAGCCGAGATCCATGACGAACCCGATCTCGAACATGTAGGGAACGGTATCGCCGGGGTTGAGGACCCACGCCGTCTGAATGCCGTTGTCGTACGCCTTGTTGAGTTCCTCGTACATGAGCGTCAAAGGCATGGAGTTCACCCACATATAGCTCTCGTTATCGGGACCCCAATAGGAATTGTGATAGTAAATGCCGTGACCGCCGCTGCGCTGACGCTCGACCTCGTTGGGAACGTCGCGGATAAAGCCGTGGTTGTCGTCCACCCACATGATGGTCACGTCTTCGGGCACTTCGAGACCGTTGTTGTAGATCGCCTGCACTTCCTTGTAGGGAATGAACATCATGAACACGTCTTCGAGCGTGGGGTTATCCAGCTCCTCGCGCAGGATCTGACGCTGATCTTCGATGACGGTCTCCATGAGCAGGTTCTTGTCGCCGTACCAGGGCGCCTTGTCGATGTCGGCGCACTCGAGCGGATCGTCGTGCGGGCCGCGGATGCCCAGCGTCCACTGCACTTCGTAGTCCTTGTTCTCGCGGACGGACCCCCTCCAATAATCCTGCAGGACTTCGGGAAAGAGCGTATAATCGTACTCGATATCGACGCCTGCGTATTCGGGATGCTCCGCCTTGTATTCCGACAGGAAGGTATCCCATTCGTTGAGGTTGTTGCGCAGCAGCATGTCGCAGTGCGACGTACCGATGACGATGCCGTAGTAGTCCGCATTCACGGGATTCTCCATATAATCGGAGAAGGCGTCCGAGCAGGCGTGCATGCCGGGCCACAGATAGTTGGACTTCATGCGCAGCAGACACTCGAACAGCTTTTTATAGAAATTGGGCCCGAGGTTCTTGCCCTCGTCCAGCGAACGCGCCCAGTCCACAAGGCACTCCTCGTCATTGATGAAGATGCCGCGGTACTTGACGGAAGGTTCCCGGCTCGCATAGCGGTAATCGCCTGCCAGCACAAGATTGTCTTTCTGCGCGGGAACGCTGTCCGCAAAGAAATTCCAGGGCGTCATGCCGAGCATCTCGCTCACGCTGTAGATGCCGTAAATGGAGCCGCGCTTGTCCGAACCCGCGATGACGAGCGCCGTACCGACGGTGCCGTCGTTGAAGGGATCCTGCACGGTCTGCACAAGGTAGCATTCCCACTTGCCTTCGATGGAAGACGTATCGATCTTGCCGTTTTCGGCGATCTCGGCGATCGCGCTGCTCTTGCCCACCGTGCCGATGATGACGGCGTAATCGGTGTAGCCCTTGAGCTCCTTGGTGACGACGGGTTTGACGCCCGTGATGAGTTCCACGTCCGACTGCAGGTCGTACGCGGCGCGCACGACGCCGGGATAGTCCCCGTCCGTCGAACCGATGGCGTTCGTCCCCTCCACGCAGATGACCGCCGCGCGGTTTCCGCTGATCAGGTTGAACGCATCTGCGTCCGAGCTGCCGTTATCGTCCCCGCCCGAGGGCGCGCAGGCGGCAAACACCATGGAGAGCGCCATGACGATCATCGCAAGAATCACGCCGAATGAAATGCGTTTCTTTTTCATGCCGTTTTATTCCTCCGTAGCCTCGGTCACTTTGGTGAACCGGAGATAGTCATAGGTAAGGCTGCAATTCTTCTTGTCGGAACCGACGATCAGCACCGAAGTGTCGTCCGATTGGGCGCGCATCACGCCGCCGTCCAGGACCTGAACGTCATCCAGCCAGATGCTGATCGTGCCCGCGTCGTAATCGAGCAGCACGCGCAGATCGTGCCATTCGTTGTCGCTTGCCGCCGCCAGCGTCTGCCAGCCGCTTCCGTTGTGATACTTGAGATTTCCGTCCTGCACGGCAACGGAGTTGGTGCACTTCGAAGCATCGATCGACTGCGTGCCTTCCCGATACAGGAAGAGCAGATTGACAAAGTCGGGAGAGGTTGCCATGAAGCGCGTCTCTGCCTGCACTTTACCGGAAAGCGCTTCGCCGAAGTCGTAGCGCGCATAGACCGCTCCGCCGCCGGACGGCGTCTTGATCTGAAGTTCGCCGTTCACGACTTCCGCGCTGCCGTTGCCCTCATGCAGCGTCATCGCCGCGGGCAGTTCGCTGAAATCCGTATCCAGAAGCGTATTCGCGTCCGCACGCACGATGACGGTGAAGACCTGTTCCGCGGAACCGGTCGCATCCTCTGCCTTGACCGTGAAGGTATAGACGCCTGCGGGCGTATTGGCGGCAAAGGAGATCGTCTTGTTGTCGGCTCCCACCGTCGCATACTGCTGCGCATTTGCAGAGGGCGTGACCGTGACGGACGCGCCGCCCGACACTTTATAATCGAGCGTCACCGCAGCTTCGCTGCCCGCGACCGCCGTATACGTCGTCTTGTCTGCCGTGATCTCAACGCTGCTCTCGCGATACACGCGGATATAGTCGTACGTCAGCCCCGCATCCGCCTTGTCCGTGCCGAATTTCAGCAGCCGGATGCAGTCCTCAACGCCGTCGCCGCGCTTGCGGAAGGTCTGATCGGCATAATCCGTCCCGTTGATGCTGATGCCGTACTTTCCTTCGCCGATGTCCAGCTCCATGCGGATCTCGTACCAGGTATCGACGGAATAGCTCAAAAAGGATCCCTGCCAGCCGCTTCCGTTGTGATTTTTGAAGCCGCCGGCATCCATGCCGAGGCAGGCGATGATGTCGTCGTTGCTGTAACCCATGTCGCCGCGGTAGAAGAACAGGACGTTGGAGAAGGACGTGCTCGCCACCTTGACGCGCGCTTCGGCAACGATCTTGCCCGTAAGCATCTCATCGAAGAGATAGGACGCAAACGCCGTACCCGCCCCGTTGGTGGCAAGCGTCATTTCGCCGTTTTCCACGGTGATCGAACCGCCGCTCGCCGTGCTCGTGCGCAGATAGGCGGGAACGGAAGTACGGTCGTCGAAGTCCTCGTAATACAGGTACCCTTCCACCTTCTCCTCGTCGTCCACCGAGACGTCGCCCTGCGACGTGACCGTGATCTGGCAGAAATCGCTCTTTCCGCCCGCCGTAACGGATACGACGGCGCTGCCTTCGGCGACCGCCTTCACGGTGCCGTCCGATGAAACTTCCGCGATCTTTGCATCGTCGGTGTTCCAAACGGGCGCCTCCTGCGTGCCGTCCACCTGAACATTGAGCTTGCGCTCCTCGCCCGGACGCAGCACAAGATCGGTGCTCTCCAGCACGACGCTCGCGCTGCTGCCGCCGTTATCCCCGGTGTCGTCGCAAGCCGCAAGCGGCGCGACCGCGATGCTCAGCCCGAGAACCAGCGCCAATGTTCCAAGCAGTTTTCTCATACTTTCCTCCTTGCTTTGATTGCATTTTTCATTCTGTTGCCGTCAGACGACCGTCTTTACACTGATCGAATCGACGGTAAAGGACGTGAGCGCCTTTCCCGTTCCGATCGCGCACTCAAACGTATCGGGATTGCCGATATTCTTATTCCGGAAATCAAATTCGCCCAGGTATACGTCCTCGCCGAGCGCGACCTGTTCCCCGCCCGAACTCTTTCGGTATGTTTCACCGGACAAATAAAGTTTGGTCTTTTGCACACTGAAATCGCAGACTGCGCGCAGTGTGTAGAATGCGTTATCCACGAGATAAACATATCCGCCGTCATATTCCACCTCTTCCCATTTGGAACCGGTGTGATAGCGCAGGCAGCCCGATTCGACCGCGAACGTGACTACATATGCACCTGTTCCGCTCAAACGGGAAGTCTTCAGGAACAGGACGTTTGCAAAGGTATTCGCCGCAGACGAATTGTTGGAGAAGCGCACCTGCGCTTCGATGACGCCCTCCATATCCTGTTCAAACTTTTTGCTGACAGAAACCGTGCCGGAAGTGGGCGTGGACAGCGTGACGCTTCCCGCAGTCGAGAAGTCCGCACTGCCGCCGTTCGTCTGCGACGTCTGAATATCGCTCGGGCACGTCGTTCCGTCAAATCCGTTGGTATAGTCGAACGTTACGGGATCGACAAAATCGCTTTCCACCGCTTCCCGCACGCGGATATACTGATAACTCACATCCGCCCATGCCGTCTGCGAACCGAAGCGCAGATAGCGGACGGCATCCGCTTCCGAAGTCACCTCTCTGCGGAACGGGATCCCGGTCTGCGTCTCGCCGTCCACGGTGAGCTGATAGACGCCCGCATCGATGTCGAGCACCATGCGCACGTCGTGCCATGCGCCCGTTTCGCAAGTGAGCTGCGTCGCATTCCAGCCCGAGCCGCTGTTGTTCTTGAAATAGCCCTTTTCAATGGCGACGTTGGTGACGACGCTGCTCGTCGCATAGAAGTCCTCCGTTCCCTCGCGGAAAAAGAACAGCGCGTTTGCAAAGGGAAGACTGTCCGTGCGCATCTTTGTTTCCACCGTGATCTGTCCCTGAAGGGGTTTGCCGAAATCATAGGTGAAAAAGACGTGATCGTTCGAACCGCCGTTGATGACGGTCATGCGCAGCGCGCCCTCTTCCAGCTCCGCGCGGCTGAAGCCGACGACGGTCTGATCGAACGCATCGGGGATCGCGTCGACCTGCGAAAAGTCTGCATTCAGCAGCCATTCCGTCTGCGTGTCTGTCTCTGCAAAAACCGTGTCCCGCGCCGTGTTTTGTGCGAATATCCCGCTGCAGGGCGCAAGAAGCGCCGTCGCGCAGACCGCTGCCGCCGCAAGATAAGATGCTTTTTTCATTGCCGTTTTCATATCCGCCCCCTTTACGCTTCGTTCGCCTTGCGTACTTCGTCTACAATGAGCTGTGAGAAGATCTCATACGCTTGCTCGCTGGGGTGCAGATTGTCGCTGCGGAACCCGCCGTTCTGAAGCGTACCCTTGACTTCTTCCAGCTTGGATGCATAGTCGATATAGTAGAGCCCCTGCGTTCTGTCGATATATTCCTTGACGGTCGCATTGGAAGCGTCGTACTCGCTCCACTTGCTCGTGTTGCTCTTGTTGTGGCAGATCGAAACGTAGAAGATCTTCGCATCGGGGAACATTTCATGGATGGATTCCAGCAATGCGACGATGCTTTCGCCGACCTTTTCGCCCGTCCCGCGGTTGCGGTTGATGTCGTTCACGCCGATATGCACCACGATGTTCTTGGGATTGTAGAGACGGAATTCACTGACTCTTCCCGTCCAGTTGCTGACCTCCGATCCGGAGACGCCGATCGTCAGGGCGCCGATGTCGCTCATCTGGGAATCGAACTGCGTCCAATAGGTCTTGCTGGTGTAGGAATCGCCGAAGACGAGCGTTTCCACGCCCTCGACGAGCAGATTGTCCGCATGCACCGCATAGGCGTATTTTGCGCCGACGCCGCCGAACGACAGTTCGTACGCGCCCGCCTGCGCAACCGTAAATTCGCCGCAGTTCACCCATGCGCCGCCCGTCGCCTGCACCCGTTCGGTCGTCCCGCCGAGCGTGAGCGACAGCTCGCCCGAATCTTTTGCAAGCGCGTAGACGGTGTACGTCCCCGTCTTTGCGAAAGTCACGGATGCGGAGCGATCGAGTTCCGCAAACGCATATCCGCCCTGTTCTGCAAATTCCGCATCCTCCCCGACGGAAAGACGGGGGCTGACTGCGGGATCGTTTGCCCCCACGCAGTCGGCATCGGACTTCGAAAGATAGATCGTGTGCATCGCCGCGCCCGATTCACGCGCATACACGGTGATCGTATGCACGCCGGGCGTCGTCACTTCCAGCTTCCAGTTCGTGAAATTGACCGACCAGCGGTGGCTGCCCGAACTGCTGACCGTCTGCGCAAGTTCGACGATCGGTCCGTTATCGACAGAGATCGCCGCGGAATCGGACTGCATATCCGCAAAACTCGAATACAGATAGACGTAATAGGTCCCCGTCGTATTGAACTCCACCCGATAGGTGAGCTTGGGCGCGACGTCATAATCGTCCCCCCAATCCAGCTCGTCGTCGGGCATGATCTGCACGCCCCTGCCGTTGGTGCTGCGCTCCCAATAGTACTGCGTCGTGCTGTCGGGATGCGTTCCGTTTTCATAGCTGCAGGCAGCGCTCTGCTCGAACGCAGAATAGAGGTCGATGCAGACGGTCCCGTTCACTTCAACGTAAGCGCCCTGTTCGACAACGGGCATACGGTCGGATTCCTCCAGCGCCACGCCCTTTTCGAACGATTCATCCGCCGACATGGACAGGACGATCTGATTGAGCACAAGCCCGTCCTCCCTGCCGCAGATCGTGAGGGTATGTTCGCCCGCCTCGGCGATCTCGAACTTCCAGCTCTTATCGCTCTGCCACAGTCCGGGTTCATAGGAAGGAGGTGCGCAGTCGATGAGCGCGCCGCCGTCCACGCACGCCATATAGGAATTGCCGCCCGTATCGGGATGGCTGGTCAGGCAATACAGGTAGTATGTGCCGGGCGTATCGATATAAAATTGGAAATTGAGCTGCGGCGCGTTCAGATAGCCCGTACCCGTGTTCCACTGCTTGCCGTTGTCGGGAAGCAACCTTACGCCCCAGAGCGCCCCGCCCGTGAGTTCCCAGGAGTAAAGCGCGCCGTCCTTATAATAGGAAGACGCCGCCGCATAGACGGAGTTTTCCAACGCCGCCACCGCAGGAATGACGACCCTGCCGCCTGCAGCCTTCCATGCGCCGCCCTCTTTGAGCTCCAGATCGTCGAGCGGAAAGTAGTGCGTGCAGACGGGATCTTCGCCCGTCTTTACAAAGGACGCCATGTTCGCGCCGGCGTCTTCGCCCAGAATTTCATAGCCCGCCTGCGTAAAGTGGAACTCGTCCTTCATCATGCCGTATTCGTACAGATCGATCGTACGCACGCTGATCACGGCGGCGAGGTCGCTGCCCTCGCAGTAATCGATCTGCGCCTGACGGATGACCTCGTAACGGTCCTGCCGCGCGGCATTCGAGCCGTTGTAAGTGCCGATGGGAATGACGAAGCACTGCTCTACGCCCGCATCGTCATGGAATGCCTGGAAGATTTTGTCGAGCGTCTTGGTATAGCGCTCCGCCGTGACGCCGTTGTCGCCGTCCGTTTCGCCCTGCAGCCACACAAGATAGGTATGGCGCACCGAATAATCCTCGCTCCCGTCGAGCCAGGTCTTTGCCGCGCCGAGGCGGGAACAGGCGTCCTCATAGGCGGGACGGTTGGTATCCCAGAAGTTGATGCCCGTACCGCCCTGCGCGCAGGAGACCGCGACGATGGGCGTCTGCGTCTGCGCATAATAACTTTCGCAGAACGCAGAAACGAGCGATCCCGACTTCTTGCTTTCGGAAACGCCGCTTTCAGAATTATTTTCCGTCGCCCCGAACGGTTCGGTCAGGGGATAGAGTTTTGTGGGATCGCTGATCGCGCGGAACTCGAAAGCGTGCCCCTCAGCAACGACGGTCGCATCCGCAGCGTCTCCCCTTCCCGCCATGTTCGACTGTCCGATGAACAGCACGAGATCGACCTGCGTCTTTTCGGGATCTGTGGGATCCCCGCCGCCCGGGTTATCGGGATCTTCGGTACCGGGCTGATCGCCCGTGCCCGGATCATCGCCCGGCGTCTGCGTGCATCCGACAAAGATCGCCGCAGTCAATACGAGCAAAAATGCAAGAACTGCAACCCAACGAAATTTCGTTCTCATCCGATTTTTCCTCTTTGCTCCCATTTTGATGAATCTATCCAAATTATAATCCATGCAAATATGCAAATCAATTGCTATTCTAATCGGAATAGTTTGCAAATCCGCGCATTGCCTTTGTGATTTTCTGTCAAAAAACGGGAGACGTTTCCGTCTCCCGCAAAAATTAAGCCCGTGCCGCCAGAAGCGGCACGGGCATCAAAATCTATCTATGCTTCCAATCCGAGTGCTTCACGGATGCGCTTGGCAAAAACCGCGTACCCTTTGCTGTTGAGATGCGTATTATCGGCATCCCAAAGGCTTTGAGCGGGACTTCCGTCCGGACACAATGTATCAAACAAATCGATCACGGTAAAATGCTCATCCGTTTCGGCATATTTCGCGATCATAGAAGAAAGCTCTTCTGCACGCGCCCATACCGTCTGATTATTATATAACGTGGGTGAAGGCATGATATTGACATAATATACTTCGATTTCGGGAAAATCCGCTCGCACCCTGCGCATAAACGCTTCAAAACGCGCATACGTCTCCTCCGCATCCGTCCCGTTATAAACGTCATTACTTCCACAATACAAAATCAGACGACTCGGCGCAAACGGTTTGACAAGTTGATCGTAAAAGCTCAGCCAATCCAGCCAGGTGGTCGCGCCGATGCCGACATTGATCACGTCCGGAGAACCGTCGCCGTCCGCATCCGGAAGCCCTGTAAGGTCGTCCAAATACCCCTTCACGGCGATCCCGTCGGAATCAATTCGGGTGGATCTCCAGAAATCAAGTGTAGATGCCCCCACAAGCAACGTCTGCCCGGTCGCCGCACCTGCATACTGCTGCGCATACGCATCCGCGCGCGACTGATACGGCGAACGGTAGACGTATTCCTCCAATGTACCGACAAACTCCTCTACCTCGGCGGGATCCATATTCACGACAACGTCTTTGACGCGGATGACGCACCGTTGTCCGCCCAGGAAAACACGGAATTCTCCCTGCACTTCGTATTCAAACAAAATCTGCCCATCCATGAAATATATGATCTTACCGCCATAGACTGCCACACCGAAATCGATCTCCCGCGGGACGCCTGAAGCCACAAGCTTCCAATCAAAATAGGAACCGTCTGAAGCGATCCGTTGCGTAAAGATCTGATAACTCCCGCTCTTCAGATACTCTAAAAAGAAACTGACACCCTCATCATTGTTGTCGATGAGCATGATCTCGCCCTGTCCCCACTCCTGCGGATCAAGAATTCCAAGGCGCAACGTGACATAAAACACATCCGAACAGAGCGTCCCATCCCCCTCGCGCAGCGCAGCGTTGGCATATGCCGTGTTCCGTTTGACAAACGAAAGACCGGCATTTTCCGTAAAGACCTGATTTTCGACAAACGGATGAGCCGTTGGTTCTGCTTTTTCATTTTCCGCACGGATCTGTTCGACCTCCAAAGGATCCGTCGTCATATACAAGTCAGAATACGTAATGTCAACATTTTGAATGACTTCCATAATCGCATTGGCAACACCCCAATCTGTTTCATAGCGGCACATCAACTTGTTTTCCACATATAGCATCACAGTACCGCTGTCATATAAAAACGCAAATTCCGCCGTCCAATCATAAGAATCCGTGAGTGCCGCCATATCCGTACAGAGCGTATTGTTTGCAGGATCGCCGATGCCGTTGTTGCGCGTACGGTAATAGCAGCTGTTGTTTCCCTCACGTCTGTTGAGCGTAAAACGGGACCAGTTGTTGTTATCGACATAACACATAAATCCGATATGCCCACTCCTTCCTGCAACCGTAATTGCGCGAAGCGTGCCGGTAACTGCCCACGAGTACCCCGCCAAAGGATTCCCGTTATGATAAAAGGATACCATCGGCCCCCCTGACGTTTTTCCGCTCATGTCCACGCGGACTGTACCGTTTTCCAAATCCTGAATGCACTTTTCGAGCGAGTTGGTAGCACCGATCGTATTTCCCACAAGGGCATCCCGGTAATCTGCAGTGGCCTCCCGGTAAAGCGCCCTTGCGCTCTCACCGCGCACGATCTCGATCTCAGAAATTTTTGCCTGAAGCGCATACGGGCTGTTCATAACCACAAATTCAGAATGTTCCAATCCATCAAGCGCCCTGTGATAGACAATATGATCATTCCAAAGCATCGCTACGTCATTTCCGCTGACGATCATCCCGATACGAAATATTCCGTCTTCGACGGATGCATCGGACACAACCTCTGTGTAATTAAGAAAATTGCCGTCATCGCGGTAATCGGTAAACACACAGAATTTTGTATCGCTCTCTGCCCGTATAACCAGTCGAATCAGCTTATTCCACCTTGCGAATACCGACAGACCAAATTCACCGCCCGATACCATGTCTGCGATTTGCATCTCAAACGTAACGGCATAATCGCCGCTCAGCGGTTCGCCCTCCGCATACAGCGCCGCACTCGAATTATAAAGATCGGTAACGTATGCCGCTGACTGCGTGTCCCAACAGATAAAGTCCGGATCACCGAGCGAACCGCCGTAATATGTTCCGAATAACTCCTCCACTTCCACGCAGAGTAAAAATGTGTCCTGTGTACCATCCTCGGCGGTGACGGAAAAAGCGATCCTGCTGTTTTCACGGTCAAATACAGCGGTATACCCCGCACCATCGGCAAGCTCCGCATCAATCAGTTCCTTCAATTGCTCCGAAGCCGCAATCTCTCTCCATTGGTCGGCAGTGACGGTGCATATCCCGTCGGAAACCGTACTCCCCGCAATGGAATGAACCGTCATGGAAGTGTCATCCGAAAGCACATTGACTTGAATGCGAATCTCTTGCACTGACATATCCTGTGCGGTCGCCGTAAAGATTACCTGCCTTGACACCTTGTCCAATACGACCGTTGTCTGCGCGCTTTCCGCCGCCGAATATTCACACAGTACCGCAACATCGGTCGCATTGCAAAGCGCTTGCCATGCTGCTGTTGAAAGCGCGACCGATCCGTTTTCCACGCGCCCGCCGCAGACCGAACGCACCGCGAGATCGGTTGCCGATGAGAGCACGCTGACCGCGATCCGTGTTACAGATGGCTGTACTCCCTCCGCGCTTCCCGTAAAGAAGATCGTCCGCGTTTCCCGATCCACCGATACCGTGACGGAAAACCCCTCCGCAACGCTGTAACGGCACAGACCGGCCGCATCGTCCGCCTCGGAAAGCGCAACCCAATCCGCCTCTTTCAGAGTCACGTTTCCATTTTCCGGTTCTGTGCCGCAGATCGTATATACCGTAATGCAAGGATCAACGGGCGCCAACGGCGTCTCACCCGAATCCGGTTCACTCACGGAAGGCTGCCCGGAATCGGGCCGCTGCGTATCCGCTGGCGAACAAGCCGTAAATATACCGAATGCTGCGGCAAACAAACACATTGCCGCAAGCGCCAACTTGAACTTGCGTTTTGAGTTCATCTTTTGCACCTCCTTACGGTTGACCTTTGATCTTACCTGGATTATAATATAAGAAAAACTATAATTCAATGCAATAATGAAACGAAGTATCATAAAATTCAAACGAAATAAGGAGTCCCCCATGTCCGCAAACAAAATGAAATACCGCATTGAAAAAGGTTCTGACGTCCTGCGGCCGCTTCCCCAGCCGCAATATGACAATCTGCTGTACTATCTCACGAGCGCTGGGCATGAGTACCTGAATCCTTCTTATTATATGGAACGGAGCGACGTCGATCTGTACATGATCAATTATATCGTGCAGGGAGAAGGTTTTTTTACTTATAAGACCAAGGTCCATAAATTGAACAAGGGTGATTTGTGCTTTGCCTATCTGGGCGAGCCAAGCATCTTCTATCCGGCCAGCGACGATCTTGAAATTTATTTTTTTCACATCAAAGGTTCTCAGATCGGAGAATTTTACCGCACGATTATTCAAAACAAAGGAATTATTCTGAACAATTTCCCTCTCGAAATCGTTGCAGACACTTTTACGTCGATCCGCACTCTCTTTCAGGCAACGCCCGATTTTTATGAAGTCTCTTCCGTACTTACACGTTTTCTGCTAAAACTTCTGCAACTCTCTGATCCTTCAAAAAATATCTATCCTCCGTTTATTCTGAAAATTTTCCAAACAGTGCTCGACCACCCGTGTACGGTAGAACAGCTTGCACAGGAAATGGGATTCCATGCCGTTTATTTGGAACGGCAATTCAAACGCTACACAAACAAGACACTGCGGCAATTTTTGGCAGAGCGTAAACTGGAGCTTGCACAGAATTTGCTGCTGACGACCGACCTCAGCATCTTTGAAATTGCAATCCAGCTCGGTTACGCGGACAGCAACGGACTGATTGCGCTTTTTCGCAAAGAACTGGGACTTACACCATTAACATTTCGCAAAAGCCGCGGAAAAAAATATACAAATTAATGTAAAACGCCCGTGCCGCCAGAAGCGGCACGGGCGCTGTATTCATGCATCAGCTGCACTTCAATTTTTTGCTGAAATAGTAATAGCCGATCGTCGTAAAAAAGCGCTGCCACGAAAACGGCATCCAGCAGATGAGCGCGATATACGAGCGGTGACGGAGAAACTTGTACATTTCAAGGTCATCTTCCCTGATCGAGCTCCACATGCGTTTCAGCGTCGCCTTACGCTCTTTGCGCTCCGTCTTTCCGCCCGTGGTGAACATGAGCGAGAGACACATGAGCACATTGACGTCGTGCTTCATGTACCGCCTGAGATGCGGATGCATCGCCTTGAGCTCCGCATAGCGGTAGCAGCGGATCATGATGTCCGTCACGCCGACCTGCTGCTTGTAGCGCGCCACAATGTTCTTGCGGCTGACCGACTGATCTTCCCTGCCGATATAGTAACGGTACAGATCGACGTCGAGATAGTACATCGTTCTGATGTGCGGCATGGGCTGATAGGCAAAGATGTTGTCCACATAGTAGGAATGTTCGGGAAGACGCAGTCCGCAGTCGCGCAGCACCTGTGTCCGCACGACCATCGAATGCATGAGCAGGACGTTGGAGAAGCGGAACGGTCTGACCGATTCCCAGCCGAACATTCTGCCTGCGGGAAAGTTCTTTGTGTATCTGCGCGGAAAGCGGGAACCCGCCGAAGGCTTTTCGTAGACGAAATTGGTCACGTACATATCGGGCAGGCTGTCCGCCGCGATGTCGGCACGCATCTTTTCCAGCAGCACGCCGAGGCTCTCGGGATCGAGACGGTCGTCCGAATCGACGACCTTGAAATACAGTCCCTGCGCGCGCTCCAGCCCCGCGTTGACGCCCGAACCGTGCCCGCCGTTCTGCTTGTGCACCGCCTCGACGATGGTCGGATACTTTGCCGCATATTCGTCCGCTATGGCGCCCGTCTCGTCCGACGATCCGTCGTTGACGATGACGATCTGCCCTTCCTCTCCCGCCGCGAGCAGCGTATCGATGCATGCGCGCATGTACGCCGCCGAATTATAGCACGGCACCGCAAAGGTGATCAGTTTTCCCATCTTCTATTCCCTTTGTGCTTTTTGTCTATTATAGCCGCACCGCGCCGCAATTGCAAGCATATTGCGGCGGCTGAAACAATTTTCCGCTTTACGGGGATCACGCGCCGCAGCGCACGAGCGTAATCTGCACCTTGTCGCCGTTGACGTCGATCGTCTTGGCAAAGCCCTCCGCTTCTCCGGGGAGCACACTTTCGGCAAGGACGTCCGACGCAAACGCGCCCCTTTCGAGCATCCGCTGCGCGCGCCCCTCCGCACGGTAGTACACGCGGATGCGGTCGGTGACTTCAAACCCCGCCTCCTTGCGCATGGACTGGATCCTGGAGACGAGCTCGCGTTCGCAGCCCTCGTCCAGCAGGTCTTCCGTGAGACGGGTATCGAGCGCGACGGTGATGCCGCCGCCGACCGCCGCAGAGAAGCCCTCCGCCGACTCGGTGAAGATCTGCAGGTCCTCTTCCAGCAAAACGACCGTCTCGCCGTCCAGCTCCACGGAGTAAGAACCGTCTGCGCGCACCGCCGAGACCACCTGCGCGCCGTCGCACGTGGCAAGGAACTGCGTGATCGCTTTGAGCTTTTTGCCGTACTTGGGACCGAGCGTTCTGAGCTGCGGCTTCAGGACGTACTTCACGAGCGACGCGCCGTCCGCAACGGGCGTCATCTTTTTGACGTTGAGTTCATCGAGCGCGACCGCCGTCAGCTCTTCGCCGAGGTCGAGCGGACGGTTGGACGCCACGCGCATCTCCGCAAGCGGCTGACGGTTTTTGAGGTTGCCCGCATTGCGCGCAGCCCGCCCGAGCGCCACGACGTCCAGCACGTCCCCCATGCCCTTTTCGAGCGCGGGATCGATAAAACTTTCGTCCGCCGCAGGGAACCTGCAAAGATGCACCGATTCAGGCGCATCGGCGTAGAACTGCGGCACAAGGTTTTGGTACATCATTTCCGCCATGAAGGGCGTATAGGGCGCGATTACCTTGGCGAGCGTCACAAGCACGGTGTAGAGCGTGGTATATGCCGCCGCCTTGTCCTCCGTCATTTTGCTGCCCCAATAGCGTTCGCGTCCGCGGCGCACGTACCAGTTGGACAGGACGTCGGTAAAGTCCTGGATCTCGCGCGCGCTGTCCGTGATATTGTACTGCGCGAGTTTTTCGTCCACGTCCTTGACAAGGGTATTCAGCCGCGAAAGGATCCACTTGTCCATGAGGGAAAGACGGCACTTTTTCAGGTCGTAAGCGGACGGATCGTACTTGTCGATCTCCGCGTACAGCGCAAAGAACGCATAGGTATTCCAGAGCGTGCCCTGGAACTTGCGCTGCACCTCGCTGACCGCTTCGGCGCCGAACCGGGACGGGATCCAGGGCGCGCTGTTCGTGTAGAAATACCAGCGCACCGCATCCGCACCCTGCTTGTCGAGCACGCTCCACGGATCCACCACGTTGCCCTTGTGTTTGCTCATCTTGATGCCGTCTTTATCGTTGACGTGCCCGAGAACGATGCAGTTTTTGAAGGGCGCACGGTCAAAGAGGATGGTCGAAATGGCGAGCAGCGTGTAGAACCAGCCGCGCGTCTGATCGACCGCCTCCGAGATGAAGTCTGCGGGGAACGTCTCCTCGAACAGGTCCTTGTTTTCAAAGGGATAGTGATACTGCGCGAAGGGCATGGAGCCGGAATCGAACCAGCAGTCGATGACTTCGGGCGTGCGCTTCATCTTTCCGCCGCACTTGGAACAGGTGCAGACGAGGTCGTCAAGGTAAGGGCGGTGCAGTTCGATGTCCCCTTCCACATGGCACTTTTCCTTGAGCTCTGCCTTGGAACCGATGACCTCGATCGCGCCGCAGTCGGGACATACCCAGACGGGCAGCGGCGTACCCCAATAGCGGTCGCGCGAAAGCCCCCAGTCGATGACGTTTTCGAGGAAATTCCCCATGCGCCCTTCCTTGATGGTCTCGGGCATCCAGTTGACCGAACGGTTTGCCGCGATCAGGTGCTCCTTTACCTTGGTCACTTCGATAAACCACGAGGAGCGCGCATAGTAGAGGAGCGGCGTATCGCACCGCCAGCAGAAGGGATAGCTGTGCTCATAGGGCAGCTTTTTGAACAGAAGTCCCTTTTCCTGCAACATGTCCATGATGAGCTTGTCCGCCTTCTTGGCGAACAGGCCGTTGAGCTCGGGGCAGCGCTCGTCAAAGCAGCCGCGCTCGTTGACGAGCTGCACGACGGGCAGCGAATACCTTCTGCCCACCTTATAGTCGTCCTCGCCGAATGCGGGCGCAATGTGGACGACGCCCGTACCGTCGGTGAGCGTAACGTAGCCGTCGCACACCACATAGTACGCCTTTTCGCGGAAAGAGCCGACGGCATAGGGAAAGAGCGGTTCGTACTCCGTGCCCTCGTATGCCTTTCCCGGTTTCTTGTCGACGACGGTATATTGTTCGAAAAAGTTTCCGACGAGCGCCTCGGCAAGGATATAGCGCGCGCCGTCCGCCTCGATCTCCACATACGTCTCGTCCGGATTCATACACAGCGCGACGTTGGAAGGGAGCGTCCAGGGCGTGGTCGTCCAGGCAAGGATATAGCAGTTCTCCCTGCCCCTGACGCGGAATCGCGCGACGACGGACGTCTCCTTGACGTCCTTATAGCCCTGCGCGACCTCGTGCGAGGAAAGCGCCGTGCCGCAGCGCGGGCAATAAGGGACGATCTTGTGCCCCTTATAGAGCAGCCCCTTTTTGTAGATCTCCTTCAGCGCCCACCAGACCGATTCGATATAGTCGTCGTGATAGGTGACGTAGGGATGATCCATGTCCACCCAATAGCCGACGCGGTCGGACATCTTGCGCCATTCGTCGGTATACTTCCAGACGGATTCCTTGCACTTTTTGATGAACGGCTCGATGCCGTATTTTTCAATGTCCTGCTTGCCGTCCATGCCGAGGGACTTTTCCACTTCCAGCTCGACGGGCAGCCCGTGCGTATCCCAGCCCGCCTTTCTCAGAACGTGCTTGCCCTTCATCGTCTGATAGCGCGGGATGATATCCTTCATGACGCGCGTCAGAATATGCCCGATGTGCGGCTTTCCGTTTGCCGTGGGCGGTCCGTCGAAGAAGGAAAACTCCTCCCCTCCCGCGTTCTTTTCAACGGACTTTTCAAAGATGTCGTTTTCCTTCCAGAACGCGATGACTTCCTTTTCGCGCTCCACAAAGTCGAGCGAAGTGTCTACTTTCTTGTACATGCGTCTTCCTCCTGCGCTTGCGATAAAAAGAAGCCACCGTATTTTGGATAAAATACGATGACTTTATAACCACCAAAACATACGAACATATGCCGCGGGGATAACGGTCCGCGAGACCGTGCGGAGTTACTGCAATGTTCTCCCCGCAGGCACGAAAGGTGATACCCGCATGCGCTCTTCGGCTCCCCTTTCAGCAGACAGGAAGCTCTCTGTACGAACAGCCCTGCATACGGACGCGTCCTCTCTTGACGCCGTCTTCTTTTTCTCTATTATAATCGTTCCGTCTCCGTTTGTAAAGCGTTTTCGGGCGGCGATTTCAGCCGAACATACCGCGCCTTTTTTCGGGAGCCCTGTCGCGGAAGCGGTCAGTCGAACAGTCCGCGCCGTGCGCGGACCAGATTCACCTTAAAGCCCGCTTCGTCGTCGCGGCAGACTGCGTTTCGTTGCGTTTTTCATCTGAAACCTGAAAAACGCAAAATGATCTCCGTCGCCGCTCCTCTTCCCGAAAAAATGCAGCGCCTTTTTTCGGGAGCCCTGTCGCGGAAGCGGTCAGTCGAACAGTCCGCGCCGTGCGCGGACCAGATTCACCTTAAAGCCCGCTTCCGCGACGCAGTCGGCAAGCGCGGAATCGGGCAGCTCCGTTTCCACAAAGATCAGTCCTTTTTTGAAATTCGCCTTGGCGCCCGAGACGCCGTCCAGCAGCAGGAGTTTGCGCTCGGCGCGCTCCGCGCACCGCTTGCAGCACATTCCGTCTACCTCGATCACTCGTTTCATCATGACTCCTCTGCGGTCCGCGATAGACCGCTTTTACAAAAAGAGAATGAGCACCCCCACCAAGAGCCCGGCGAGCATTGCGATCGCGGGCGCCTTGGAGCGCCACATCAGAATGGATTCCGGAAGAAGTTCGCCGAAGACGACGTACAGCATCGCGCCGCTTGCAAAGCTCAGCGAGATCGCAAGGCTGACGGGACTGAGCGTCCCCAGAAAATAGCCGAGCATCGCGCCGAGGATGGTCGGCGCGCCCGTGAGCGCCGTCAGAAGCGTCGCTTTCCACTTTTTCATCCCGCCCGCCGCAAGCGGAACGGCAACGGACATCCCCTCCGGCACGTTGTGCAGCCCGATGACGATGGCAACGGCAAGCCCGCCCGCGCCGCCGTTCGTCATATCGTTGGCGTACGACGCGCCGATCACCATTCCCTCCGGAAAGTTATGCAGAGCGATCGCAAACGCCATCACCAGCCCCGCCAGAAAGAGCTGACGGCGGGATTTTTGCTGCTTTGTCTGCTCGTACTCCTTTTTATGCTCCTCATAGTGATCGCTGTGGATAAGCTCGGAGAGCTGATCGGCGGTCTTGGGATGCTTTTTGTCGATATGCTTTACTTCGGGATTGGTCGTTTTGTCGATGACCGCATTGAGCGCATAGATGACGCCGAATCCGACGACCGTCATGCCGATGACCAGAAACACGTTGCCGACGGAACCGGGCGCCTGGTTGAGCGCATCCAGCAAAAGATCGAGACAGACGATGCAGAGCATGACGCCGCCTGCAAAACTCAGAAGCAGACTGACGAGCTTTTCGGAATTGCGGGTAAACAGCACGCCGATCAGTCCGCCCAGTCCCGTCCCTACGACGCCCGCGATCGCCGTGATCAGGACCACCAGCCAAAAAGTATCCATTTGTTTTTCTCCATCGTAAAACCGCGCTCCCCTTGCCGGACAGCGCGCGCCGCACGAATCTTCGGCATGCGGCAGATGCGGACCTTCGCGGCGCACCCCGCCGCCCTTCGTCCGCAGACAAAACAAGTATAGCAGATTGCAGGAAAAAAGCAAGCGTTCCGCAGGGAGACACAAAAAATTTCCCCGCACGCCGATTGCGTTGACAAACGGACGCAGACGGAGTATAATGCGAGGAAATTCTCAAAATGCGAGGTAACTTCTATGCGCGTACTTGCCGTCAACGACATCTCCTGCGTGGGAAAATGTTCGCTGACCGTCGCCCTGCCCGTGCTTTCCGCGTGCGGCGTGACCTGCGACATCCTGCCCACCGCCCTTCTCTCCACCCATACCGGAGGATTTACGGGCTATACCTTCCTTCCGCTTGACGGCGAAATGCAAAAGATCGCCGACCATTGGGAGACGCTCGGGCTCAAATACGACCTCATTTACAGCGGATACCTGGGCAGCCGCGCACAGATCGCCTTTGTCAGGGACATCAAGCGCCGCTTTTTAAAGGAGGGCGGCACGTTCGTCGTCGATCCTGTTCTCGGCGACAATTTCACCTTCTACAAGGGGTTTGACGACGCCTTTGCCAAGGAGATGCTCGGGCTCTGCGCCGAAGCGGACTACATTCTGCCCAACGAGACGGAAAGCTACCTGCTGACGGGCACGCGCGACTTTTCCGCCGCCCTCGGGCAGCTTGCAAAGGTCTGCCCGCATCCCGTCATCACGGGCGCAAAAAGTGCCGTCGGGTATGATATTTACTACTATGACGGCGGAGAAAAGAAAATGCCCATCCCCCGCGTGGAAGGCTCCTTCCACGGCGCGGGCGACGTGTTCGCTTCCGCCTTTTGCGGATGCCTGATGCGCGGGCTCGCCGTCGAACGCGCGCTTGCACTGACCGCGCAATTCTGCTACCGCGCCATCCTGTGCACGCAGAAGGAAGTGACGGACCGCAAGTACGGGCTCAATTACGAGCGCGAGATCTTCCCCTTCCTGCAATCGCTGGAAGCGGAAGCGACGGACTGACGCTGCCGGAATTTTCCGCTTGTTTCCTGCCCGCGGCAGTTGCATTTTTTTGCAGAGCATGCTATACTATATATGACACCTGCGGTGTACGGAGCGTAAATTAAGCGGAATCCACAAAGATGTTACGGGAACGTCGGTCGGCAATGCTAGGCAAGGTCTGTCTGTGACGGAAAGTCTGATGCGCTGCCGCCTCGTACCCACCTGCGAGAAGCGGGTTCACCATTCTTTGCGCTGCGGCACAGGCGGATGTCCTTCTTTCAAATACAAAAGAGCTGCCCCGGGGCAGCTCTTTTTTTCTCTTCCGATTATTTTTGCGCCTGTGCAAAAAAATATTCCTGCGCGTCGAGCGGTTCTCCCAAGGTGTCCACGCGGCGGTAATCGCCGTCCGGGCACAATTTGCGCGCCTTCACGTTGTCGGCGAGCATCGTCCGTAAAATGCCGTCGATGCGCTCGGCGATGCGCGCATCCAGAACGGGCGTCGCGATCTCCACGCGCTTATCCGTGTTGCGCGTCATGAGATCGGCGCTCGAAATGTACATGACGCGGTCCTCGCCCTTCCCGAAGGAATAGACGCGCGAGTGCTCCAAAAATCTTCCGACAATGCTGATGACGCGGATGTTTTCCGTCTTTCCGGGGACGCCGGGCAGTAGACAGCAGATGCCGCGCACGATGAGTTCGATCTTCACGCCCGCCTCGCTTGCCGCGACGAATTTGTCGATGATCTCCTTATCCGTAAGGGAATTCATCTTGGCGAGGATATACCCTTCCTTTCCCTCCTTTGCCTTTCCGATCTCGCGGTCGATATAGCGGATCAGCCCGCTCTTCAGCGTCTTGGGCGCGACGAGCAGCCGCTCGTAAGTAAAATCGGCGTTGCAGATGGCGACGTTCCGGAAGAACGCCACCGCGTCCTCGCCGATCTTTTTATCCGCCGTCAGGATATTCAGGTCGGTATATTGGCGGGAGGTGGATTCGTTGTAGTTCCCCGTGCCGAGGTGGGTGATGTAACGCAGTTCGTCGCCGTCTTTCAGGACGATGGAAATGATCTTGGAATGCACCTTGTAATTTTCCATGCCGTAGATGATGGTGCAGCCCGCCTCCTGCAGTTTGTTGGCGAAATAGAGGTTATTCTCCTCATCAAACCGCGCGCAAAGTTCAATGACGACCGTCACCTGTTTGCCATTTTCGGCGGCGCGGCACAGCAGCTCCGCAATGCGCGAATGGTGCGCGAGACGGTAAATGGTGATCATGACGGAGCTCACGCGCTCGTCCTTGGAACACTCTTCCAGAAGATCGACGACGGGATCCATGCTGTCGTACGGATAGGACAGGAACACGTCCCTTGCGGAGATGAGATCGATGAGCGAGGGCGCCGCGGCGACCGCGGGCGGGACCGCGCCCTTGAAGGATGCATACCGGAGCTTTGCGGCCGTATCGTGCGGGAGAAAATTCCCGATGGAAAACAAAAACTTATAGTCAAAGAAGCGCTCGTCCGTAAAACAGAATTTGGGATTGAGCTTGAGGATCTTCAGCACGAAATCCTTTAGCTTGCTGTCTTCGCGGTCCACCTCCAGCCGCACCACGCCCATGCGCGCACGGGACTCCACGCGCTGTTTCATGATCTCGGTGAAGTCGCGCTCGAGGTCGGTATCGTCGATCGCCGTATCGAAATCGGCATTGCGCGTGACGCGCAGCAGCATCTGATCGCTCACCGTGTACCCCGTAAAGGCGACTTTGGCGAACAGCCGCACGAGCTCCTCGACGGGGATCAGGCGCACCTTCTTTTCGCCGCTCAGGCGGTACAGCCTGTCGAGCGAAGGATTGAGGGAGACCACGCCGATCATGCGGCGGCCGTCCTTTTCGAGCTGACATATCACATAGCCGCGCTTGTTTTCGAACTGCATCAGCGGATGCTTGGCGTCGAGCACCATGAGGGACAGCAGGGGCAGGACGTGCCGCATGAAGATCGCGCGGCACTCCTCCGTCTGGCGGGGCGTCAGATCGGACGCGCGCAGGATCTTGACGCCGCCGGCCGAAAGTTCCTTGCGCAGGGCGTTATAGCACACCGAGCGCGCCTCGTACAGGCGGCGCGTCACTTCCGCAATGCCGTCGAGCTGCTTCGCCGCCGTAAGCTGCGTCTTGTTCTCCGTCTCGTCCGGCTCGGTGAGACTCTCGTTGACGAGACTGCCCACGCGCACCATAAAAAATTCATCGAGGTTGGACGTGAAGATAGACAAAAACTTGCAGCGTTCCAGAAGCGGATTGGTGAGATCGACCGACTGATCGAGCACGCGTTTGTTGAACAGCAGCCAGCTGAATTCGCGGTTGACGTAGATGTCGCGGATGAACTTCCTCTTCACCTTTTGCGGAATGGTAAACTCTTTGATCATAAATCTTCCTCTCGGGTACGTTTACTCGGTCTTGGGAGCTTCGGACACGGGTACTGCGCCCTGTTCTGCCATGGGAGGCTCCGCAGACACGGGTGCCTCTGTCTGCGTCTTCTTCGGTCTTCCGCGCCGTTTGGCGGGCATGGCGGGCGCCGTTTTCTCTTCCGAAGGCGCAGCCTCGGACACGGGCGCTGCGCCCTGTTCTGCCATAGGAGGCTCCGCAGACACGGGCGCCGCATCCGGCGTCTTCTTCGGCCTTCCGCGCCGCTTGGCGGGCGCCTGTTTTGCCGCCGTCTGTTTGGCTGCGGATGCCTTGACGGTCTTCCCGGCAGCCTTCTTTTTGGCTGCAGGCTTTTCAGGGAGTCTGCGCGCCTCGCCGTCCGCGCCGCCGCGCGCGAAGTCGTAATACGCGCCCGTCTCCTTGCCCTCCAGCACGAGCTGGAGATAGCCCTCTTTCACGCCGCGGTCGCTGACGACGATGTTGTCCACGCCGAAGCGCTTGAACAGATACTTCAGCACAATTGCTGCAGAACCGATGAGATAGAGCTTTTCGGGCGCATTGTTGAGTACCAGACGGGAACGGTCCTCTCCCTTCAGCAGATGATCGACGAGCTTTTTGAACTTCTTGCGGCGGATGGTCTTGACGCCGTCCGGTCCCTGTTCGTCCGAAAATTCCGCGTAAATATCGTAGATTGCCGAACTCGTGGCGCCCACCAGCACCGCGGTACCGTAAACCCCTTCCTCCGGAAGATCGGCACGGTCAAACTTTTCCCTGACGAAGCGTTTGATCTCCTTCGCTTCCTTTTCGTCGGGATAGATATTGGAGACAAACTTGCGGTACAGATCGAGCAGCCCGAAGGGAAAGCTCTGCATCTCTTCCTTGCCCGACTCGGCAAGATCGCAGATCTCGATGCTCTTGCCGCCCAGATCGATCAGCACGGGACGCTCGAATGTCTTATAGTAGATGTTTGCCACATAGTCGCAGTATGCCTCCGTCACCCCGTCGATCAGGTTGACCGTAAGCCCCGTCGTCCAGAACACCGCCTTGGCGACCTCGTCAAAATTTTTGACGTGACGCAGCGCCGCCGTCGCGATCAGATAGCACCGATCCACGCCCAGCTCCGCGCTCATATCCTTGAACCGCGCGAGCATCTCGGTAAGTTTTTCCGTTCCGCGCTCGGACAGCCCGCCCTCTTCAAGGTAATGCACAAGACTGAGCGACGCGCGCTCTTTGAACACGACCTCCGTCTTTTCGCCGTCTGCCACGGCAACGATCATGGAAATACTGCTCGAACTGATGTCAATGACCGAATATTTCATAATGCTCTCCTTAAAACGATTTCAACCGTATTTTACGCCCGGTCGCCGAAAGAAATGCCGATGCTGCGCGCAAAGCGCACGTCCTCGCCCGCGGGATCGACGAACTTGTATTTCCCCGCAACATCCGCCAGCGCATTGAACGTGACGGAATTGCCGGAGACCGCAGCCGTGACGCCGAATCTGCCCTCCTGCGCAAGCTGTGCGGCAAAGCCGCCCAGACGCGAACACAGCAGGCGGTCATAGGCGCAGGGCGTGCCGCCGCGCTGCAGGTAGCCGAGCACGGAATAGCGCGTCTCCGCGCCCGTCCGCTCCGCAATGACTTCGGCAAGGTGGCGCGTCACCGTGCTCTCGCCCAGCGCCGTCCGCACGAACGCGCGCTGTTCCTTTTTGAATTTCGCCTCGGAATCCAGCACGGCGCCCTCTGCCACGGCAACCATTGTTGAACGCTCCCCCGCCGCAAGACGCGCCGAGAGGAACTCACACACCGCATCCGGCGAAAACGGGATCTCGGGGATGAGGATCATGTGCGCGCCCGCCGCAATGCCGGAATGCAGCGTCAGCCAGCCCGCCTTGTTGCCCATCACCTCGACGAGCATGATGCGGCTGTGGCTTGCCGCCGTCGTGGCAATGCGGTCGAACGCTTCCGTCACCACCTCCACCGCCGTGCGGAACCCGAAGGTCACGTCCGTGCCGTAGATGTCGTTGTCGATGGTCTTGGGAACGCCGATGACGTTGCATCCCTCCATGGAAAGCAGCGCCGCCGTCTTGTGCGTGCCCGCCCCGCCCAGCGTGAACAGGCAGTCCAGCCCCATCTTTTTATAGTTGGCGATCATTTTGGAAAGGCGGGTGCCGCCCTCTTCGGAGACCGTCATCTTCTTGAAGGGCTGGCGCGACGTACCCAGCACCGTACCCCCCTGCGCAAGAATGCCTTCAAAGTCCTCCGGTTTCATGGGATAACTTTCGCCGCGGATCAGTCCGCCGTAGCCGTCGGGAATGCCGACGATCTCCGCATTCTTCACATTGCGGAACAGATACAGCCCGATCGCGCGGATGACCGCGTTCAACCCGGCGCAGTCCCCGCCGCTCGTCAAAATACCGAACTTCATAACTCTCTCCTCCCAAACGTCATTGTAATCGTTTTTGCGGCGATTGTCAAGACGAAGCGGAGGAATTTGACGCAGTCCGACAGGATTTTACACTTATTTTACAACTGCGTTACATTTTCGTGACAATTGAAAAGGGCGGGACCGCACGGTCTGTCTCTTATACACATCTCCGAGCCCACGAGACTAGCGCTCATCTCGT
>URHP01000014.1 GCA_900547645.1 uncultured Eubacteriales bacterium
TTCGTCGGCAGCGTCAGATGTGTATAAGAGACAGGTCCTGCATGACGGACACGCCGTTGACGGTCACCGTGGAGCGCACGGAAATGCCGTTCTTGTCGAAATCGCCGCTGACGAACGCCACCCCGTACCTGCCGTTGGGCAGAGAAACGAGCCAGCTTGCGTTCCCTTCGCCGTACATGAATCCCGCATTGCGGGGCGCGGTCTTGGCATCGCGGTAGACCTTCGTAACGGAATTTGCCTGCTCTTCCGTTTCAAAGCCGAAGCCCTTGGATTCGTCGTAGACGCCGTTCGTCACGCTCACGTCCGTATAGACGGAATTAACGACGTAACCCGTGCCGAAGTCGAACAGATACTCGTCGAGCTCCAGGTCTTCGGGGATGCCCGTATGCGCGATCTCGGGCAGCGGCGCAACTTCCGCGCGCTCGTACGAGAACGTGTTGTACGTCTCCGGAATGCCGTAGTAGGAATCGTCCGTGATGCCGGATGCGGTCAGCACGATCTTATCGAACGCAATGAACGGATCCACGCGGTAGACGACGATCTCGTTATACCCCTTCTGCAAAAAGATGCTGAACTGCAGTTTTTCGATGCGCGGCATGACGATGTTCGACCAGCTCCCCTGCCCCGTACGGTAGGTACCGCTGATGATCTGCGGCGTGCGGGTGCCGACACCGATCGCCAGATCGCACGAGCCGCCCTCATTGAGCGTGGGAATGCGATAGAGCGTTCCCGTATACTGCCCCGCCGTATCGGTGTAGACGGTATACACGAGTTTTGCGGCGGAGTCGAAATCTTCCGTCCGCGCCTGCTTGGTATCGGGGAAGGCGCGCACCGAACTGCCGCTTCTGCCCAGCCCCTCGACAACGTCCCAATAGGTGCCGTCCGCGCCCTCGATGCTCTCGGTAAAGCGTTCCGCTTCGATGGACGCAACGCCGTCGAGCACCACGTAACAGTCCTCTTCGGGCTGTTCGTACACGGTCGCCGAGACGGCAAATTCATAGCGGTTTCCGTAGCTGTCTTCAATGACGACCGTCCCCGTACAGCTCCCGGTGACCGCGTTCCAATCCACGGACGCAACCAGGCGCTCCTCCGCGCCGACCACGCCCTCGTATTCCATGATCAGCCAGGAAGGCTTTTGCACCGTATAGGCGTACTCCTTGCTGCCGAGCGAATACACGTCGATAAAGCGTTCTTCGTTGCCGAGCGACGTAAAGGAGAGCGTTCCGCCCGCTTCGTACGTCCTCTGCCCTTCGCAGACCGCGCCGACGCCCTCCGTCCCGTAGCCTTCGGCAACGGGAATGATCATGCGCTCAAGCTCCTCGCGCGTGATCGCGCCGTAGTAGTCGCCGCCGATGTATTCGTCCATCATGCCGTACCATTTGCCGTCGGCAAGGGTGTTGTTGTAGTAACGCACGTCCGCTTCGAGCGCATCCTGCGCCTCGAGCGCCGCTGCGCCGTATTCCGCGGCGGCAAGGTACCTGCCCTGTTCGAAATAGAGCTGCGTCCGCTCCGCATAGATGACGCGCCGCATGCTGTACAGCTGCGCGCGGACCGCATAGTAGACCGTCTCGAAGAACGCGTCCTTCTTTTGCTCGGGAAGCAGATTGTAGATGCGCTCCCCTTCCGCCGCAAATTCTTCGAACTGTTCCAGAAGGCGGAGCGCCTCGTCGCCGTTCGCGATCTGCGAGAGTTTGGGCATGTTTTCCTTGCCCGCATAGTCCGATTTGTAGGTCTCCGCCGCCGCCTTGAAGCTGACCGAAAGATCGGCGATGTCCTCGGCAAGCGCGGGATCGTCGGTGAAATCGCGCAGCGCACGGTCGGTCATATAGGCGCGGTAACCCGTATCGTCATACGAGTCCACGTCATAGGCGAGCTGCAGGAAATACTCCATGCCGTATTCGCCCGGCTTGATGTCGCCGACGTTGACGATCCAATAGCCGTTCGCACCCGTATCGTACGCCTTGCGCATCTCCTCATAGATCGTCGCATAGGACGTGACATCCGTCCAGATATACACGCAGGGAACGCCGACATAGGAAATATGGTAATAGATCCCCATGTTCCCGTAGCCGTCTTTTACGATCAGTTCGTCCTCGTCGGGCGTCTGGCGGATGCCGCCGTAGTTGTCGTCCGCCCACATGAGCATGGTGCTTTCGGGAAGTTTGATCTTCACGCCGTAATCCACGCCGTTTTCCGTACCGTAATAGTAGTCCGCCGCTTCCTTGTAGGGAATGTAGACGAGCTGCACCTTTTCTTCGTAGTCCTCGCCGTAGATCTCCTCGATCATGGCAAGCTGCGTGTCGATGACCCTTTGGAGCAGAGCGACGCGGTTGGCGAACGACTTATCCTGCAACCCCGCATAGGAGAATCCTTCGTCATGCACGCCGCGCATGCCGATCGTAATCAGGCTCTCGTAATCCTTCGCTTCCAGAAGACGCTCGTACCAATAGGCGGAGACCGCCTCGGGATAGAGCGAGAAATCGTAAAGAGCGGCAAATTCCGAATAGCGGGAGTAACCCGAGACATTGGGAAGCCCGTATTCGCCGCTGTGTGCCTTCACCCAATTCTGCCATTCGCCCACGTTGTTGCGCAGGCACTGTTCGCAGTGCGACGTACCGATGACGATGCCGTACTCGTCCGCCGCCTTGGCGTTGAGCGAGATGCCGTCTTCGTCCTTGTCCGCATAGAACGCCGTGCTCACGCCGTGCATGCCCGGCCAGAGCGTGTTCGCCTTGAGACGCAGCAGCAGCTCGAAGACGTGTCCGTACACTTCCGCATTGGGCGAACCCGTGCCGTTCGAGTACATCTTCGCCCAGGAAGTAAAGTTGAATTCATCGTTGATAAAGATGCCGCGGTACTTGACCGAAGGCTCTTCGGAGACGATGGTATCGACGTCCACCGTCACGGTATCCTTGTGCTCGGGCGTCACGTCCGCAAACCAATACCAGGGCGATACGCCGATCTTTTCGGAAATGGTATAGATGCCGTAAATGGTGCCGCGCTTGTCGCTGCCCGCGATCACCAGCGCGCGGTCCACCCCTTCGCAGGGGGCTTCCACGACCTTGATCGCATAGCACTCCCACTTGCCGCGGATGCTCTCCGCCTCGTCGAACTTGCCGTTTGCGATGAGCGTTTCGATGAGCGCGCTGTCGCCCACCGTCCCGATGATGACTGCGTTTTCGGCGTTCTTGGGCACCGAAGTCTGCTCGAGCGCCACTTCTCCGCCCGAAACGGCGTAAATATCGTCCTTGAGATCTTCCGCTGCGCGGATGACCTGCTTGTGCTCCTGTCCGTCCACAAAAATGGTGCTTGCGGAACCGTCGGCATACAGACAGAATGCGTTTTCCGGATCACCGCCACCCTGCTGTCCGTCGTTTCCGCTGTCCGCCGGCTTGCAGGCGACGGAAAACACCGTCACGACCGCCAGCAGCAACAGCACGAGAATGGCTCCGACGCCGCGTTTCTTACCCGTTCTCATATTCTTTTCCATCCTCCCTGCGTGATCGCAAGACAGCGCATATCCCAGGTGGAACTGCCGTTGTCGTAATAGGGAACCCAAGGATTGACGTCGTCCTCATCCGCGCGGAAGGACGCGCCCACCACGATCTCGGAATCAGCCGCGCCGCCCGGGATGCTTTCATAGGGAATGAACACTTCGCACACGGTGCGGTACATGCCGAGGTCCTCGTCGAACGTCATCGTCATGACGGCGTCCCCCGCCGTAGACGAAAACAGCGTGACGTCCTGCGAATACTTCACCACGCGGAAGGTGGCGAAGTCGGAAGAGGAAGCCCCGAGACGGAATTCAAAATTGGGATTGTAGCACCAATACTGATGCTCGTGCCACTCCTTGTGGAGCGCCGTGAAATACAGATAAACGCCGTCCTCTTCCATGCGGCTGCGCATGGTGATCGTTCCGTAATCGTTGTAGCCCGAGACGATCTCCTCCGCGCCGTCCCATTCCGCGCCGAGCACGCCGTCCACCGCGCCGTCCGCCGCGGGAAGCCTGCCCGTGATGCCCTCTTCGGAGAGGTAATAGGAGCAGTTGCCGACGTCGCAGCCGTCGATGCGCCAGTCGCCGCCGTAGCCCCAGAAATAGTCCTCCGAATAGCCGCTCAGATGCAGACGGAAGCCGAAACGGAGCTGCGCGTCAAAGGAAGGGATCTCCTCCTTTGCCACAAACAGCTCGAACACCGTGGTGCGGATGCTCCCGTCCGAGACGGAACGGATCGCAAAGTCGCTGACGCCGCTGCTCTCGTTCGTCGCGGTGACGTAGCGCGTCTCCTCCGCGTCGGAAAAGGCAAACTGAAGGTTGGAATTGGACAATGTATATTCGCTCGTCGTCACATAGCGGTGATGCTTCGCCTCCACCGCCAGAACGACGCCTTCGCCGATCTTTTTGGCATAGACGTTGGCATGCTGACCGTCTGCGACGGGAATGAACAGTCCGTTCGCCCGATCTGCCTCCGACCAGTCCTCCAGCGATGCGTCCAGCGTATACCCGCCGACGGTGACCGCCTCGTCGGGCAGACCGTCCCCGTCTTCTCCGTCCGTCACACCGTTACCGTCCTGCCCGCCGTCATCCGCCGCATTTCCCGGGTCGGTACAGGCAGCCAGCAGAAACGTGCAAAGAAAGGCAAGCAACAGGGCCATCAGCCCGATTGCGCTCTTTACGGCTCTTTTCATGCAACCATTTTTCCTCCTGCTCATATTTTTTGTCGATAAAACGCTCCTATTGTTATTGTAACATGAAAAAATAAGCATGTCCATTGTATTTTTTGCGAAAAGTATTGCATTTTATACTTTTATATGATACAATACAGAACATGTTTGACATTGCCCCGCTCTATTATCCGAACGATCATGCGTTTCTGCAGCACAAATACGACCCCGTTCCATACGCGGGGAACTTTTTCAGACATATCCACGCGAACTGTTAGATCCATCTGTTCGTGAGCGGAAGCGCGAGTTTTAACCTGGAGGGCGCGATCTTTGAACTCAGACCATACGATCTGATCGTCATTCCGCCGCAGAACTACCACAGCCTGATCCTGAACAACCTGCAGCCCTACGAACGGTTCATCTTCAACTTTCCGAAGGCGGTCAGCCCCTTTGAGCAGGACACTTCTCTGGAGGTCCCGCGGGTGCTCAATATTGCGGACAACCGCGTGCTGCTCTCCGTATTCGGGCGCATGGAGCAATACCGGAAGATGCTTCCGGACGAGGACTTCCCCGCCATGGCGAAGACGCTGTTGCAGGAATTTCTGATCCTGCTGCAAAACGAATGCAGCGCGAGCGAGGCGGCGCCCGTCCCCCACAATTCGCTGACGAGCAGCATCGTGCAGTTCATCAACGAAAACCTGTTCTCCGCGCTGACCATCGACGACATTGCCGAACGGTTCCATCTGTCAAAGTCGCACATCCAGAACGTCTTCTGCCGCGACATGCAGATGGGGCTGAAAAGTTTTATCCTGCATAAAAAGATGGCGTACGCCAAGGACATGCTGCGCCGCGGACAGCGCCCCGTGGACGTTGCGGCGCGGCTCGGATTCGCCGACTACACCACCTTCTACCGCAGTTTCGTCAAGATCAACGGGCATCCCCCCAAACACTACACAAAGTAAAAAAGAGCCGCCGGCAATATGTAGTTCCCGCAGAGGTTTAAATTAATCAGTTCAGAAGAATTGACTCTCTATAAATCTGATTTCCTTTCCCGCGCGGGATCACTTGAAATATTGCTTATTTGATATCATAATCGCATCGGCAAATAAGAAATTATGGAGGTACAGCATGTCCACACTTCATATGATGGTAGGCTTACCCGGAAGCGGAAAGACCACGGAAGCAAAAAAGTTGGAGCAAGAACACAAGGCTTTAAGATTAACTCCCGATGAATGGCAATATTTTCTTTTCGGGCATGATATTCATGAACCGGAACACGATGAACGTCATACTAAAATCGAGGAACTAATGTGGGAAGTCGCTGTAAAAGTTTTAAAGTCAGGATGCGATGTGATCCTTGATTTCGGTTTTTGGACAAAATCCGAACGTGATGAATTCAGACGAAAAGCCCGCGCCCTTGGATCAGATTCCAAAATTCATTATATGAATACTCCTAACGACGTTATCTGGGAGCGATTGGAAGCCCGTAATCGATTGGCAGGTAAAAACTCCGTATTCTATGTAGGAAGAAAAGAATTTGATGAGTGGTCGGGCTTATTTGAAATTCCCACAAAGGAAGAATTGAAATAATAAATTTCATCTGTCATACTGATAGTTAGGCGATAAAATAAATTTTAAAAGCACAGACCTTTCCTCACCTGTTGCACTTAATAGTATAATTCACCAACAAAAAGAAAAAGGCTAACGAAAATTTCGTTAGCCTTTTAAATCATCTGAAAAAATCCCTACAAATGCCCGCTTACTTGGCAAGTTTTTCCATCATGTCCACAATATCCTGCACCGTTTTGACGTTTTCGACTTCGCCCTCGGGAAGGGTGATACCGTATTCGTCTTCCAGCGCCATCATCAGTTCCACGACGTCCAGCGAATCTGCGCCGAGATCCTTGACGACTTCGGAAGAAGGCGTGATCGTATCGGCGGAAATATCGAGCTGCTCCGCGAGCATTTTGCAAACTTTTTCGTACATAAGATCCTCCGCTCATCCCACACGGCGGGATGTGTTTTTTCATATTGTACCCCATCTAAGGGGGTTTGTCAATGCTTTTGCCGAAACAAGTCGGCAAAAGTCACAAAAATTTGTGACAATCACCGCTTCATCGCGCGCAGCTGCGCCTTTTGCGCGCCGTCAAGGCGGAAACTTTCGCACGCTTTCCGGATGGCGCGGTTATGCGTCTCGCGCGATAACAGCCCCCGGGCGAGGAACGCTCTGCCCGCTTCGTAAAACTTTACAAGGACTTCCGCCGTCAGCCACGCCGCCGCCATGGAGACGTAGTATTCCCGCGTATCCGCCTGCTCCAGACACGAAAACACGAAGGGAAGCCATTCCTCCGTCACATAGAAGTGCAGCAGCGTGGTCAGCGCAAAGCGCCGCACGAATACGCGCTCGTCCGCAAGATAGCGCAGGATGCAGGGACCGAACAGATCGCGGTGTCTGCCGATGCAGGCGGGCGCGAACATATCGCACGTCGCCCAATTGTCGAGCAGCCCCACAAGGCGGTCGACCACGGAGCAGAATTCCCCGTACGGCAGAAAACAGGCGATCGCGCACTTGAGCCATGTGACCTCGTAAAACTCGTCGGGAAAGGCGAGAAAGGCGTCGATCTCCCCTTTGTGCGCCCTTGCCAGTCTGCGCAGCTGCGGCGTGCGCACGCCGATGACGCGGATCCCGTCGTCCTTTAAGAGTTTGGTGTGAAAGGCGCGGTACGCCTCGTCCGAGAGCGCCCGCAGCTGTTGCAGCAATTCTTCATATGTAATCATATCCGATCTCCGAATACCGAGCGCAGCGCCCGCTCCCAGATCTCCGCCGAAAAACGGGGATTGGCGGGAGACGTGGACGGCAGGCACTCCGTGCGTACGGGCAGGGGCGGCCTGCGCATGAGCAGCGCATACGCCGTCTTGCCGTTACAAAACACCGCCTCGATCGCGCTGCCCGCCACCAGAGACGCGACGTCGGCAACGCGCTCGTTCCGGATGGACGCATCCGACGAACCCACGATCTCGCAGGCGGTCACCACGTCCCAGAGGGCGATCTGCCGCCGCCGCAGAAACTGCTGCCGCCCCGCAACGTCCGCGGGGACCTGTTCGCCGAAAAATCCGCACACCGTCTTCCAGAATCTGTTCTGCGGATGACCGTAATAAAAGCCCTGCGCGCGGCTTCTGACGGACGGAAAACTGCCGAGCACCAGCAGACGGCTGTCCGGAAAGGCAAACGGCTCGAACCCCTCCGCCATCACAGCGACAGCCCTTCCTTCAGATTCCCGACGGACGAGACGGCGGCACGCGAGAAGTCGAAGTTGCGCGCGATCGCCTCGAGAACGTCCTCGCGCCTGAGCGCGGCGATCTCCTGCATGCGCTTTTCAAAGTCGTACACCGCTCCGTTATAGAGCATCTCCTTCCCGTAGAGAAGCATCTGCGACGAGGTATTTTCCTGCGAGAAGATGCTGCCCGATTTGACCTGCTCCCTTCCGCGGGAGAATTCTTCCTCCGAAACGCCCTCTTTCACGAATGTTTCGACCACTTCGCGCACGGCGGAAAAGGCATCCCGCGCCTTGACGGGATTGACGCCCGCGTAGATGGTCAGAAGCCCCGTCTCCTCATAATGCGAACAGTAGGAATAGACGGAATACGCAAGCCCGAGCTCCTCGCGCACCCGCTTGAAAAGACGGGAACTCATGCCGCCGCCCAGCACCGCGTTCATGACCTGCACGGCGGGACGCATGGCGTCCTCCCTGGCGACGGTGGGAAACCCTATGGCGAAGTGCGCCTGTTCGATGGGCTTTTGGCGGAACAGACAGCCCGCCTGCTGCGCCGCCTGCTTTTTGCGGTCGCAAAACGCCGTGCGCTCCATGCCGCCGAAATAGCGTTCGGCAAGGGAGAGCGCTTCGTCCACGCCGATGCTGCCCGCAAAGGAGACCACAATGTTCTCCGGGCAGTAGCGCTCCCTGCGGTAGGCGAACAGATCGTCCCGCGTGAAGCCTTCGACGTTGCTTGCAGGTCCCAAAATGTTTCTGCCGTATCCCCGGTTTCCGAACGCGGCGCGCGCAAGCAGATCGAGACAGAGATCTTCGGGCGAATCTTCGTCCATGTGGATCTCTTCGAGCACGACGCCCTTCTCGCGCTTCATCTCCTCTTCGGGAAAGCAGGCGTTCAGAAAGAGATCGGCGAGCAGCGCGAACGCCTCCGCCGCATGGTCGCTCGTGGACTTGGAATAATAGCAGGTCATGTCCTTGCCCGTAAAGGCGTTGACCTGTGCGCCGAGCGCGTCGAACGCATCGGAAATTTCAAACGCGGTGCGCGTGGGCGTTCCCTTGAAGAGCATATGCTCGATGAAGTGCGAGATCCCGTCCTCCGCATCCGTTTCATACGCCGCGCCCGTTCCCACGAGCACGCCCATGGTGACGGACAGCAGCCCCTCCATCTGTTTGACGATCACGCGTACGCCGTTGGAAAGAGTCTTGGTTTCGATCATGTTATTTTCTCCTATGTAATGGTTATGTCAGCTGATTGATGCCGAGATTTTCGCTCACCGTCACGGCACGGAGCCCCTCTTCGCGGTAGCGTTCGAGGATGCGCGGGAGCGCCGCGAGCGTATGCTGCATGGGGTGCATGAGCACCAGATCCCCCGCTTCCACGTCCTTCGTTGCGCGCAGGAAGCAGGTGTCGGCATCCTTGTCCCGCCAATCAATGGTATCCTTGGACCAGAGAATGGTCTTCAGCCCCAGCGCGTCGGCGGCGCTGACGGTGTTTTCGTCGTATGCGCCCGACGGCGGCGCGAACAGCGTGACCGTCCTGCCCGAGACGAGGGACAAAAACTGTACGCTCTGCGCGATCTCCTGCACGTTCTCATCGTAACCGAGCGACGTGTGATCGCGGTGGAAATAGCCGTGCGAACCGATCTCATGTCCCGCCGCGGCGATGCGCCTGACGCAGTCTGCGTTGTCGTCCGCCCAGCTCCCGCCGAGGAAGAAGGTCGCCTGCGCGCCGTATGATTCCAGCACGGTCAGAATGCCGTCCACTTCCTCCGTGCCCCAATAGACGTTGAACATGAGCGATACGCCGTCGTCGGAAATCCCGCGGCGCACCACGCGCGCTTCGAGTTCGGAAGAGACGTGCGCGGACGTCGGGAAAAAACAGACGCATCCGAGCACGATGAGCACGACGGCAAGCACGCCGTTTGTGATCATGGCGACGGCGCGGGACGAGAGCTTTTTCACAGTTTCCCCCAAAAATCAGGTTTTCACCCACATTCTATTGGAAACGGTAAAAATTTATGCTCCTTTCCCGAAAATACCGGGCTGTCCGACGCCCGCCCCGGGCATCCGAAGCAGCGCGCCGCTATTTGAGTTCCACGACGGTGACGCCCCCTTCCCCTTCGCCGTATTTGCCGAGGCGGAATTGTTCGACGCGGGGATGGCGGCGCAGCATCTCGTGAACGGCAGCGCGGAGTTTCCCCGTCCCGTAGCCGTGCACGATGCGCACCTCGTGCAGATTGGCGACGACCGCCGCGTCCAGAAACGCCTCCGCTTCCGCAACGCCCTCCGAAGTCGTCATGCCGATCAGATTGCATTCGCGGCTTGCGGAAGGGCGCGGCGCAAGATTTCTGGTCACCTGCACCCGTTCCTTTTCCGCCGTCCGCTTTGCCGCGGGAAGATAGAGATCGGCGATCTTTACGTTCACGCGCAGCGCGCCCGTCTGTACTTCGCACGTTCCCCTGTCCCTGCGCACGGAGAGCACCGTTCCCTCCGCGCCCATCGCCCCCACCAGCACACGGTCGCCCGCCTTCAGCTTTGCGGCGTCCACGGGCAGGGCGCGTACGGGAGCGTCCTCCGGCTTTTCCTCCGCCGCCATGCGGTTTTTCAGGGTGCGCGCACGGATGAGATCGACCTCCGTGACATCGTTCTTGCGGAAGATCTGTTCCATTTCGGCAAGCAGTTCTTCCGCGCGGGCGGTGCGCTCGGCAACGATGCGGCGCGCCTCCGCACGGGAAGAAGCAAGAAATTTTTCCTTTTCTTTGCGGAAGCGCTCCTCCTCCTTGGAAAGATCGGCGAGACGCGATTCCCATTCCTTTTGCAGACTGCGGGCGCGTGCCGTCGCCTCCTCCGTGCGGACGCGGCTCTCTTCGGCGGCGCGCAGCGTATGTTCAAAGGCGCGCGCGCCCTCCGACAGGCAGCTGCGCGCCTCCGACACGACGGACGCGGGCAGCCCGAGCCGCGTACAGATGAGCAGCGCGTTGGAAGAGCCCGGCGCGCCGATCTTCAGCCGGTACAGGGGGCGGAAATCCGCGGCGTCAAATTCCATGCAGCCGTTCTCGATGCCCTCCTGCGCATAGGCAAATTCCTTGAGCGCGGAGTAGTGCGTGGTGACGACGCCGCGGCAGCCGCGGCGCAGCAGCTCCGCGACCACGGCGCGCGCGAGCGCCGCGCCCTCCTCGGGATCGGTCCCGCCGCCCGGTTCGTCGATAAGGACGAGCGAACGCTGCGTCGCCTGTTCCAGGATCTCTTTGAGATGCACGACGTGCGAGGAAAACGTGGACAGGTTCTCCTCGATGGACTGGCTGTCGCCGACGTCGCACCAGACGCCGTCGAACACGGCGAGACGCGTCCCTTCTGCGGCGGGCACGAACAGCCCGCACGCCGCCATCAGGCAGAACAGTCCGCACATCTTCAGCGTGACCGTTTTGCCGCCCGTGTTTGCGCCGCTGATCAGCAGAAAGCGGTATCCTTCGCCCAGCGAGAGCGAGACGGGAACGGCGGTCTTGGGATCGAGCAGCGGATGTCTGCCCTTGACGATCTCAAGCAGCCCGCGCCCGTTCAGATCGGGTCGGACGGCGTGCATGCGGTAGCCGTATTCGGCACGGGCAAAGAAGGCATCCGCGACCGCAAGGGTATCCATGTCCGCAGAGAGCGCGCCGCGCATGCGCCCGACGGCGTGCGAAAGTTCGGCAAGGATGCGGGCGACCTCCTCCTTTTCGTCCAGCATGAGGGAGCGCAGCTCGTTGTTCATTTCCAGCACTTCCTCCGGCTCGATGAACACCGTCGCGCCGCTTGCGGAACGGTCATGCACGAAGCCCTTGATGCTGCGCTTATATTCCGCCTTGACGGGAACGACAAAGCGGTCCCCGCGCACGGTGACGATGCCGTCCTGCAGATATTTCCGCTCTTCGCCGGACAGATAGCCCTGCAGCCGCGCGCGGATGCGCTCGCCGAGCTGGCGGATCTGCGTGCGTAGGGAAAAGAGCGTTTCGCTCGCATGGTCGGAAAGTTCGTTTTCGTTCAGGATCTTGCGCCCGATGTCCTCTTCCAGACGCTCGTCGAACATGAGATGTTCGGTGAGTTCCCTGAATGCCGCGATGCGGTCGTCGGAAAAAGAGCGCACGGAGCGGTAGAGCACGCGCGCCGAACGCAGCAGCCGCGCGACGCCCAGCAATTCCGCGGGCGAAAGGCTCGCGCCTTTTTCGGCGCGCTCCAGCCATTCCCCGCAGGCGGGGAATTCCTCCACCTTGCCCGTGCCGAGCGTAAAGAGCAGCAGCGTCGCCTCCTCCGTCAGACCGAGCAGCTTCCGCGCTTCGGAAAGATCGTGCACGGGCTCGCAGGAGAGCAGCAGATCTTTGCCTGCCTCCAGCACGGCGTGCGATGCGCACGCCGACAGAATTTTATCAAGTTCGAGTCGCTTTGCGTTGTCGTTCATAACAGGCTCCTTGCGGCGTGACCGCGCGTCGCATCCGGAAGTTTTCCCTCGGGCGCACGGGCGCAGGCGACGGCGGCAAAATTCCCGAGCGTGCAGTCCGCGATCGCGGACGGCTTCCCCGCCCCCGCCGTAAGGGGCGCGCAGTTGAACAGCTCGAAGCGGCACCCCTCCGCCGCGCGGTACCTGCGCAGAGGGAACTTTCTGCCCGCTTCGTCCGTCATCGTATAGACCGCGCGCGCATCGCACGACGCACACGTCTTCCCGAAGGGACAATAACACAGATCCATCACCTTGCAGTCCCCCGCCGCGAGCACAAACGTCCCCTTTGCCGCAAGTGCGTCCTGTTCGCGCAGGGTAAGCTCCTTGGAGAGCGCGGCGCAGCACGCGTATTCCAGCGCGCCGCCGACGGCAATGCGGTTGGTGAGATTCCACCCCGTGCCCGCAAACAGCAAAACGCCGTACTTTTTGGCAAATTCCGCGCCGTACGTTCCCTCGCAGTACACGCCGGCAAACCGACCGAGCTGCGGCGCGATGAGCGCCTCGTCCGCCGCAGTCAGAAGGGGCGGAAGGTACAGCCATGCCCCGGGAGGCGGCGCCATGTCCGCCAGATCGGCAGGCTTCCAGATGACCATGTCCGCGCCCTCCGGCACGGTACTTCCCGAAAGGATGACCGCGGTCATGCCGCCCTGCTCTGCCGTAAAAGAAGGTACGGGGAGCGGTTTTTCCGCGAGCGGCGCGCGGGAAGGCGCAAGGAATGCCGCCAGCCCTTCGTAAAAGGCGCGGCGGAAGGCGTTGAGCGCGGATCTTGCCGCAAACGCCCCTTCCGTCTCCGCCGTGACGTGCGGCGCAAAGGGCAGCGTATCCGTCCTGAGAAAGCAGGCGCGCACGTCCTCTTCCGTGAGCGGCGCGCGCTCCGCCCGCTCGCATACCGCGCCCGTCAGAACGTAATCGCCGCATTCGGCGCGCATCGGCTCGCCCGCGCGGAGCGTGACTTTTACGCCGATCTCCCGCCTGCGCGTCAGGACAGACGCGCGCTCGCCGAGCGAGGCGTCCAGCGTCACGCGCACTTCGTCCCCCGCCATGAGCCGGTCGCGCGAAGTCAGATAGAACCCGTCCGGTCCCGCGCCCGAAAACAGCGCCCCGCCGGCTTCTTTCCCCCCGCGCAGCAGCTTGAAGGCATCCCCCTTGTCCGCCGCAAACGCGCTCCGGCAGAACCACTTGCCGTCGCGGCGGGAGAGCACGCCGACGCGTTCGCCGATATGCCCCTGCACCTCGCGCGAGAGCAGCTTTTTATCCTGTCCGAAGGCAAGCCCGCGCGTGTAGTCCCCGCGGTTGAAGGCGCGCTTCAGAGCGGAAAATGCCTCCGCCGCAGGCTTGCCGTCCAGAACGGCGCGGTAATATTCCACCGCCGCGCAGGCATATGCGGGCGAGCGCATCCTGCCCTCGATCTTCAGGGACGTAACGCCCGCCTCCAGAAGTTTACGCACATCCTCCCCCACAGAGAGGTCGGAAAGGGAGAGCGCATAGGCGGGCGTCTCAAAGCCCGCCCGATCGATCGAATACTGCTTGCGGCAGGGCTGCTTGCACCTGCCGCGGTTGCCCGAATTGTTTCCCGCGAACGAAGAGAGATAGCACTGCCCCGAAAAACAGGTGCAGAGCGCCCCCTGCACGAATGCTTCCGTCTCAATGACGGCGGAAATGGCGGGAATATCGGCAAGCGGCGTCTCCCGCGCGAGGACGACGCGCGAAAATCCGCACGCCTTTGCCAGACGCGCGCCGTGCACGTTGCAGCAGCCCGCCTGCGTGGAAAGGTGCAGCACGATCCCGGGATACAGCTCTTTGAGCGCGCGTCCCAGAAAGACGTCCTGCATCAGAATGGCGTCGGCGCCCGCGTTCCACGCCTCGCGCGCGGCGGCGGCAAAGTCGGAAAGCTCGCCGTCCTTCACGAGCGTATTGAGCGCGACGTACACCTTTGCGCCCAGAAGGTGCGCTTCCCGCGTCAGTTTTTCCAGCGCGGAAACGCAAAAATTTTCCGCGCTCTCGCGCGCGGAAAATCGCGTAAGTCCCAGATATACGGCGTCCGCGCCCGCACGCAGCGCCGCGTACGCCGTCTTTTCGTCCCCCGCAGGGGCAAGCAGTTCGGTCATTTATCGCCCTATCGTACGCGCGATCAATTCGCTCGCCGCGTCGTATCCCATGTTCTTGAGCCGCTGATCGCGCGCGGCGACCTCAATGAGAATGGCAAGGTTGCGCCCCGCGCTCACGGGGACGGTGAGCTTGGGGATATTCAGCCCGAGGATGCTCTCCGTGCTGCCTTCGCCGCCGATGCGGTCGTATTCCTTGTCCTTTTTCCAAGGCTCCAGCTCCATGACGAGTTCGATCGCCTTCTCCGTCATGACGGCGCCCGAACCGTACATGTTTTTGACGTTGATGATGCCGATGCCCCTGAGCTCCATAAAGTAGCGGATGCGCTCGGGCGCGGTGCCGACGAGTTCGTTTTCGATGCGCTTGATGAGCACGGAATCATCCGCCACAAGGCGGTGTCCGCGCTTGATCAGCTCCATTGCCGTCTCGCTCTTTCCCACGCCGCTGCTGCCCGTGAGCAGGATCCCCGCGCCGAATACATCCATCAGCACTCCGTGAACGGTGGTGGTGGGCGCAAGCAGGCGGTTGAGGTAGATGCACAGATCCACCGTGACCGAGGAAGTCATCTTCCCCGAACGGAAGATGGGCGTCTGCGTAGCGCGGGCGCATTCCATAAATTCAGGCAGGACGGGCAGATCGCGCGCAAAGATGACGCACGGGATCTCGCCGCAGTCGAAAAGTTTCCTGATCTTTTCCAGCCGCTCTTCGGACGGGAAAGAATGCAGATATTCGTGCTCGGTAAGCCCGATGAGCATGATGCGCTGGGTATCGAAATAGCTGAAAAATCCCGCAAGGCGCAGACCGGGGCGGTCTACGCTGATGCTGGTGAGCGTGATGATCCCCCTGCCCGCGTACAGCATCTCGAGCCCGAGATCGGACGCGAACTTATCGAGCATGACGGTTTCTTTGGGTAAAATGTTCTCTGTCATTGTTCCTCCCCCATGGCGATCGCCAGCGCCTGCGCGACGCCGTCTTCCTCCACCGAGGCGACGACCGTCGCCCCGTCCTTGAGCGCTTGTTCCGCATTGGCGACGGCAAACCTGCCGCCTGCGCGCGCGATCATGGGCAGATCGTTGAGCTGATCGCCGATCGCCGCACACTTTTCCCGCGGGATCTTGTAATAGCGGCACAAAAAGTCCACCGCCGCCGCCTTGGTCTGACCGGCAGGCATGACTTCCACAAGAAAATCCGCCGAACAGGTCACGTAAAACCCTTCGCCGAGACGGGGCGTCAGCCACTCCATGAGCGGGCGCCGGTCCTGTTTTTCCACCATGGCGAGCGCCTTGACGACGCGCAGCCCCTTCCGCTCCACATATTCGGAAAGCGGCATATCGGTGACGATATGCGCTTTGACGCGGCAGATCTTTTCGTAAAAATGCAGCGGCTCGTCGTCCACATTGCAGTACAGTTCGTCCACCGTATAGACGTGCACATGCCGCCCGTTTTGCTCGAGAAGACGCACGGCTTTGAGCGCGTCCTCGCGGGAAAACCCGTCGTCTTTCAGCAGGTTCCCCGTGGCGACGTCGGCGATCGTCGCGCCCTGATAGGCGACAACCAATCCGTCGTCGATGCCGAGTTCTTTGAGGCGGGGCAGGATGGACGTCAGTCCCCGCCCCGTGCAGACGGCAAACACGCCGCCCGCCGCGCGGTAACGGGCGATCGCCCGTTTGTTCGCTTCCGAGACCGTTCCGTCCGCGCGGACGAGCGTCCCGTCAAAATCGGATAAAAAAAGCGGATATTTCATAGCTCCTCGAAATGGCTGCGGATGCGCGCGGCAAGCGCGGGCCCGATGCCCTCCACACGGGCGAGTTCCTCCTCGCTCGCGTGCATGATCTTGTCAATATCGCCGAACGAACGCATGAGCGCCGTACGCTTGCTCTTGCCGACGCCCTCGATCTCGTCGAGTACGGAAGCAAGATTGCGCTTGGAGTGCAGGCTCCTGAAATAGGTGATGGCGAAGCGGTGCGCTTCGTCACGGATGCGCTGCAGCGTCTTTAAGGCAAAGTCGCGGCGGTCGATGCGCACGGGTTCCTCGGAATGCAGGGTGAACACCTCCTCCTCGCGCTTGGCAAGCGAGACGAGGTCGATGTCCGCGATCCCCATTTCATCGAAGATCGCCTTGACCGCGGAGAGCTGCCCCTTGCCGCCGTCGATGACGATGAGCTGCGGACGGGCAAAGCGCTCCTCTTCCGCGGTGCCCAACTTGGCAAGGCGGCGCCGCAGCACCTCCTGCAGCGAGGCAAAGTCGTTCGCACCCTCCACCGTGCGGATGCGGAAGCGGCGGTACTGCACTTTATCCGCTTCGCCGTCCGTAAAGACGACCATGCTGCCCACCTTATCCACGCCCGAAATGTTGGAAATATCGTAACACTCCATGCGCTTGGGATAGCGGGAAAGGGACAGCAGCTCCTTCAGCCGTTCGCACGCGCCCGTCGTCATATCGCTCTTGTGTTCGATCGCCGAGACGGACTTTTCCAGATATTCCTTCGCGTTGCCCTGCGCCATATCCAGCAGTTCGCGGCGGATGCCGAACTTCGGGCGGGTGATGGTCGGTCTGCGCCCCGACTTCTTTTCGGCATAGCCGAGAAAGAGCGCCTCGTCGAACGGTTCGTCCGCGACGAGTTCGTGCGGCAGCTCGTGCGCCGCGTAGTACTGCGTGAGAAAGGAGAGGAAATTCTCGCCCCGTTCCCCCGCGCCCGCGTCGAGCGAGAAGTTGCGGCTGCCCTGCATGATGCCGCCGCGCGTCAGGAGCACGCTCGCCGCCGCGTACAGCCCGTTGGATTCGAACGCCCAGACGTCCGCGTCCACGTCGCGCGGCATCGCCGTGATCCGGCGCTCGCCCAGGCGGGAGAGCATTTCGATCTTATTGCGGTATTCGAGCGCGAGTTCGAATTCCTCGTTCTGCGCAAAGGCGTTCATCTTTTCCGTGAGGATGCGCGCCGCCTCCTCATAGTCGCCCGAAAGAAAGGCGATCGCCCGCTCCACGTCCGCCGCGTATGTTTCGCGGTCGATGAGATGCGCGCAGGGCGCGCCGCACCGCCCGAGGTGATACTCCAGACAGGGCTTGGCGGGTTTTTCCTTTACGGTAAGCGAACAGGTGCGGATATGATACACCTTTGCGGCGACGTCCACGATCTCCTTTGCGGCGATGCCGCCCATGAAGGGACCGAAATATCTGCCGTCCCCGCGCCTGATCTTGCGCGTGATGCCGATATGCGGAAAGGCTTCCCGCGTGTAAACTTTGATGTAGGGATAGGTCTTGTCGTCCTTCAGAAGAATGTTGTACTTGGGCTTGTACTTTTTGATATAGGTATTCTCGAGCGCAAGCGCATCCACTTCGCTCGGCGTGACGACATAGGCGAAATCGGCGATACAGTCCACCATCGCCTGCACCTTGGCGGGCTTCGGCGAAGCATGAAAGTACTGGCGCACGCGGTTTTTCAGAACGCGCGCCTTGCCCACATAGATCACGACGCCGTCCGCGTCCATCATGATATAGACGCCGGGACTGTCCGGCAGCAGTTTTAATTTTTCGCGGATGACGCTTTCGCCCATAATCCCATTATACACGCTTTGCGGGTATTTTTCAAGCATTCGCAGAGAAAAAGCCGCAGGCAGGCAGGAAAATATCCTGTCTGCCCGCGGCCCTTGCGGCTCCGCCTTGCCGGCGCGATTTCAGTAGCCGAGAAACTCCACGCCCTTCAGCAACACGTCGTTGACAATATCGTTGGAGAGCGAATAGAAGATGATCTTCCCGTGGCGGTCGGTGCGCACCATGCCGGCGTCCTTGAGAAAGCGCAGCTGATGGCTGACCGTCGTCTGATTGATGCCCAGCACGCGCGAAATGTCCGTCACGCACATTTCGGAAATGGCGAGCGCGGACAGCATCCTCAGGCGGGTATTGTCCGCAAAAATGGAGAAAAAGCGTACGAGCGAAGTGAGCACTTCGCCTTCGGGCACATACCCTTCGATCATATCCTGCGTGCGTCTGTCCAATAAAAGCGTCTGCATGAACTGCCTCCCTGCCGTTTCCATGATCGTATCATCTGCACGGTTGCGCACGCAAGGAAGATATGACGGAATCTGCCGTATTTTGTCAGAAATCAAACGCCGCGCCCGCTCGGGCGCGGCGCAGCGTCAGTCTTTGACGGCCGCTTCGTAACCCGCCTCTTTGACGGCGGCGACGAGCGTCCCGTCCGGAACGGGCGCGGAAAGCGTGACGACGGCGCGCTTCTTTTTGAGATCGACCTCCGCCTTCTCAACGCCCTCCACCGCCTGCAGCGCGTCCGTGACGTGCCGGACGCAGTGCTGGCACATCATGCCCTCCACTTTCAATTCACGTTTCATATCATTGCCTCCTTGAATTTGTCTTGTTTTCGTCCCTTTGTTTTTGGCGCGCCCGAAGACGGTGAGCCTGAGCGCGTTGCCCACCACGAAGAGCGAAGAGCAGCTCATCGCCGCCGCCGCGATCATGGGATTGAGCGTCACGCCCAGCGCCGCAAAACAGCCCGCCGCGAGCGGAATGCAGACGCAGTTATAGAAGAACGCCCAGAAGAGATTTTGCTTGATGATGCGCATCGTCTTTCGCGCGAGCGCAAAGGCGCGGGGCGCGGCGGCAAGATCGCCGCCCATCAGCACGATGTCCGCGCTCTCGATGGCGACGTCCGTGCCGTTGCCCATTGCAACGCCGACGTCCGCTTCCTTCAGGGCGGGGGAATCGTTGATGCCGTCCCCGATCATGGCGACGCCCTTTTTCACATGCTTCCCCGATGCCGCGTTGCTTTTCTTGCGCTCAACGACGTACGCGAGCTTATCCTGCGGGAGCACTTCCGCATATACCATGTCTGCGGGGATGCCCGCGCTCTCCGCCACGGCGCGTGCGCAGGCGGCGTTGTCGCCCGTGAGCATGTACGCGTCCAAGCCCATTTCCCGCAGGGAAGCGACCGCCGCGGCGCTGCCCTCCTTCAGCGTATCCGCAAGGGCGAACAGGGCAAGCACGCTTTGCCCGTCCGCCAGAAAGAGTACCGTCTTGCCCTCGGCGGAAAGCTGTGCAAAGCGTTCCCTCTGCGCCGAAATATCCACGCCGCGCGCCGCCATCATCCTGTCGTTTCCGAGGAAGTATTCCTTCCCGTCCACCATGCCGCGCGCGCCCTGCCCCACGACGTACTCCACGTCTTCCGCCGCTGCGCCCCCGCCGCAGTATGCGACGATACACTGTGCCAGCGGATGATTGAGCTTGCTTTCGAGCGCGAATGCGACCGATCTTGCGCGCGCCTCGTCGCCGTACGCTTCAAAATGTACGACGGAAGGCTTCCCCTCGGTGAGCGTTGCGGTCTTGTCGAGCAGCACCGTCCCCACGTCCGCCGCCCGCTGCAGCGCCTCTGCGCTCTTGACGAGCACGCCGAGCGACGCACCCCGCCCCGTGGCCGCCATGACGGCGACGGGCGTGGCAAGCCCCAGCGCGCACGGGCAGGAAATGACGATCACGCTCACGCCGAAATTGAACGCCGCCTGCACGTCCCAAGTGGAAAACAGCCATGCGCAGAAGGTGATGAGCGCGATCCCCAGCACGACGGGGACGAACACGGCGGAGATCTTGTCGGCGAGCTTCTGAATGGGCGCCTTGCTTGCGCCCGCCTCGCGCACCATGCGGATGATGGAGGAGAGCATGGTCTCCTCCCCCACCTTTTCCGCCCTGATCCTGAGATACCCGCTCGTGACGAGCGAAGCGCTCATGGCGTGGTCGCCCGCCGTCAGCTCGACGGGCAGGCTCTCGCCCGTCACCGCCGACTGATCGGCAAAGGCATGCCCTTCGAGCACGGTGCCGTCCACCGCGACCGATTCGCCCTGCCGCACGACGAGCACGTCCCCCTGCCCGACTTCGGAAAGCGGGACCGGCTGTTCGCGCCCGTTCCGCTCCACCGTGACGGTATCGGGTGCAAGGGACAGGAGCTTTTCCACCTCCCGCCCCGTGCGGCGCTTACTCTTGTCCTCCAGCCACTTTCCGAGGGTCACCAGCGTCACGATCATCGCCGCCGATTCAAAGAAGAGCGTCGGCTGTTCGGGCGACAGGATCGCCATGACGAGACTGTAGACAAAGGAGACCGCCGCCCCCAGCGTCACCAGCGTATCCATATTGGGGACGCGTTTGACCGCCGCACGCACGCCGCTCACGAAGAACGGATAGTTGACGGCAAGAATGAGCAGGGTGAGCGCAGTCTGAAATCCGTAGTTGAGCCACCCGTGCGGCACGATGCTTTCGCCGATCATGTGCCCCATCGCGAGATACATTTCGGGAAGAAGCAGGATGAGCGAGAGCAGAAAACGCACACCGAGCGTGAAACGCTTTTTCTTTTTTTGGGGGATCTTGCCGTAGTCGTATGCGCCGTATCCGAGCGCCGTGACCGCCTTTTTGATGCCCGCATCCGTCAGAACGGTCTCATCGTAGGCGACGTCCATGCTCTCCCCCATCAGGGAAACGGAGCATGACTGCACGCCGTCGAGTTTTCTGACCGTGCGCTCGATGCCCGAAGAACAGGCCGCGCACGTCATTCCCGTGATCGAATATTTCTTTTCCATAAAAACCTCGCTCCGCCCGTGTTACGTCGTAAGACCGGACCGGGCGCAGCCCGTCAGCTGAGTTTTTTGATGAGTTCCACCGTCTCTTTTACGATCGCCTCGTCGCCCGCCATGATCTTTTCGCGGACGCAGGTGTTCATGTGGTCCTCCAGCACCAGATAGCCGAAGGCGCGCACCGCGCTCTCGACGGCAGACACCTGCACGAGCACCTCGCCGCAGTAGCGGTTTTCCTCGATCATCTTTTTGATGCCGTTGATCTGCCCGTTGATGCGGTTCAGGCGGTTGACCAGATTCCGGATCTCCTCCTGCCCGCGGGGCGTTCCCTTAAAGCGCGCTTCGCAATGTTCGCAGCGTTCCATACATCCCTCCGAATTACCCCCATGGGGTATATTCGCATTATACCCCTATCGGGTATTTTTGTCAAGCGTTCGGGCACAAAAAAACGGCGCCGAAGCGCCGTTTTTTTAATTTTATTTCCCGAACACGACCTCGTTTATGATCGCGCTCCACACCGCATAGCCCGCGGCGGTCATGTGGATGCCGTCGCTCCGGAAATATTCCGCGATCGGTTCGCCGTTTTCCGTCAGCGCGTCCTCCATGTCGATGACCGTCAGCCAGTCGTTCTGCGTTCCGTACGCCTTCATGCATTCGATGAGGTTTCCGTACTCCGTCGTATAGACGCCGTGCGCAAAATTGTTCGGCACGGGAAGGGAGAGCACATAGTAGATCTCCGCTTCGGGGAAATCGGCGTGCATCTTTTCCAGAAGTTCGGCGAGCAGTTTTGCCGTCGCTTCCCCGCTGTCGCCCAGATTGTTGACGTTGTTCCCGCCCAGGAAGAGCACGATCTTGCCCGGTTCGAAGGGCGCGACCAGCCTGTCGTACGCATACAGCCAGTCTTCGACCACCGTCCCGCCGATGCCCACGTTATAGCCGAGCGTGTCTGCGCCGATGTCCTCCTGCCAGGTGTCCCAGAAATCGATGGTGCTGCTTCCCGCCAGAAGCACGCCGCCCTTCTGCGCCCCCGCGTACTCCTCGGCAAGCGCGGCAATACGGCTTTCGTAGGGCGAAACATAGCTGTATTCCTGCATGTTCGCCGCAAATTCTCCCACCGCCGCCTCGTCGGTCACGGCGCTCAGTCCGGACAATTTCATGATGCAATTCTGCCCTCCGAATGTGATCGCAGGCGCCGAAAGGCCCGCGTCTTCATAGCTGTGCCAGACGTATCCGTCGATGAGGAAGGAGACGGCGCCGCCATAGTTGACCACGGTAAAGTTGAGATAGGCGGGATTGGCGGTCTGCGGACGCTGAATGAGCTTATAGTTTTGCCACATCGCATTCCCCTGCCTGATCTCCGTAAAGACCTGGAAGGTGCCGCCCGGCACATACTCGAAGACGTACCGCACCGCGTGTGTGTCGTCCTGCCACACCTGCAGCTCGCACTGTCCCCAATTGCGGTAATCGGAATAGGAGAACGTGCCGCTCACCATCCACGCGTCGCCCGCAACGGGTACGCCGTCCGCAAACAAGAACGCCTTGCCGTACTCCTGATCGCCCTTGTAAAAGATATTGCTGCCGCCGTCGGTAAAGACGGAAGACTGCTCCGCCGTGTCTTTCTGCGCGCTCATCGCAAACAGGTCGGCATCCCCCGCGTGCAGCTGCGACCACAGCGCGTCGTATTCCTCATTCTTGCAGATGGAAAGCCCGGAGAAGGTGACGTCGCAGTACTGCCGCATGGCAAGCGCAAACCCCGTATATCCCCAATCGGTCTCCAACGTATACACGCACTTGTATTCGGGCATGTAGCCGCCGTCCTTGAGCCACGCCTCGATCCTGCCGTGATCGTAGATAAAGATAAAGTCGAGCGTATAGTCCGTCCCCTGCGGCATGGTATTGCTCTCACACGCGATCGTGGACATCTTTGAATTGATCGTGGGATAGGCATAGAAACTGTTGTTGGTCGGATAGCGGAAGAGGTGAAATTTGATGAAATTCTGGAAACTGGTATAGATCTGGAATTCCACCTTGCTTGCCGAAGGTCCCGTCGTCTTGGTGTTGGTCACGCGGACGCTGCCCGAAACGGCGTACTGATACCCGCCGTACGGCACGCCCTCGCCGTAGATCGCCGACATGACGCGGGCGTTCGACCGACTGCCCAGAACGGTGAGCGTGCCGTCCTCGTTCTGCGTAAATTCTGCGATATTGTCTGCATTGCCGATCAATGTAGCCCCCACCATCGGATCGGGATAGCCCTGCAGCGCATCTTGGTACGCCGCCTCCACCAGCGCTCTGTCCGTGACGATCTCCAGATCGCTGAGTACGGCGCTGCAAGTAACGGTGGAAATGCACAGCTCGCTGTGCGTGAGCGTGTCGAGCGTACGGCGGTAGACCGTCTCGCCGTTGTAGATCATGACGAGGCTGTTGCCAAGGTTGATCAGGCGGAAGGACAGTTCCTCCCCCTCTTCATACGTAAGATCAACGAGATGTTCGGTATAGTTCTTGAACCCGGACATGTCGCGGTAGTCGCTGAACAGAATAAAGCGGTTGCCGCTCTCTCCGCGCAGCACAAAACGGACGACGAGGTTATCCGTCTGATAGGACGAAAACACGACTTCGCTGTTTTCGGCAAGCCCCTTGATGGCGACGTTGCAGGAAAAACTCCAGTCATTCATGACCTGCACGTCCCGCTCGTCCAGCGCGAACGCCGCGCCGCTGAGCAGATATCCTCCGTCCGCAAAGCTCCACGAGACGTTGTCCGCGCTGCCGTAGCCGTTGAGCGAATTGGAGCCGAACGGACTGTGCACCGCGATCACCGTCGTATATTCCCCGGTTGCCGAACGGTCCTGCGAGACCACCGTAAAGACGAGCGAGTGCGTCTCCGTCTCATACGACGCCGTCACCGAGGCGCCCTGTGCCGCCGTATAGTCGCACACGGCCGCAAGGTCCTCCTGCAGCGCATAAAACTGCTGTTCGGACAGCGTGACGGCTTCATCCGAAATGGTTTCGCCGCACACGGCGTTCAGACGGAACGATACGTCGTTTGAAAGCACCGTCAGCGTGACGGTGTAGTCCTTCTGCGTGCCGTCCTCTGCCGTCACCGCAAATTTGAGACTAGTACCTTCCAGCGTCACCGTCACGCTCGCCTTTTCCGCAAGCGTGTATTCGCATGCCGCGCCCTTATCCTGCGCCGCCGCAAACGCTTCGTACTGCGCCGTCGTCAGCGTGACCGCGCCGCCTTCCGCCTTCACCCCGCCCACGCTCTCAACGGTGAGGGACGTATCATCCGAAAGCACCGTCAGCGTGACGGTGTAGTCCTTCTGCGTGCCGTCCTCTGCCGTCACCGCAAATTTGAGACTAGTACCTTCCAGCGTCACCGTCACGCTCGCCTTTTCCGCAAGCGTGTATTCGCATGCCGCGCCCTTATCCTGCGCCGCCGCAAACGCTTCGTACTGCGCCGTCGTCAACGTGACCGCACCGTCTTCCGCCTTCACTCCGCCCACGCTCTCAACGGTGAGGGAAGTATCGCTTGAGAGTACGGGAGGATCCTCGTCCCCGCCGCCCGGATCGCCGCCCTGCGGCTCCTCCTGCTCGGTGCCGGGCGGCGTAACGCTCTGCTGCTCTGCGGGCGTACACCCGACCAGAAACAGCGACGCCGCAACTGCGACCGTCAGCAGAAGCGCAATCAACCACGTATGTTTTTTCATTATTTTCCTCCTCATTTGCAAGACGCCCCTTGCAATTTTCCTTCATTTGCATTATAATCGGAGTAAGACCGCTTTTCAATACAGAAATTTGCGGAATTGAGTGCAAAAAAACGACGGAATATCATGCAGAGGACCAAAAGGATCGTCGATCTTCTTCCCGAAACGGACATCGCTTTCCAGAAGGAGACCTTTTCAAGAAACAGGCTTTTATATAACGTGACGCAGATCGGCGTCTGCGTGGGCGGCGTGCGCCATTCCATCTCGCGCGAACGGTACGACGCCTTTGCCCTGTTCTATCTGAGGGAAGGCGCCGCGCTGCTTGAATACGACGGCAAAACATTCCGCGCCGAAGCGGGAGACCTGTTGTTCTGGGATCAGAAAAAACCGCACACGCTGCGCAACGCGGGGAACGCTCCCTTTACCGCCGACTTCGCCTACCTGTTCGGACCGAACGCCGACGGCTTTTTTGCGGCGTTCGAACAAAAACACGGCTGCCTGCTGCACGGCTACGATCCCGCGCTCTTTTCCAAGGCAGTCGCCGAGATCACGCCCGCCATCCGGCACGACCGGGAAGATCCTTACCGCACTTCCGCCCTGCTGTACGCCGTGCTCGCCGACCTGCTGCGCTACTGCGACGGCGATCCCGATGCGGAGAGCGACGTCTCCAAGATCGTCGCCTATCTTTCGGAACACTACGCCGAACCCATCCGCGTGAGCGATATTTCCGAACTCGTCTATCTGAGCAAGTCCTATTCCATCCGGAAGTTCTGCGCGCGGACAGGCTTTACCCCGAAGGAATATCTGAACAACCTGCGCTTCGACAAGAGCAAGGTCCTTCTGCTGGAAAGCAGGGACTCCGTGCAGGAGATCGCCGAACGGGTAGGGTTTTCGGACGGCCGCAGCCTTGTCTCGCTCTTCCGCAGAAAGCTCGGCATGACGCCGACGCAGTTCCGCGCGATCTCCGAAAAAACCCGGAAATAAGTTAGCTGCACAAAAAAACGGCGCCGAAGCGCCGTTTTTTTGATCGTTTGATAAAAGGATCACCGTTTTTCGAACTGTGATTTGGGCGCGCCGCACACAGGGCATACCCAATCGTCGGGCAGCTGCTCGAAGGGAACGCTTCCGTCATACACATATCCGCAGATCCTGCACACATATTTTCCGCCGGCGGCTTCCTCCGCCTGATAGGTGGGCGCATTCGCCGCCGTCTTGCCCTTTAACACCTTGTGATAGTAGGCATACGTCATGGGGACGCCGTCCGAAAGCACGTCCGCGTCCATTACCTCGCCCAAAAACACGGTGTGCGTGGAGGTCTCCATGCGATCGACGACCTTACAGGTAAACCAGCACTTTACGCCGTCCGGGACGGGGAGCTTGCCGCGCACCTTCCACGGAACCTCCGCAAACTTATCCTTTTCCTTGGAAGAAAAAAAGCCGAATTTGCCGATGAGCTGCGGATCGCAGTCCTCCGCAAGCACGCAGACCGAAAAATAGCCCGTCGCCTGCACGCAGCGGTTGGTATAGTTGTCATGATTGAGCGAAACGGCGATCGTCGCCGGCGCGGACGTGATCTGCATCGCGCTGTTGGCAACGCAGCCCACGGGACGCCCCTCGTCCCAGCTCGTGCAAAGATACACCCCGTACGAAAGATCGTAAAACGCCTTTTTGTTCATGTGATCACTCCCTCCTTATTTTGACGGATCTTCCCGTTTTGATTCTTCAAAAGTCGGTGCGGGCAGGGCTTTTCTGCCTTCTCCCAAGCCGTTCGCCACGCGGTAGACGTACGATTCCGCATTCACGTTGACCACAAGGAACGCGATGATCGCCACCGCAATGCCGATGCCGAGCGCGACGACCGCGTTTGCGAGCACGCCGATCAGCCAGACAATGCCGAGCGCGACGGCAAAAATGGCGAGCTGGGAGACAAAGAGCAGAAAACAGTTTCCCACCGTCACCACACTGCGGAAGGCGACCTTGCCCCGCCCGTGCAGCAGATAGGCTTCGAACAGCGCGACAAACCCGAACAAAAGAATGCCGACGACGGCAGAAATGAGCGCGCCCGGATCCCACACCGCAAGCAGCCAGAGCGTGAATGCAACGATGGTCGCCGTCAGAAGCGAATCGACAATGGAATTCAGCCAGAACTTCCAAAAGCCGCGCCTGACCGTACTTTTGCGCACGAAATAGTTGGTCACAAAGTACCCGAGCACGACGCCGAGCACAAGCAGCGCCGCGAATGCGGACAGCGCGCCGCCGAGCGCCGAAACGACGTTTTCCAATGTGCCCGCAAGGCGCTGCGAAAGTTCCGCGGCGGCGGTTTCCGAAAGCTGGAAAAATTCTGCGAGCATGCCGGAGAGCCAGTCCGTCGTCAGAACGGTGTTGACCGCCGCAAGCGGATCGCTCCAATCCAGCGAACGGACGGACGCGACCAGAAAGCCGAACAGCTCGTCCGCATGCGCTTCCGCATCGGGGAGCAGGGCGCCGATCTCCCGCGCGAGGTAGTCCGCCTGTTCAAAGAACGCGCCGAACAGCCCGGAAAGCCCGAAGAGCGCCCCCAGAAAGATACAGCCGAGCGGAACGAACACATAGACAAGGCATTTGAAAAAATTCAAAAGCGCATTTGCGATCAGACGCATGGCAGCCTCCTGCGGCGCGGACGCGCCTCCGACGGTCGGGCAATAAAAAGAAAGCGGACGAAACCGTCCGCATCTTTTTGCCTGTTAGGTGAATTATACTATTAAGTGCAACAGATGAGAGAAAAAAAGGAGTTCATACAAA